>NZ_QPEQ01000001.1:2222763-2540300 GCF_009455625.1 Paraburkholderia bonniea | reverse complement strand
GCGTCGATGTTGACGAGAATGACAAGGTTTCGTTGACGTTTGACGAGCATCCAGCATCGCGCAAGCCTAATCCGCAGGCGCTTGAGGTGGAGTAGGCCGCACGTAACGGTAAGGCGATAGCAAAACGGCGCGGGGGGCAGTTCAATCTGAACTGCCCCCCGCGCCGTTTTGCATTTGAACCTCAAACGCAAAGCATTAGATAGGTGCTGCCTCAACCCCTAATGCTGGCCGGTGCTGCCAAAGCCGCCTGCGCCACGCTCGCTTTGCGTGAAGTCGTCTACGAGATTGAACTGGGCCTGCACCACCGGCACGATCACCAGTTGCGCCAGGCGTTCCATCGGGTTGAGCGTGAAGGTGCTGGCGCTGCGATTCCACGTCGAAATCATCAATTGCCCCTGGTAATCTGAGTCGATCAGTCCAACCAGATTGCCCAGCACGATACCGTGCTTATGCCCAAGCCCTGAGCGCGGCAAGATCAGCGCGGCATAGCCTGGATCGGCCACATGAATTGCCAGTCCGGTCGGTACCAGCGCGGTGCCGCCTGCTGGCAAAACCAGCGGCTCATCCAGGCAGGCGCGCAGATCAAGACCGGCACTACCCGGTGTTGCATAAGCCGGAAGAAAGTCGCGCATGCGCGCATCAAGGATTTTCAGATCAAGTTTCATGCGGACTCAAAAAGAGTAAGAAAAATGCTAGCGCCCAAGCTGGAACGCATCGGCCAGAAGTTCATAAGAGCGTTGCCGGGCCTGATAGCTGCCCGCCACGGTGAGCACGATCAACTCGTCGGCGTCGAATTCAGCGGCCAGCGTGTGCAGCCGTTCAGTCACAGTGCAGGGCGTGCCGATGATGCTGCGCGGCCGCTCGCGCGCAATGACCAGTTGTTCGCGCTCGCCGTATTCCTGGGCTGCGCCTTGTTCGATGGATGGAATCGGCTCATTGAGGCCATACGCCATTTGCACCCGGCGCAGATCGACGGCTTTTTCCAGGGCGATGGCTTCTGCTTCGGTATCCGCACAAATCACGAATACCGCAGCGGCAAGGTACGGTTGCGTCTCACCAGCGGGCTGAAAGCGTTCCCGATAGCCTTGTGCCACGCGCAGGCCGAAATGCGCATTAATGAAATGGGCAAACGCAAAACGCAGCCCCAACTGTGCGGCTAGCTCGCCGCCGAATTCGCTGGAGCCCAGCATCCACAGTTGTGGCCGAGTGTCGATTTGCGGCTGGAGCAGGACGCCATGTGCCAGATGATCGGCGGGCAGGTTTTGCTGCATCAGGCCAGCCAGATCGGTCACTTGCTGGGTAAAGATTTCGCCGCGGTTGTAGGCTCCAGCGGCTACCGCTTGCGCGGTGCGCTGGTCGCCGCCCGGCGCGCGGCCCACGCCCAGATCGACCCGGCCAGGAAAGAGCGCTTCGAGCATCATGAATTGCTCAGCGACCTTGAATGGGCTGTAGTAAGGCAGCATCACGCCGCCTGAGCCGATACGGATACGTTGGGTGACACTGCCAAGCCTCGCCAGCAGCACCTCGGGGCATGGGTTCGAGACGGCGCGCAGGCCGTGATGCTCGGCGCACCAGTAGCGGGTATAGCCGAGATCGTCGGCGAGCTGGGCGAGATCGACGGTGGCCGCAATCGCATCCGCGACTGAATGACCCGCGATCACCGGTGTCTGGTCGAGTACTGAAAGCAAGGTCATCGCTGTCGTCCTCCTGCTAGCTTGATGGGGTGTTGTGGCTACGCGTGGCCGGTAGTGAGCGAACGGGTGAGTGCTAGTGAACCAGCCGCCGGGCAATTTCTGCGATCAGGGTGCGCGCCAGTTCGTGCTTGTCCGCGCGCGGTAACGCGGTCTGGCCGCTGGCTTCGAAGAGCACGATTTCGTTGTCGTCCTGGCCGAATGTCTGCGGGCCCAGGTTGCCGATCAACAGCGGCACTTTCTTGCGCAGCCGTTTTTGCTCGCCGTTGCTGGCCAGATCCCCGCTTTCCGCTGCAAAACCCACGCAATACGGTGCCTGCGGCAGTTGCGCCACGGTAGCGAGGATGTCGGGGTTTTCAATGAAGGTGAAGGTGGGCAGCGCCTGGCCGGGGGCTTTCTTGAGCTTGTGCGCGCTGACATGATCGGCACGCCAGTCCGCCACTGCCGCCACGCCAATGAATACATGCTGCTGCGCCACTACTCGCATCACGGCTTCGTACATCTGCTGCGCGGTTTGCACGTCCTCGCGGTTCACGCCCCAGGGCGTAGCGAGCGCCACCGGGCCCGCGATCAGATGCACCTCGGCACCCGCCTGCTGCGCGGCCCGCGCAAGCGCAAAACCCATTTTGCCGCTGGAGCGATTGGTCAGGCCCCGCACCGGATCGAGTGGCTCGAAGGTCGGACCCGCGGTTATCAGCACACGCTGGCCTGTCAGCACCTTGGCGCTGAAAAATGACGCAATGGCCTCATAGGTGGCGCTGGCTTCGAGCATCCGGCCATCACCGGTTTCGCCGCAGGCCTGCGCGCCAGAATCCGGCCCCAGCACCTGGATGTCATCCGCACGCAGCTGCGCGACGTTGCGCTGGGTCGCAGGGTTGAGCCACATCTGGCGGTTCATCGCGGGCACCACTAGCAGTGGGCAGTCGCGCGCGACGCAGAGCGTGGAAAGCAGGTCATCGGCCATGCCATGCGCGAGCTTCGCCAGAAAATCGGTGGAAGCGGGGGCGATCACAATCGCATCCGCTTCACGCGACAGGTCGATGTGCGCCATGTTGTTGTCGATGCGTGCATCCCACTGGCTGGTGTAGACAGGGCGTCCCGAGAGCGCTTGCATAGTGACGGGCGTGATGAACTGCGTCGCGGCCTCGGTCATCACGACCTGCACCGTGGCCCCGGCTTTGCCGAGCAAACGCGTGAGTTCAGCGATCTTGTAGCAGGCGACGCCACCGGTCATGCCGAGGACGAGGTGCTTGCCTGTGAGTTCTGCAATGGCCATGGTGAGTCTCCGGCATAGCGTGGTGACGTGGTGACCGCCTGACCGGCACTGACGCGCCGGCTCCAGATACAAGTGACGACGGCACGCGTGACGCGTGCGCGTGGCTCAACGCGAGCCGTGCCGCACCCGGCGCAATTCGTCGAAGATCAGCAAGATTGCGCCTAGCGTAATCGCGCTATCCGCCAGATTGAAGGCGGGAAAGTGCCATGCGTTCAGATGAAAATCGAGAAAGTCGATTACGTGGCCATACGCCAGCCGGTCGATCACATTGCCCAGCGCACCGCCCAGGATAAACGCCAGCGCGGTGCAAAAAAGCCGCTGCGTGCCGTGGCGCTGCAGCATGTAGATAATCACCAGCGCTGCGCCCAGGCCCAGCGCGGTGAGCGCCCAGCGCTGCCAGCCACCAGCCGAGGCGAGAAAGCTAAAAGCCGCGCCCAGGTTGTACACCAGCACCAGGTTGAAAAACGAAGTGAGGGACACGGATTCGCCATACGAGAACACCCGGAGGATGGCAATTTTCGTCAGCTGGTCGCACAAGATAATCACGAAGGCGAGGCCCAGCCATGGCAAGAGTGACGTGCGAGCGGGTTTCGAGAGGGATCGGGCCATTTATGCTGCGCTCCTGGTTTCACCGGTGCCAAACAGGTTGCTAAAGCAACGGCCGCACAGTGTGGGGTGTTCCGCATGTGCGCCAACGTCGGCACGGTAGTGCCAGCAACGTTCGCATTTCAGATAGCTCGAAGCGATGACTTCGATGGCTTCCTGGGCTTCGCTGTCGACCTTGACGACCGTGGCCGCCGAGGTAATTAGCACGAATTTCAAATCCTCGCCCAGGCTGGCCAGCGCATCGTGCCGCGTGCCGCTCGCGCGAATTTCGACTTCGGCCTGCAGTGACGAGCCAATCAGGTTCGAGACACGCGCTTCTTCCAGCGCTTTGGTGACATCGCTGCGCACCGCGCGCAACAGCGCCCATTTGTCGAGCAGGGCCTGGCTGTCCGAAATGGCCGGGAACGCGTGATATGTCTCGGTGAAAATGGTTTCGCGGCCGGGCTGGAAGATCTTCCACGCTTCTTCGGCGGTGAACGACAGGAACGGCGCGATGATCCGCAGCAGCGCGTGTGCGATGTGATACAGCACGGTTTGCGCCGAGCGGCGCGCGCTGGAATCGACTGCGCTGGTATAGAGCCGGTCTTTCAGCACATCCAGATAAAAGCCGCCGAGGTCTTCTGAGCAGAAGGTCTGGAGCCGGGCGACGACCGGATGGAACTCGTATTTGTCGTAATGCGCGAGGATGTCGTTTTGCAGCGAGGCGGACAACGCCACTGCATAGCGGTCGATTTCAAGCCAGTCTTCGACCGGACGGGCATGCTGGGCGAAATCGAAATCGGCCAGGTTGGCGAGCAAAAAGCGCAGCGTATTGCGAATGCGCCGGTAGCTCTCAGTCACACGTTTGAGAATTTCTTCGGAGATCGCCAGTTCGCCTGAATAATCGGTCGAGGCAATCCACAGGCGGATGATTTCCGCGCCGAGCCGGTTAGCCACTTCATGCGGATCAATGCCATTGCCGAGCGATTTGCTCATCTTGCGGCCTTCGCCATCGACGGTGAAGCCGTGCGTCAGCAGCGCTTTGTAGGGCGGCTGGCCATCCAGCATCGAGGCCGTCAGCAACGATGAGTGGAACCAGCCGCGATGCTGGTCCGAGCCTTCCAGATAGAGGTCCGCTGGAAACTGCAGCGAGTCTTTGTGCGAGCCGCGCAGCACGTGCCAGTGTGTTGTGCCGGAATCGAACCAGACATCGAGCGTGTCGCGGTTTTTTTCGTAGAGATTGGCATCGTCACCGATCAGCTCACGGGCATCCAGCGTTTGCCAGGCTTCGATTCCGCCTTGCTCTACGCGTTGCGCGACAGCTTCGAGCAGTTCAGGCGTGCGCGGGTGCAGCGCACCGGTTTCCTTGTGAATGAAAAACGCCATGGGCACGCCCCATTGACGTTGCCGCGAGAGAGTCCAGTCAGGCCGGTTGGCAATCATGCTGAACAGCCGCTGCTTGCCCCACGCGGGGTAGAACGCAGTGGCCTCGATGCCTGCCAGCGCGGTTTCGCGCAGGGTCTGCTCGCGGTCATTGGGCTTGAGATCCATCCCGGCGAACCATTGCGAGGTTGCGCGGTAGATGATCGGCGTTTTGTGCCGCCAGCAGTGCATGTAGCTGTGGATGTATTTTTCGGTGCGCAACAGGGTGCCCGCTTCGCTGAGCGCGGCGATGACCTGCGGATTGGCCGCCCAGATCGACAGCCCGCCAAAGAGCGCGAGCGATTCGATGTAGCGGCCATCGCCCATGACCGGGCTGACGATTTCGGAGTCGCTCATGCCGTGCGCCTTGCACGTCATGAAGTCTTCGATGCCATACGCGGGCGTCGAGTGAACGATGCCTGTGCCGGTATCGGTCGTGACGTAATCAGCGAGATGCACGGGCGCGGTACGCCGGTACGCCGGATGAGCGGTAGCGAGCGGATGGTTAAAGCGCAGCCCGGCGAGCGCTGTGCCAGGCGTGGTGGCCAGGACCTCGCCTGTGAGGCCGTATTGCTCGAGGCAGGCGGCAACCCGTTCTTGCGCGAGAATCAGCAGCCCGCGCGGGGTGTCCACCAGCGCATACACGATCTCGGGATGAAGATTCAGCGCCTGGTTGGCGGGAATGGTCCATGGCGTGGTGGTCCAGATGACGATGCCACCTTCATCGCGCGGCAGACGCGGCAGGCCGAAAGCCTGGGCGGTGGCGTCGAGGTCAGCGAAGCTGAACAGCACATCAATGGTCGGATCGGTTTTGTCTGCGTATTCGACCTCTGCCTCAGCCAACGCCGAACCGCAATCGAAGCACCAGTTGACTGGCTTTAGTCCACGGAACACAAAGCCCTTTTCCATGATCTTGGCGAGCGCCCGGATTTCGCCGGCTTCGTTGGCGAAATTCATCGTGCGGTACGGGTTGTCCCAGTCGCCGAGCACGCCCAGACGGCGAAAGCCGAGCTTCTGTTTTTCGATTTGCTCACCGGCATAGGCCCGTGCTTTCTGCATCACTTCGATGGCAGGCAGTGATTTGCCGAACTGTTTTTCGATCTGGATCTCGATGGGCATGCCGTGACAATCCCAGCCGGGCACATACACCGCGTCAAAGCCCGCCAGATTGCGCGCCTTGACGATCATGTCTTTCAGAATTTTGTTGACCGCGTGGCCGAGGTGAATATCGCCGTTTGCATACGGCGGGCCGTCGTGCAGGATGAATTTTTCGCGGCCCTTGCTGGCCTTGCGGATTGCTTCGTAGATCTTGCGTTCCTGCCACTCCTTAACCCATTGCGGTTCGCGTTTGGGCAGATCGCCGCGCATCGGAAACGGGGTGTCGAGCAGGTTGACCGGGTAGCGGGCAGGGGCTTTCGAATCAGCTTTCTTGTTGCTCATGATGAGATCGTCGTGAATTCGGTCGGTGCGCCATCAGGGCGCGGGGGAGAGGTAAGCAAAAGCGCCGGGCGTGTCTCACAGATGGCTCAGGTGCCAGGCACCTCACACTGCCTGGCTGAGGCACGCCAGGTTAGCTAATTCGGTCGGTGGCGGAGGTGGCGAAGCCGCTCGCGCCGCTGCCGGGCGAGATGCCGTTACGGGCAAGCCACGTCCGCGCATGGGCGACATCGCGGGCGATGGCGGCGGTTAGGGTTTCGAGGTCGAGGTATTTCTCCTCGTCACGCAGCTTGTGCAGAAATTCGACGCGCACGAGTTTGCCATAGGCATCGCCGTGCCAGTCGAGCAGATGCGCCTCAAGCAGCACTCTGCCGGAATCATCCACCGTCGGGCGCACACCGAGGCTGGCGACACCCGTGAGCGGATGTTCAGCGATCCCATGCACCAGGACGACGAAGATCCCGGCCAGCGCTGGGCGCTTGTGCTGGATCGGCACATTCAGGGTGGGAAAGCCTAGGTCACGGCCCAGTTTCATGCCGTGCACCACGTGGCCGCTGATCTGATAGCTGCGGCCGAGCGCGGCACGCACGACGTCAAGCTGACCAGCGCTAAGCGCGGCCCGCACTGCCGAGCTGGAGATGCGCGCGCCGGACGGATCGGCCACGGTTGCCATCTGCTCGACTTCAAAGCCATGCTGCTGGCCTGCGGCCTTGAGCGAGGCGAAGTCGCCTGCGCGTTTGGCACCGTAGCGAAAGTCGTCACCGATCATGACCCAGCGCGCATGCAGGCCATTCACGATGATGCGTTCAACGAAGGTATCGGGCGACTGGCTGGCAAAGGTGTGATTGAAGTGCTCGACGACGATGCGGTCTACGCCATTGGCCGCGAGCGCTTCGAGCTTGTCGCGCAGCATGGCGATGCGCGGCGGCGCGCTGGCGGGATTGAAGAATTCGCGCGGATGCGGCTCGAAAGTCATCACGCAGACGGGCAGCCCCCGGGCATCGGCCGCCGCGCGCACGTGCGCAAGCAACGCCTGATGACCGCGATGGACACCGTCGAAGTTGCCGATCGTCAGTGCGCATGGCGCACGGCTTTCGGCATTGGGAAGACCGCGGAAGACTCTCACGATAGGACGGACGGGGTAGGACGGGCGAATCGCCGCCAAAACGGTCGATTATAAACGTTCAAGGGCTGACACGCCGAGATGGCGCGGTTGAGAGGCTGTCTGAATGATAAAATCCGCCGATGAAAAAAATCGTTATCTTGATTTCAGGGCGGGGCAGCAACATGGAGGCCGTGGTTCGCGCATGCGCGACCGAGGGCTGGCCGGCCCAAGTGGTGGCGGTGATTGCTAACCGTCCGGAGGCGACGGGCCTGGCGTTTGCCGCCGCGCATGGCATTGCTACCGCGGTGGTTGACCACCGCCAGTTCGACCAGCGCGAGGCCTTCGATGCCGCGCTGGCCGAGGCCATCGACCGTTTCGCGCCCGATCTGGTGGTGCTCGCGGGCTTCATGCGAGTACTGACTGCGGGCTTTGTCGGGCATTATGCGGGGCGCATGCTGAATATCCACCCGTCCTTGCTGCCCAGCTTCGCTGGCCTCAAGACCCACCAGCAGGCGCTGGATGCGGGCGTGCGGTTGCATGGCGCTTCAGTTCATTTCGTCACAGCGCAACTCGATCACGGGCCTATCGTGATTCAGGCTGCGCTGCCTGTGCTGGCGAGCGACGACGTCACCACGCTGGCGGCGCGGGTACTCGCTGCCGAACACATTATTTATCCACGCGCAGTGCGCTGGTTCGTTGAAGGGCGTCTTGCTCTCGACGGGCTGACCGTTGTGCTTACGCCGCCAGAGCCGCAATGGCTCTTTGCCGACTACACCGCCGGGGAGGGCGTATGAGACTGCATGGTTTTTTGATTGGACAAACTGAAACACTACTGGCAGAAGTGCTGCAATTTAATGGCCCGGCCGACGCCACCACCAGCCGCTTTTTCCGCGCTCACCCAAAGCTGGGGCATGGTGAGCGCGGCGTTATTGCCGAAGCGGTGTTCGCGGTATTACGCCGCCGTATGGAGTTTGCCCATCTGTCTGAAAGCGGTTCCGGCAGTCCGGCCCGGCGCATGACGCTGTTGGGTTTGATGCAGACTGCCGGGCGTTCGGCGCTCAAGCCATTTGTGACTGAGCAGGAAATGAGCTGGCTTGACCACGTGTCGAAGATCGATCCTGAAAGCCTGCCGCTGCGCATTCGCCTGAATTTGCCCGACTGGATCTACCAGGCGCTGGCGAGCCGTTTTGAACCTGCCGAACTCGCGCAACTGGCGGCCGCGCTGAATTACCCCGCACCGCTGGATCTACGCGCCAATCCGGTCAAGGCGAGCCGTGCCGAAGTGCTGGAAGCGCTCAAGCTGGCGGGCATCGAAGCTGGCGCGATGCCGTTCGCGCCGTTTGGCGTGCGGGTGGTGGGCAAGCCGCCGCTGACGAAGCTGGACGCGTTCCAGAATGGCTGGCTGGAAGTGCAGGATGAGGGCAGCCAGTTGCTGTGCTCAATGGTGGCACCCAAGCGCGGCGAGATGGTGGTTGATTTCTGCGCAGGCGCAGGCGGCAAGACGCTGGCGCTGGGCGCGATGATGCGCTCGACCGGGCGGCTGTATGCGTTTGATGTGGCTGAGCGCCGTCTGGCGAAACTCAAGCCGCGTTTGGCGCGCAGTGGCCTGTCGAACGTGAACCCGGTGCTGATCGACAGTGAACATGACGCGAAGATCAAGCGTCTGGCGGGCAAGATCGACCGGGTGCTGGTCGATGCGCCATGCAGCGGGCTGGGTACATTGCGGCGCAATCCTGATCTGAAATGGCGCCAGTCGCCGGATTCGATTGGCGAACTGACACCGAAGCAGGCCTCCATTCTGGCGAGCGCTGCGCGTCTGGTGAAACGTGGCGGCCGTTTGGTGTATGCGACTTGCAGCATTCTCGAAGCAGAAAATGAAGCGGTGGTGCAACAGTTCCTGGCCACACATCCTGATTTTGTCCTGGTTCCCGCGCGGGAAGTATTCGCGGAACAGCGTATCGATCTGGATACTGGCGATTACCTCTCGCTCTGGCCGCATCGTCACGCGACCGATGGTTTCTTTGCTGCGGTGATGCAGCGCCGGATGCAACCTCTTTCAGCCTCTGACTCAACCACCACTGCCGCCCCGGAGGCTGTGGCTGCAGCGCTGGCCAGCGCCGGTCCGGCGCAAGCGGAAGAGGCCTGACGCGAATACCCAGAAGCGTTCTCGCAGGATCACCATCACGCTATGCCTAATCGTTTTCTGACCCATATGTTTGGCGATCTGGTGCACGATTTCGGCCAGCCCGCAATGTTGTGGCAGGTCGGCGTACTGCTGGCCACGCTGGTGCTGGCCTGGGTGCTGGCGCGGTTCCTGCGCCGCCGTCTTGATCGACGCCAGAGCTTGGCTGGCTCTGGCGGCCTGCGTTTTGGCGCGGAAAGCCTTAACCGGGCATTTTTCCCGCTGATTGGCGCAGTGCTGGTCGGGATCGCGCGTGCCATTACCGCCGAGTTCATGCACACCTCGTTGCTGAATCTGGCGCTGGTGCCGCTGCTTGGCATTGGCCTGATTTACATCGTGTTCTTTTTTGCGCGGCGGGTATTTAGCCGCGATGGTGAGAATCACGCCTGGCTGTCGCTGGTGGAGAAAGTCGTGTCGCTGGTGGTCTGGGTGGGCATGGTGCTGACCGTGATGGGCATTCAGGACGATGTGCTGGCGTGGATGGATAGTGTGCGTTTTCGTGTAGCGAATACCCACATGACGTTGCTGTCGCTGGCATCCGGGCTGCTGTGGGTTTGCGTCACGATGATCGTCGCAATGTGGCTCGGCTCGGCGCTGGAAGACCGGGTGATGCGCGCCAGCACGCTCGACGCGAACCTCAAAGTCGTGCTGGCCCGCCTTGGGCGTGCGCTGCTGGTGGTGGCGGCCGTGCTGGTGAGCCTGTCGCTGGTGGGCATTGATATTACGGTGCTGGGGGTATTTGGCGGCGCGCTTGGGGTAGGGCTGGGTTTTGGCTTGCAGAAAATTGCCAGCAATTACGTCTCGGGTTTCATTATTTTGCTCGACCGGTCATTGCGGATTGGCGACACGATTAACGTGAGCGGCTTGCAGGGCATGGTGACGCAGATTCGCACGCGCTACACCGTGGTGCGTGGCCTGGATGGTATCGAGACGCTGGTGCCAAACGAGAAGCTGATTACCGACGTGGTGCAAAACCAGTCGTCGTTTCAGACGCGTGGCTATACCAAAGTCGCGGTTCAGGTCGCCTACGAAACCGATATCAGGCAAGCGATGGCTTTGCTCGCCCAGGCGGCGGACGACGTGCCGCGTGTGCTGCAGGACCCGGTGCCCGCTCCATATCTGGTGAATTTCGGTGCGGACGGGATTGATCTCGAACTCGGTTTTTGGGTCGAAGATGCTGCGACTGGCACGTCGAGTGTCCGCTCGGCGGTCAATCTGAATATCTGGCGGCTGTTTGCTGAGCACGATATTTCGATTCCGTTTGCACAGCGTGAAGTGCGCATCATCGGCGCGGGCGACATATTGCCGCAGAATTTAGCCGCGGCAGCCCAGCCCACATCAGCCGCCGCGCCGGAGGCTGGCTGACGCCACGCCTGCTGCGATGGGCGTGACGGGGGGATTGGCAAGAGCCCGACTTGAAAAGGCGCGAGTCACACCAAATTTTGACAAACATCATGGGCTGGAACCGTTCGCGTAGAATGGCGTCCAATCTCGCTGGATGCTTTCATTTTCTTGACGCCGGTTTTTTTGCCAAGGTGTCATCCATTACAGGTAAATGGCCTTGCTGAATTCTCTGCTCGACTTTCTCTCCCACGGACTGCTGCGCTTCTCATGGTGGCAGCTCGTGTTGTATACGCTGGCAGTCACGCACGTGACGATCATCGGCGTTACGGTTTATCTCCATCGCTGCCAGGCGCACCGCGCGCTTGAACTTCATCCGGCGGTGGCACATTTTTTCCGTCTCTGGTTGTGGATGACCACCGGCATGCTGACTGGCCAGTGGGCGGCGATCCATCGCAAGCACCACGCCAAATGCGAAACCGAAGAAGATCCACACAGCCCGCAAACGCGCGGCATCTGGAAGGTTCTGCTGGAAGGCGCTGAGTTATATCGCGCTGAAGCAAAGAACGAAGAAACCATGCGCAAGTTCAGCCACGGCACGCCGAACGACTGGATCGAGCGCAACGTCTACACGCGTTACCCAATTCTGGGCGTGAGCTTGCTGATGGTGCTGAACGTCGCGCTTTTTGGCGTCGTAGGCCTGACCATCTGGGCCGTGCAAATGGTGTGGATTCCGTTCTGGGCGGCAGGTGTGGTCAATGGCATTGCCCACTTCTGGGGCTATCGCAATTTCAATTCATCAGATGCCAGCACGAACATTTTGCCGTGGGGCATCCTGATTGGCGGCGAAGAGCTGCATAACAATCACCATACTTACGCGACCTCGGCGAAGCTGTCGAACAAATGGTTCGAGTTCGATATCGGCTGGATGTATATCCGGATTCTGTCGGCGTTGCGTCTTGCTACGGTGAAGAAGGTCGCGCCGACGCCGCGTTTGAATGCGGGCAAGCTGGTGCTGGATCAGGACACTTTGCAGGCCGTGCTGGCCAATCGCTATGAAGTGATGGCGCGTTACGGCAAGGCACTCAAGCGGGCGTACCGGCAAGAGCTGGCTCATCTGAAAGAAGTGGGTGCACGTGAGAAGTATCAGTTGATGCGCGGTGCGCGAAGCTGGCTGCACAAAGAAGAAGCCGGGCTGAATGAACCGCAGAAGCGCCAACTGCCACAGATTTCTGCCAGCAGCCAGAAATTGCGGACCTATCTCGAGTTGCGCAGTGAACTGGCCGCGATGTGGGAGCGTTCAAACGCTTCACGCGAGCAGTTACTGGTTCAGTTGCAAGACTGGTGCGTGCGCGCGGAACAAAGCGGCATCAAGGCGCTGCAGGAGTTTGCAACCCGGTTGCGACGCTACGCCTAGACCTGAAATCTATTAAGATTCGGTTACGTCACAAAACCCCGCGTTGGCGGGGTTTTTCTTTTGAGGCGCGAGAAATTGCCTCAAATGACACGCTTACCAGGTAGAGGAGACTATGAGTCAGGCGATCAAAAGCGTCGAATATGACCGGCCGCAAGCGTCGGGTTTGACGTGTGGCGTGGGTGAGGCGTGGGCCAAAGTGCCCGATATGCCCTCTGCGGAAGAAAAGATCGCGCTTAAAGCACGCATTCGCGCATTGCTGGCCCGTGAAAAGGCGGTGCTGGTTGCCCATTACTACGTTGATGCGGTGTTGCAGGAACTTGCCGATGAAACCGGCGGTTGCGTGGCAGATTCGCTCGAAATGGCGCGCTTTGGCCGGGATCATGATGCGCAGACACTGGTTGTCGCTGGCGTGCGTTTTATGGGTGAGACGGCCAAGATTCTCAGCCCATCGAAGCGCATTTTGATGCCCGATCTCGATGCCACTTGCTCGCTTGATCTTGGTTGTCCAGTGGCCGAATTTTCGGCTTTTTGCGATGCTCATCCTGACCGTACCGTTGTGGTCTACGCCAATACCAGCGCGGCGGTGAAAGCCCGTGCCGACTGGATGGTGACTTCTTCGATTGGGCTTGAAATCGTCGCCGACCTGCACGCGCGTGGCGAAAAAATCATCTGGGCACCTGACCGGCATCTGGGCGGATATATCCAGAACAAAACGGGTGCCGACATGTTGTTATGGCAAGGCTCCTGCCTGGTACATGACGAATTCAAGGGCATTGAGCTGGATCTGCTTCGCACCGAATATCCGGCTGCCAAAGTGCTGGTCCACCCTGAGTCGCCCGCTAGCGTGGTGGCCTTGGCCGACGTGGTGGGCTCAACCACACAGCTGATTGATGCCGCCCAACGGCTTGATGCAACGCACTTTATCGTTGCAACCGATCTCGGCATCTTGCACAAGATGCGTCTGGCCGCGCCAGGCAAGACTTTTATCGCCGCGCCAACGGCCGGTAACAGCGCAACCTGTAAAAGCTGCGCGCATTGTCCCTGGATGGCGATGAATGGTCTGGCAAATCTCGCGTCGGTGCTGGAGCTTGGGCATCACGAGATTGTCATTGACCCGGCGCTAGGGGAGCAGGCGCGCCGTCCAATCGACCGGATGCTCGATTTTGCCGCGCGTCACAAGAAGCGGGTGCAGACGAGTGGTGATCTGGCACGTGACAACACACTATTTTCGAATGTGGGAGCAGCATGAGCGGCACGCTGAAAAATGCTGACGGTGCCGCTGCTGTGCCGTTGTTGACGCAAATCCGGCTGCAATATGGCAGCGCTTTCGATACGGCGCTGGCTCGCAACGTCGCTGATGCGCTTGGCGAAGATATCGGCCCAGGTGACCAGACCGGGCGTCTGGTGCCAGAGGATGAGGTGCGTGCCGCACGCGTGGTGGTGCGAGAAGCCGCCGTGCTGTGTGGCACGCCTTGGTTTGACGAAGTGATGCGGCAGGTTGAGCCGCGCATCGAGGTGCGCTGGCTTTATCAGGAAGGGCAGCGGATGGTGGCGGATTCTCCGGTGTGCGAGCTGCGAGGACCGGTTCGGGCGCTTTTGACCGCCGAGCGTCCGGCACTTAATTTTCTTCAATTGCTGTCTGGCGTATCGAGCGCGACGCGCCGTTATGTCGATGCCGTGGCTCATACGTCTGCGCGCATTCTGGATACGCGTAAAACGTTGCCGGGCTTGCGTCTGGCGCAGAAATACGCGGTGCGCGCTGGTGGCGGTGAGAATCAGCGGATTGCGTTGTACGACGGTATTTTGATTAAGGAAAACCATATTGCGGCGGCTGGAGGTGTGGGCGCTGCAATGGACGCGGCGCTTGCCCTGAATGCGGGTGTGACGGTGCAGATCGAGGTCGAAACCTTGCTCCAGCTTGAAGAAGCGTTAGCGCATCGGGCGCAATCGGTGCTGCTGGATAATTTTTCATTCGCGGCGATGCATGATGCTGTGCGTATCGCACAAGGGCGAGCCGTGCTGGAAGTGTCGGGCGGCGTCAATTTCGAAACGGTGCGCACGATTGCCGAAACCGGCGTCGACCGTATTTCAATCGGGGCGCTGACCAAAGATGTCCGGGCGACCGATTACTCGATGCGGGTTGTTTGACGGCTCGGGTCGATACGCTTCAGATTTCAGGTAAAAGGCCACGAAGTCCGTGGTACGGCGCATAGGTGGCCTTGATTTTTATACGTTGCGATTGCGAATGTGTTCAGGTGCCAGCACCGTGGGCAGCGCTTTGGGCAGGGTTGCGGGCCAGTCGCGGCTGTAGTGAAGCCCGCGGCTTTCGCGCCGTGAACGTGCGCTATCGACGATCAGCGTGGCAACTTCGACTAGATTGCGCAGTTCGAGCAGATCTCGAGTCACCTTGAAGTTGGCGTAGTACTCATGGATTTCATCGCGTAACAGCATCAGACGGTGCTTGGCTCGTGCCAGCCGCTTGTCGGTACGGACAATGCCAACGTAATTCCACATCAGGCGACGTAGTTCGTCCCAGTTATGGGCGACGACCACCTCTTCATCCGGGTCCGATACACGGCTTTCATCCCAGTCCGGCAAGGGAGCATGCACGGCATGGCCAAAGCCTTCGTGCTCGATTGCCGCAGCCGCTGCCCGGCCCGTTACCAGACATTCGAGCAATGAATTGCTCGCTAGCCGGTTGGCGCCATGCAGGCCCGTGCATGAGGTTTCGCCCACGGCGTAGAGCCCTGCCAGATCAGTGCGGCCAGCGAGATCAGTGACGATTCCGCCGCAGGTGTAGTGCGCAGCAGGCACCACTGGGATCGCTTCTTTTGTGATGTCGATGCCGAACTCAAGGCAGCGCGCGAGGATGGTCGGAAAGTGCTCGTGCAAGAACGCGGCAGGCTGGTGGCTGATATCGAGGTACACGCAGTCGACTCCGCGTTTTTTAATCTCGAAGTCGATGGCCCGGGCGACGATATCGCGCGGAGCGAGCTCCGCACGTTCATCGTGCTGAGGCATAAAACGCGTGCCGTCGGGCAGTTTGAGAATGCCGCCTTCGCCACGTACTGCCTCTGATATCAGGAACGATTTGGCATACGGATGAAAAAGGCAGGTGGGATGGAACTGGATGAATTCCATATTGGACACGCGGCAGCCCGCGCGCCAGGCCATCGCTATGCCATCACCGGTGGCCGTGTCGGGGTTGGTGGTGTAGAGGTACACCTTGCCTGCGCCACCCGTGGCGAGAACCGTGTGCGGAGCTTCAATGGTGACGGTGCGGCTGGTCGAAAGATCAAGCGCATACAGGCCGTGACAACGCCGCCCCGGCAAGCCGAGGCGATCGGAGGTAATCAGGTCGATCGCGTAATGATCTTCTAGCAGCGTGATGTTCGGGTGGCGCCGCACGCGCTCACCCAGCGTGGCGACTACGGCATGACCGGTCGCATCGGCCGCGTGAATAATGCGCCGGTGGCTGTGGCCCCCTTCACGTGTCAGATGGAAGCCGAGTTCAGCCGCGTGGTCTTTAGTGAAAGGCACCCCTTGGCTGATGAGCCATTCGATGGCCTCTCGGCCGTGCTCAACAATGAAGCGGGTGCTGGCTTCGTCGCACAGTCCGCCTCCGGCGCTCAGGGTGTCGCGGACATGGTTTTCGATGCTGTCGCCTGAATCGAGCACAGCGGCAATGCCGCCCTGAGCCCAGTCGCTCGCGCCTTCAACTAACGGCCGCTTGGCCACGATGGCCACTCGCCGGGTTTGTGCGAGATTGAGCGCAACACTTAGGCCGGCAAGACCGCTGCCAACAATAGCGACATCGAAATTCATCTCCGGTAAGCTCCAGTCTCTTGTTTGTTGCCGCTGTAGGGCAGGCCTAAAACGAGACAGGATACGCGTCGTTAGCTGTCACGAACAGTCAGCCGGACGGCGTAGCGAGCAAAAAAAGCGGAGGGAGCAAAGGCTAATTGCGATGCGCGGGCTGCATCAAAAAGTCAGAAGGCAGCATAAAAAGGAAAAGACAAAGCAAAAGCCCCGCATGAAAAATGCGGGGCTTTTGCTTGTTCGAGCCTTTTCAGGCAGAAACCGGATTATTTAATCTTGGTTTCTTTGTAGTCAACGTGCTTGCGGACGACTGGATCAAATTTCTTGATCAGCATCTTTTCTGGCATGTTGCGTTTGTTTTTGGTCGTTGTGTAGAAGTGACCCGTGCCTGCAGTCGATTCCAGTTTGATCTTGTCGCGTGCGCCTTTTGCCATGATTTACTCCTTAGGCCGTTTTGCCGGACTTGCGCAATTTTTCGAGCACAGCATCAATGCCCAGCTTGTCGATCAGACGCATACCGCTGGTCGAAACCCGCAGACGCACGAAACGCTGCTGGCTTTCTACCCAGAAGCGGTGCCATTGCAGGTTCGGAAGAAACCGGCGTTTGGTTTTGTTGTTTGCGTGGGAAACGTTATTGCCGCTTTTCGGGCCTTTCCCAGTTACTTGGCATACGCGTGCCATCAGAGCACTCCTAATACGCTTAAATTCTGAGTTCGAATGCCGCGAAAAACGTGCCCGGAAGTTGGGTTGAACAGAAAAATGCCCGAGCGCTTCGAGCGCTCGTAAAGCCGCCCTACTAACGAAGACACGATGCAATTTCTGGATCGACCTACAACTTCCCGGAATATTTTTGTGACTTTTGAACCGGGTTGGAAACAGGAAAACGCGATTCTAGCAGGAAAAAAGCCGAAAAATCAAACGCTTTTTGCCTTGGCCCGTCAGATGGCTGCGCGGATAAGTGCGTGCGTAAGTGCGTGCGGCAGGCTGGGCATGGGCTGGTGGCGGACTGGATAGATTGATGCACGTTTGTGTGGTCTGCGAGTGTTTCTCGCGTTTGCGACGCACATTGGGCGCTGCCTGCGGGACTTAGCAGAACTCCTGCATTCCCCAGCCTGCCTCGGCAAATGAGTACGTATCCTGCGCGCCAATGACAAGGTGGTCGATCAGTTGCACGTCGATCAGCGCCAGTGTTTCGCGCAGCACTCGCGTCAGTTTATGGTCGTTGGCGCTGGGTTTGACTGCTCCGGACGGGTGGTTATGCGCGACGATCAGGCTTGCGGCGTTCAGTGAGAGCGCCCGGCGCACGATTTCGCGTGGATACACGGCCATTCTGGTGAGTGAGCCGCGTGCGACTTCTTCGCCATGAATCAGCCGGTGGCGCGCATCCAGAAACAGGCAGAAAAAAACCTCATGGGGGCGGCCGCCAATCTGCAGGCGCAAGTAGTCTGCGACCGTCTGCCGTGAGTCGAGCAGTGAGCCCTCGCGGAGTTTCTCGGTGAGGGCTCGCCGGGCGAGTTCAAGCACCGCGAGCATTTGCGCGGTTTTGGCGGGGCCAATGCCGTGCAGGCCGTCAAAATCGGCGGGCGTCGCGTGCAGCATGGCGCGCAGTGAGCGAAAACGCTCAAGTAAAGAGTGCGCCAGCTTGAACACGTTGTGGCCGGGCAAGCCTGAACCCAGCACCAGCGCGATTAACTCCGTATCCGTGACGGTCCCCGGTCCGGTGCTTAGCAAACGCTCCCGTGGCATGTCGCGCTGCGGCCAGACGTCGCTACGGTTCTTCGGCCGCTCAGACGCAAGCTGAGTGGCCATGGCGGGGGAAAGCGGGCAGATTTTGTGTCCCATAGTTGATTCTCCGTAGGATGGCTTGAGGGCGGACGGGCGAAACGAGACGAGACGGACCAGTACGCGCGATACACCCCAGCCAGCGGGAACTATGTGGCTTACAATGTCGCCTTCGTCTGGCGGCGGCAGTGGCCGCAGGCCCGCCACCCAAGCCGTTCATCCGTCAATACCCACCCGCAGCGCGCGCTTGCGTGTGCTGACCAAAGCCATACGCCATGAGCATCATCGACATTTCAGAAGTGAAACCTGGTTCGCATATCACGCTTCATTACCGGCTTTCGCTGGCTGATGGCACCGAGGTCATCAATACCTTTACCGAAAAGCCCGCTACGCTGCTGCTGGGTGCAGGCCAGCTGGCACCGCCGCTGGAAGATATTTTGCTGGGTCTGAAGGTGGGGCACCATTCAACCTTTCAGCTAGCGTCGGGGCAGGCGTTCGGGCCGCGTAATCCTGATCTGGTTCAGCGGGTGTCGCTGGCGACGCTGCGTGAAAACAGCATGATTGGCGAAGATTTCGCCCCGGGCGATCTGGTCGAATTCAATGCACCAGGAGGCGGGCGTTACGCCGGAGTGCTGAAGGAGGTGGGTGCAACCTCCGCGCTATTTGATTTCAATCATCCGCTTGCTGGCCAGGCGCTGGCATTCGAAGTGAAAATCATCGGAATTTTGTAAACAAACACTATGAGCATCATGGATACGACTCTCGCCGAAGCCGAAATTCTGCTGGCGCAGCCGCGTGGTTTTTGCGCTGGTGTCGACCGGGCGATCGAAATCGTTGAGCGGGCGATCAAGCTGCACGGCGCGCCGATCTACGTCCGGCACGAAATTGTGCATAACGCGTATGTGGTCGAGGACCTGCGCAAAAAAGGCGCGATCTTCATTGAGCTGCTCGATGAAGTGCCTGCTGGCAATACGGTGATTTTCAGCGCACATGGCGTGTCGCAGGCTGTGCGTGCAGAAGCGAAGGCGCGGGGCTTGAGGATCTATGACGCCACTTGCCCGCTGGTCACCAAAGTGCATATCGAAGTGGCCAAGATGCGTCAGGAAGGCTTCGACATCGTGATGATCGGCCACAAGGGTCATCCTGAGGTCGAGGGCACGATGGGGCAGGCGGGCGAAGGCATGTACCTCGTCGAAGATATTGCCGACGTCAACAAGCTGGTGCTGGCGGACCCCGAGCGGGTGGCGTTTGTCACGCAAACGACGTTATCGGTGGACGATGCCGCTGAAATCATCGCTGCGCTCAAAGCCCGTTTCCCGGCAATTCGTGAGCCGAAAAAGCAGGATATTTGTTACGCGACGCAAAACCGCCAGGATGCGGTGAAGTTCATGGCACCACAGTGCGACGTGGTGATCGTGGTTGGAAGTCCGAATAGTTCGAATTCAAACCGGCTGCGCGAGGTGGCTGAGAAGCGCGGGATTCCGTCTTATATGGTGGATTCGCCCGACCAGATTGATCCAGCATGGGTCGCGGGCAAGCGCAGGATTGGCGTGACGGCTGGGGCATCAGCGCCCGAGGTGCTGGCTCAGGCTGTGATCGGGCGTTTGCGTGAACTGGGGGTGCGCAATGTGCGGGCGCTTGAAGGCATCGAAGAAAATATTGCGTTTCCGTTGCCGCGCGGGCTGGGTTTGCCTGCTGAATAATCCGAATCCGGCACGGCGTAGCTGCCTGGGCCATGAAAAATTCTTATGGGTGTGGCTGATACGCCTCAAAGCCGGACAGCCTCAGGCCACGACGCTGAAAGAGCGGGGTTCTGTATCTCACAGAACCCCGCTCTTTTTATTTCCGCGCGGTACAAAAAAGAGCCCGGCGACCTATCCATCAGCGGTGAGATTTCAGGGCTCGTGTGGCTGCCATCAGAAGCTAGAGGCCAGAAGCCCGAGCCCAGGCGGCTAGCGCGGAGGGTGAAGCGTGGCTTAATGCCGGGCTTCGTCTGGCGGCGGGGTTTTGTTGGTTGCGGGGCGCGGCGCGTCGTCATCGTTGCTGCGAGCCCAGAAGAAGCGATCGGGCAGACAGGCGCCCATGCCTGGCCGGAACGCCGAACGGGTGGCGCGATACAGATATTCCTGGGCTTCGCGCACGGCTTCGACCGGTTCCTGGCCGTTGGCCAGCAAGGCTGCGATGGCTGATCCCAGCGTATCGGTGAGCCCCATGACGCGCTGGCCATCGCGCTCCCACGTGTCCTGGCGCAACTGGCCGTCGTCGCTATGCAGCGTGTTCACGAGCCGGTGTGTTCCCGCTTCCATCGACAAAATATATTCACAGCCATGCGCGAGTAAGTGGGCAATCGCGGCTTCCAGACTGGGTGCTTCGGCATCGCCATCCGGTTGTGCCAGCGCGAGCAGCGTGGTGTGGTCGGCGACCAGCAACGTGGTTTGCGGCACCAGCAGGTCTGCCATGGCTTCGCGTAATTCGTCAGCAGCCAGCACGTGTTCGTCATCAAGGGTGAAATCAGGCGCGAGAATCAATGGCACGTCGTCGTAATCGGCGACGACTTCAGCGATCGCGCTGACCACTTCAGCTCGTGTGGCGGCACCTACCTTGAACGCCGCGATGGGCATGTCTTCAAGCAGCATCCGGGCCTGGGCGGCAACCGCTTCGGGGTCGAGGCCGGTTACTTCGTCGCAGCTTGCCGAATCGCGCACGGTGTAACCAGTTAGCACGGTAACGCCGTGACAGCCCATGCTGGCCAGCGTCATCAGATCGGCTTGCACGCCACTGCCACCGGTGGGGTCGAAGAGACCGAAGGTGAGAACGATCGGAGGGGAGGCGCTTGGCATGAAAAATGATTGAAAGAAAATGAGAGGGGGAAATGGGGGTGCGTGTCGCGCACGGGGATGCGTGCAGCGTACGTAACTGGCTGGATTATGCGGCCTAAACCGTGACGCGGGCTTTTTTCCCTGTGCGAGGCTGGACGGGGCTAGCAGTATGGCTTGGCTAGGCACTAGCCCGGCAACACGGTACCATCACGGCTTCCGCTGGACGGGATCTCCCCCTGATTTTTCGACACGATACAAGAATGGAATACAAAAGCTGGATGTGCCTGATTTGCGGCTGGATTTACGAAGAAGAAGCCGGTTTGCCTGATGAGGGCATCGCGCCTGGCACGCGTTGGGAAGACGTGCCGATCAACTGGACTTGTCCGGAGTGCGGCGCGCGCAAGGAAGATTTTGAAATGGTCGAGATCTAACCGGACCCGGCCGGGTTGATGTTCTGGTGTCTTTGCTGGTGGGCGTGGGCGCATAGCCGCCGGATCGCGCCGGTAGCCGAGCCGGCATAGACATCGGTGCGGTGTGATGCACTTTATGCACTCTTTTCCGATACCAGCGCCGTGATTGCGCCTCCGGAGGTTGTTCTGGATGGCGCGCTTGGCTGCATGGCTGGTTGTCATTTCGCTGTGTTCTGGCTTGTTCACGTTTCTTGTGTGTACTCATGAGCCTCCAGCCTGCTGTTTCCAATATTCCCGCTATTCCCGCTACTTTGCCTGGTTCACGCGGCGGCTCGATTAATGCCGCGGAGCGTGCGCTGGCTGGCGCGGAGCATGCGCTGGCGCAGCGACGCGACCCCGATATGCTGCTGTCACGGGTGGCCGAGCTTTTGCGCGAAGCGGGCTGGCTGGCGGGTTGCCGTTTTGCCGAGGTTCTGGCGCAGGCTTCGCGGCTGGTGCCGCAAGCCGCCGTTTCTGGCGGAGCAGACAACGCACTGGCACTGGCGAGAGAGCAGGCGCTGAATGATTTTCGGGCGGTACTGGCGCGTCACAACTTGCATGAAATGACGTGCTCGCCGACGCTGTTTGCGCATTATTCGCGGCTGGGTGCGGCTTTGCCGCCCACGGCCGCTGGCGCGGGTTATCTGCTGGAAGATCTCGCGCTGGCAGGCCGTCCGGTGCCGCCAGCCACGCATCAGATGCAGCCGACCCATCGGCTGCTGCATCTGCGGGCGCATTATGAGCGGGCGCTATTGCCGGTTTTGCGTGCTACGCCTGTTGCTGGATCTGGCGCTGGCACTGCAAGCACGCGTCAGGCTGCGTGCGACATGCTCGACGCGTGTCTTGCCGATCTGCGTGGCGCTGATCCCTATGATTTCTGGCGCTTGGCGGTGTCGTGCTCGCAAGTGTTGCGGGCCAGTTCCGCGCCATCGCGGCACACCGATGCGCGGCGTTTTTACGCGCGCTGCAATCTGGCTTTGGCCGATTGCGCCCGGAGCAACTGGCGGCCGCCGCCCGCGCTGGTGCGAAGCATGCTGGCATTGATCTGGCGCGAATGCGCGTGGTCAGCGGCTGGCGCCCATGATCCGGCTCATCTTGAACTTTTGCTGGACTACGGCTTGGTGGCACCCGCTGTAGCGGCGGATTCCTCTGCTGCCACAGCAGTGCTTTGGGAACATGGCACCGACTTGCCCGCCTGGGCCTCGACGCCGCAGCCACGCGAGGCGGGTTCCACCCGTGAGCTGGGTGTCCTCACCGTGAATCTCCATGCGTATGAAGATTTTCTGCAAACCGCTGATGCGTCCATGGTGGCGCTAGCCGAACACACCCAGGCAGCGAGCGATGCCGCCCCGGTTCTTCCCAGCGCCGCTTTTCAGGCGAGTGTCGCCGCCACGCGCCTGGGCAATGCCGCAAGTGCGCTGGGGCTGGGCCATATCGGCTTGCTGGCGGATGCATTGGGGCTGGCATGGCGGATGCAGGCGCACGAAGCCGCCGGGGCAACGAAACGGCGGTCTCAACTGCAGCCCGGCGTGCTGGTATCTGAAACACGCGTGCTGGGTCAGGCGCTCGAAAAACTGCATGTGATGCTGCACAAAGTGGCGGCTGGCGTGGCCTCGCCTGATGGCGGAACGGCCTTTGCGGCGCTGGTGCGCTATCTGGAGCACGTGGAGCGGGCCGAGTAAGCGAGGGGCGGCCGGATCAAGATGCTCCAGCGCTCCAGCTGAAATCCGCATCAAGCTCGCCGGAATGCCGTCCGCAAGCGCTTCAGGCGCTGCTGCGCGCGGATGCTGGGACGCCCGCTGGGGGCGGCGCGCATGATAGAGTGCGGGCTAATCCAAATCACCACTGATGGGTCTGGCAAAACGCTTTCAGCGGCCACGCCGGGCCCATTGTCTTGCTCTGCCTTAGCTAGAATTCGAACCATGTCCACGAGTCCTGATCGCATCAACCTGACCAACCAGTTCTTGATCGCCATGCCGAACATGGCCGACCCCACTTTCTCGGGGACGGTGATCTATCTTTGCGATCACACCGAGCGTGGCGCGCTTGGCCTGGTGATCAATCGCCCTACCGATATTGATCTGCAAGCACTCTTCAGCCGGATTGATCTCAAGCTCGAAATTGAACCCCTGTTGCATGTCCCGGTGTATTTCGGCGGCCCGGTGCAAACCGAGCGCGGCTTTGTGCTGCACGATGCAGCCGGCGGGCATGCGTATACCTCGTCGATGCAAGTGCCGGGCGGGCTCGAAATGACCACCTCAAAAGACGTGCTCGAAGCCGTGGCCAGTGGCACTGGTCCCGAGCGCTTTTTGTTGACGCTGGGGCACGCGGGCTGGGGGGCGGGTCAGCTTGAAGATGAAATTTCAAAAAATGGCTGGCTCTCGGTCGAAGCTGATCCGAAGATCGTGTTCGACGTGCCTGCCGAAGAACGTTTTGAGGCCGCACTCGGGTTGCTCGGCATTTCATTGCCGATGCTCTCAGGCGAAGCAGGCCACGCATGATCCAGGCGGGCCGGCGTGAGGCGACGCTGCTGGCGTTCGACTATGGCGAAAAGCGTATCGGTGTGGCGGTCGGTAACTCGCTGACCAGAAGTGCGCGCCCGCTGGTGGTGGTGCAAAACCGGGGCCGTGACTATCGCTTCGAAGCGGTTGGCAAACTGATCGACGAATGGAAGCCCGATGCACTAGTGGTTGGTTTGCCATTGCATCCCGATGGCGCGCCGCATGCCATGACACAACTAGCCAAACGATTTGGCAATCAGCTCAATGGCCGCTTTAACTTGCCCGTGACATGGATCGACGAACGCTATTCGTCGGTCGAGGCGAAAGCGGAAATCCGCGCTGGCATGGGCCGCGCCGACATGCTCGATGCGCAGGCCGCCAGCATCATTCTTCAGCAATATCTAGACGGACTTTCCGACGATCATGAATTCCATTGACGCCGAAGCGCTGTATCGCGTGCTGCTCGAACAGATTCGCACCGCGCTGAACCAGACGCCTGGCGACGTTGCCCTGGTAGGTATCTATAGCGGTGGTGCATGGCTGGCCGAGCGGCTGGCGCACGACTTGCAGCGTCCTGCGTTTGGCGTCATCAACGTCGCGTTGCACCGCGACGATTACGCGAAAAAAGGCCTGCACGCGCAGGCAAGCCCCACGTCGTTGCCATTCGAGATTGAAAATCGCCACATCATCCTGGTGGACGATGTGCTGTCGACTGGCCGCACTGTCCGCGCGGCGCTCAACGAACTCTACGATTACGGCCGGCCGGCTTCGGTCGAACTGGCTGTGCTGGTTGACCGTGGTGGACGGGAATTGCCGGTTGCGGCGCGCTTTGCGGGCGGAGTGGTGGATTTGCCGGCTGGCACGACGCTCGTGCTGGCTCGCGGCGACGACCAGTGTTTTTCGTTTCACACCGAAGTCATCGAAGCCTGAGTTTTTTGCCCTTTCCCGGGCCGCAAGCCCCCAGGCGCATTGCGCAGCCTACGTTGAATCGTCACGTCTGAAGCAGGTACATCATGAACACCGTTACCCCGGGCCCATCGGGCAGCGCCGCACCAGTAGAGCGTTTTCGCTACGGCTTTCTGAAGGGGCATCCGCAGCTCACCAAAAATGGCGAGTTGAAACACCTGCTGTCGATCGAAGGCTTACCGCACGCGATCGTCAAACATATCCTCGATACCGCTGAACAATTCGTCAGCGTCACCGACCGCGAAGTGAAAAAAGTCCCGCTGTTGCGCGGCAAATCAGTTTTCAACCTCTTTTTTGAAAACTCGACGCGCACCCGCACCACGTTCGAGATCGCCGCGAAGCGGCTCTCAGCCGACGTCATCAATCTGAATATCAATGCGTCGTCCGCCAGCAAGGGTGAGTCGCTGCTCGATACGATCAACAATCTTTCCGCGATGCACGCCGATCTGTTCGTGGTGCGGCACGCATCGAGTGGCGCGCCTTATCTGATTGCCGAACACTGCGCACCGCATGTGCATGTCATCAATGCGGGCGACGGCCGTCATGCGCACCCCACCCAGGGGCTGCTCGACATGTACACCATCCGCCACTACAAGCGCGATTTCACCCAACTGCGGGTGGCGATTGTGGGCGACATCCTGCATTCGCGTGTGGCGCGCTCGGATATCCACGCGCTCACCACACTCGGCGTGCCGGAAGTGCGGGCGATTGGGCCACGCACCTTGCTGCCAGGCGGTATCGAGCAAATGGGGGTGCGGGTGTTTCATAACCTCGATGAGGGGCTCAAGGACGTCGACGTGATCATCATGCTGCGCTTGCAGAACGAACGGATGAGCGGTGCGTTGCTGCCCTCGGCGCAGGAGTATTTCAAAACCTGGGGCCTGACGCCTGAGCGCCTCGCGCTGGCCAAGCCCGATGCCATCGTGATGCATCCTGGGCCAATGAACCGGGGCGTCGAAATTGATTCGCAGGTGGCCGATGGCCCGCAGTCCGTGATCCTGAATCAGGTGACGTTCGGCATCGCTGTGCGCATGGCTGTGATGGGTATTGCCGCCAGCGCCAATGATTAATCAGATGTGAATTCGCAGGTTTGAATGCGTGCGGCAGGCAATGCGTTGCCTGCAGTGCGGTAGACAGGTAAGCCTGGCGGCGCGGTATGCGCCTGGCAGGCAAACGCAGAAAAAAGGCAGCGTATGAAGATTCATATCCAGGGCGGCACGCTGATCGACCCGGTAGCCGGTACCGAGCAGCAGCAAGACGTGTTCATTGCCGCAGGCAAAATCGTCGCGCTTGGCGCTGCGCCAGCGGGTTTTCTCGCGGCCAGAATCATCGACGCTCGAGGCCTGTCGATTGCGCCAGGCCTTGTTGACCTGTCCGCGCGTCTGCGCGAGCCGGGCTACGAGCACAAGGCCACGCTGGAATCCGAAATGGCGGCGGCACTCGCCGGTGGCGTGACCAGCCTCGTGTGTCCGCCCGATACCGATCCGGTACTCGATGAACCGGGGCTGGTGGAAATGCTGAAGTTTCGCGCGCGCAACCTGAACCAGGCGCATGTCTATCCGCTGGGCGCGCTGACGGTGGGCCTCAAAGGGCAAACCATCACTGAGATGGTTGAGTTGACCGAAGCGGGCTGCATGGGTTTTTCCCAGGCGGATGTGCCGGTGCTGGATACCCAGGTGCTGATGCGCGCGTTGCAATACGCGAGCACGTATGGCTACACCGTCTGGCTGCGCCCGCAAGACGCGTATCTGGCGCGCGGCGGGGTGGCCGCGAGCGGTGCGCTGGCGTCACGGCTGGGTTTGTCTGGCGTGCCGGTTTCAGCGGAAACCATCGCGCTGAACACAATCTTCGAGCTGGTGCGCGTCACGGGTGCGCGGGTGCATCTGTCGCATGTGTCATCGGCAGCGGGCGTGGTGCTGATGCGCGCAGCCAAAGCTGAAGGCCTGCCGGTGAGTTGCGATGTGACGGTGAATCACATTCATCTGATCGACGTGGATATTGGCTACTTCGATGCGCAGTTCCGGCTTGATCCGCCGTTGCGCGGCCAGCGCGACCGTGAAGCGATTCGTGCTGGGCTGGCCGACGGCACGATTGATGCGATTTGCTCCGATCACACGCCGGTTGACGATGATGAAAAATTGCTGCCCTTTGACGAAGCGACGCCCGGCGCGACCGGGCTGGAGTTGCTGCTGTCGCTCACGGTGAAATGGGCCGACGAGGCAGGCGTGCCGCTGGCGCAGGCCCTGAAGCGCGTGAGCGCCGCCGCCGCCGATGTGCTGAAACTACCTGCTGGGCGGATTGCCTGCGGTGCGGTGGCTGACCTGTGCCTCTTTAAGCGCGATGCGCACTGGCGGGTTGAACCGCGTGCGCTGAGAAGCCAGGGGCGCAATACCCCGTTTCTCGGTTACGAATTGCCAGCGCGGGTGAGCATGACGATTGTTTCGGGGCATGTCGCGTTTGAGCAGCGGCTTGAAGCGCCGCTTGAACAACATTAAGCCGCACGTGCCACACCTTAGTACTCAAAAGATGAAGCCCAGATGGCGCAAGGTGCGGCTCGTGCTCCATTTGCTGCGCGGTATGTGGCTGGTCGCAACGCGTTTTCCGCAGGCCTCCGATGCGCAGCGGCAAGCGATCAACCAGGCGTGGTCGCTGGGGGTGTTACGGCTGTGCGGCATGCGTCTGGTGGTGCATCACGATGCCGCCCGGCTCGATCATGGCGTGCTGATGGTGAGCAATCACGTGTCATGGCTCGATATCTGCGTGATTAATGCGTGGCGGCCGACACCGTTTGTCTCGAAGGCGGAGGTTCGCGCCTGGCCGATTGTTGGCTGGCTGGCACAGCAGGCGGGCACGGTGTTCATCCAGCGTGAAAAACGCCGCGACGCGCAACGCATCATGCACGACCTGGCCGCCCGGCTGACGGCGGGCGAGCGGATGTGCCTGTTTCCAGAAGGAACCACGTCGTCGGGCCACGCGCTGCTGCCGTTTCATGCGAATTTGCTGCAGGCGGCTGTTTCGGCATCTTGCCCGGTGCAGCCGGTCTGCCTGATGTATGAAGACGCCAATGGCAGGCAATCCACCGCGCCCGCTTATATCGGTGAGATGTCGCTCTCGACTTCGCTTGATGCGGTGCTGCGCGAGGGGCCGTTGACTGTGCATCTGCATATCGGTGAACCGCTTGAGGCGGGTGTCGACCGGCGTCAGCTTGCGGCGCGCGCCCAGGCGGCAGTCGGTGCTGCGCTCGGCAGTTTGCAGGCGCGTGCGGGGGAGGGGGCGCAGGATGACGCGGGGCAGTCGGCTAGCCCGAATGATGCTGTGCCGCCGGCGCTGCCACATGACTTGCTCGCCTAAGCGGGCGGGGGCCGGCCGGGCCGATGCGCTGCAAGAAGACTTAATTTAGGCGCTGTGTGCACGGCAGCCTGGACAGTCAACCTGAGTCAGTTGCCGTTCTGCGGGGACACGCGCCAGCCGCACCGCTGACAACTGATTGCCCCACACACAGCCTGAATCAAGCCCGATCAGATTGTCACGCAGGGTCAGCCCGAGTCCGGCCCAGTGGCCAAATACGACGGTGGTGCTGGCGGTTTTCCGCCCAGGCACGTCGAACCACGGGAAATAGCCCGGGGGGGCGGAGTCAAGCCCGCCGCTCGTGGTGAAATCCATCACGCCATCTGCATTGCAAAAACGCATCCGTGTCAGCGCGCTGCATGTCAGCCGCATGCGCTCGATGCCTTTTAGCTTGTCGCTCCACTGATTGGGCGTGTTGCCGTACAGGCCTGCCAGCGTCTCTTTCCAGTCTGGCGCACGCAATGCGCGTTGCAGTTCTTCGGCGAGCTCCAGCGTGAGTGCCACATCCCATTGCGGCAGCACGCCTGCATGCACCAGTAACAAGTTGTTGGCGTAATGCGCGATGGGCCGGTGCCGGACCCAGTGCAACAGCTCGGCGGCATCGGGCGCGGCCAGAATGTCGCTGATCGTGTCGCCCTTTTTCAGGCTTCGGATGCCTGCTGAAACTGACAGCAAATGCAAGTCGTGATTGCCAAGAACCACCACCGCGCGCTCACCGAAAGAGCGCAGAGCGCGCAACGTAGCGAGTGACTCCGGCCCGCGATTGACGATATCGCCTGCGAACCAGAGGGGCGTCTCGGCAGATGGCGCGGCTTTGGCGAGGAGTTGCTGGAACGGGGTGTGGCAGCCTTGCAGGTCACCGAAGGCGAGTGGGGCAGGGGTGAGGTGCGGGGGAGCAGTCATCGGGCGGCGGCCAAGGGCCAGGGGCAGGCAAGCCGCACATTCTAACGTGCTGTCTTGCGCGGTTCTCCGGCTAGCAGGTGCAGAGGCGCGATCTAGCCCGGTTTGTGTTTCTGGTTTTATCCGCTCCGGCTTTATAATCCCGGCTTCGTCAATATCACGCGTTTGCTCCCTGGTTTCCGGCTATTCAAGACGTTGCCGGGCGGGGCACAAGATCTGCGTTTCACCATTCAAAGTGACGGAAGGACCGCTCGGGACACCACTGTCACGCATTTCTAGAAGGGAATTCCATGATTCTGGTAACGGGCGGCGCTGGTTTTATCGGTGCCAATTTCGTACTTGACTGGTTGAATGCCTCCGACGAACCGGTTTTGAACGCCGACAAGCTGACCTACGCGGGCAACTTGAGAACCTTGAAGTCGCTGCAAGACGATCCCCGGCATATTTTTGTGCGCGCAGATATTTGCGACCGTGACACGCTTGATCGTCTGTTTGCTGAGCACAAGCCGCGCGCGGTGCTGCATTTTGCTGCCGAAAGCCATGTCGACCGCTCGATTCATGGCCCGGCAGATTTCGTGCAAACCAATGTGGTCGGCACGTTCACGCTGCTTGAGGCGGCCCGTAGTTACTGGAACACGCTGGGTGAAGCTGACAAGGCGGCGTTCCGCTTCTTGCACGTATCGACCGATGAAGTGTTCGGCTCGCTCAACGCCACCGACCCGCAGTTCTCGGAAACCACGCCATACGCGCCTAACAGCCCTTATTCGGCGACCAAGGCGGGCTCCGACCATCTCGTGCGCGCCTATCACCACACCTATGGCTTGCCGACACTGACGACCAACTGCTCGAATAACTACGGTCCGTACCAGTTCCCCGAAAAGCTGATTCCCCTGATGCTTGCCAATGCGCTCGCAGGCAAGCCGCTCCCGGTTTATGGCGATGGCCAGAACGTGCGCGACTGGCTGTATGTCGGGGACCACTGCAGTGCGATCCGCGAAGTGCTCGCGCGCGGCAAGCCGGGCGAAACCTACAACATCGGCGGCTGGAACGAGAAGAAAAATCTCGACGTGGTGCATACGCTGTGCGATCTGCTCGACCAGCGCCGGCCGAAGTCAGCCGGTTCTTACCGCGATCAGATTACCTATGTCACGGATCGCCCGGGCCATGACCGGCGCTACGCGATAGACGCACGCAAGCTGGAGCGCGAACTGGGCTGGAAGCCCGCCGAAACCTTTGAAACCGGTATGGCAAAAACGGTTCAGTGGTACCTCGACAACCAGGCGTGGGCTGACGAAGTGGCGTCGGGCGATTACCGCAAATGGGTTGAGACTAACTACGCGCAACGCGCATAAGGCACAGCTATGGCGCGCAAAGGCATTATTCTCGCGGGCGGATCCGGTACGCGGCTGTATCCGATCACCCATGTCGTATCGAAGCAGTTGCTGCCGGTGTACGACAAACCGATGATTTATTACCCGCTTGCTACGTTGATGGTGGCGGGCATTCGTGATGTCCTGATTATTTCGACGCCGCAGGATACGCCGCGCTTTGAGGCGATGCTCGGCGACGGCAGCCTCTGGGGCATGAATATCCAGTACGCGGTGCAGCCTTCGCCGGATGGCCTGGCCCAGGCTTTCGTGATTGGCCGCGAGTTTGTCGGCCACGATCCTTCCGCACTGATTCTTGGCGACAATATTTTTTATGGTCACGATCTGGTAAAGCAGCTTGAGCGTGCCGATCAGGTAGACCAGGGCGCGACGGTATTCGCTTATCACGTGCATGATCCGGAGCGCTACGGCGTAGTCGAATTTGATGCGCAATTCCGTGCGCTTTCAATCGAAGAAAAGCCTGCTCAGCCGCGCTCGAACTATGCGGTGACCGGGCTGTATTTCTACGACAACCAGGTGTGCGATATCGCGGCCGAAATCAAGCCGTCGCCACGCGGTGAATTTGAAATCACCGATATCAATTCCCGCTATCTGGCCAATGGCCTGCTCAATGTCGAGATCATGGGGCGCGGCTATGCGTGGCTGGATACGGGCACGCATGATTCGCTGATCGACGCCGCCACCTTTATCGCCACCTTGCAAAAGCGCCAGGGTCTGGTGGTGGCCTGTCCGGAAGAGATTGCATACCGGCAGCAGTGGATTGATGGCGAACAGCTTTTGCGGCTGGCGCAACCGCTGGCGAAAAATGCTTACGGGCAATATCTGCAAAACCTTCTTACGGACCAAGTCGCATGGCCATCCAAGTAACTGCTACCACGCTTCCTGAAGTCAAAATTATCGAACCGAAGGTTTTCGGTGATGCCCGAGGGTATTTCTACGAAAGCTTCAATGCGCGTGAGTTCTCCGCTCATGTGCAAGCCGGGGTCGAGTTTGTCCAGGATAACCACTCCCGTTCGGCGCGCGGTGTTTTGCGCGGGCTGCATTACCAGGTGGAACACGCTCAAGGCAAGCTGGTTCGTGTCGTTGAAGGCGAAGTATTCGATGTCGCTGTCGACATTCGCAAAAGCTCACCGAGTTTTGGCCGATGGGCCGGGGTCACCCTATCTGCAGCAAATCATCGCCAGCTTTGGGTGCCGCCAGGTTTCGCGCATGGCTTCGTGGTGTTGTCGGAGTCCGCGCAGTTTCTTTACAAGACCACTGATTACTGGTTTCCCGAGCACGAGCGCAGCCTGGTCTGGAACGATCCCGAGATTGGCATCGAATGGCCCATCGACTTCGAGCCGTTGCTGGCGGTCAAAGATGCGGCGGGCAAGCGTCTGTCTGAAGCTGACTGTTTTTCATGAGGCATTCGATGACGATGCGTGAACCCCGCACTATCTTGCTGACCGGCGTGGGTGGCCAGGTTGGTTTCGAACTGATGCGCAGTTTGCAAGGGCTCGGGAACGTGGTGGCGCTTGACCGGAGTCGCCTTGATTTGTCTGATCCAGACCAGATTCGCCGGGTCGTGCGCGAGCTCCAGCCCAGCCTGATCGTGAACCCTGCCGCGTACACCGCAGTCGATCAGGCCGAGAGCGATACCGCCGCCGCATTCCAGGTCAACGCTCACGCGCCAGGCGTGCTGGCGGAAGAGGCAAAGCGCCTTGGTGCTGCGCTGATTCATTACTCGACGGACTACGTATTTGATGGTTCTGGCACGGTGCCCTACACCGAGAACGATGCCGTTGCACCGCAGAACGTTTACGGCAAAAGCAAGCTGGCAGGCGAGCAGGCGATCCAGGCAGTGGGCGGCGCGCATCTGATTTTTCGCACGAGCTGGGTGTACGGTTTGCGCGGCAAGAATTTCCTGAAAACGATGCTTCGCCTTGGTGCCGAACGTGACGAACTCTGTGTCGTGATGGATCAACTGGGTGCGCCTACCTGGTCGCGCACGGTCGCGGTGCTGAGCGCGCATGTGCTGGCCCAGGCGGTAGGGCGCGGTGCGGCGTGGGATGAGTGGTGGCATGAGCATCACGGGATTTATCACCTGAATGCTTCGGGCTCAACGTCGTGGCACGGTTTCGCGGAAGCTATCTTTGAGATGTCTGGCATGACAAACAGGCCTCGCGTCAAAGCTATTGCTTCGGCTTCCTATCCGACACCGGCAGTCCGTCCCGCCAACTCCCGGTTGTCGAACGCCCGGCTGACCAGCCAGTTTGGCGTGCAGGCACCTGACTGGCGCGACGCGTTGCGCCTGTGCATGGCGGAGCGTTGAGCACCTCTCCGCGCGCGGGCGCGGTCGTCATTTTTTATCACCCGGATGCGGCTTGTATCGAGCGCGCCAACCGGCTGGCAGCGGCTATGCCTTGCATCGTGATCGACAACACGCCGCTCATGCTGGAGCAAGCTGAACTGGGCCTGTCTGCTGCTGTTACCTATGTCCCGAATGGTGCAAACCATGGCATTGCGACGGCAATCAACCAGGGCGTTGAGCGGCTGATTCAGGCTGGTTTCGAGAGCGCCATCGTGTTCGACCAGGATAGCGATCCACCGGCCATATTGCTGCAGGACTTGCCACAACTGATCCAGGCCGCGAACACAAAAGATGAGCGTGTCGCGCTCGCCGGACCTGCCTATAGCGACGCCCGTTTGCGCGGCGTGGCACCTTTTGTCCGCTTTGGCTGGGGCAAGCTGACGCGGATCGTCCCTGACGGCCGCGAGCCGATCGACGTTGATTTCCTGATTTCTTCTGGCTCGTGCATCAATCTGCGCTATTGGCGGGAGATTGGCCCGATGGACGACGCGCTATTCATCGACTTTGTTGATCTGGAATGGTGCGTGCGGGCCAAGGCGAAAGGTTTTCGGGTGCTGGGCGTGCCGTGGGTGAAGATGACTCATGAACTTGGCGGCGAACCCGTGCGAATTTTCGGTCGCGCTTATCCGATGCATGGGCCATTGCGCCACTATTACCAGTTCAGAAATGTGATTGCGCTGATAAAGCGTGCTTCGATGCCGCTTACCTGGAAGACGACGGAGCTAGTCAAATTACCGGTTCGCGTGGTGCTTTACTGTTTTTTTCCGGCACGCCGCAGCGAGCATCTGTTGATGGTGTGGCGCGGAGTGTGCGATGGCTGGCGCGGCCGGCTCGGTGCTTACCGGCCACGATGACGTGTGATGGAAGGACGGGTTGGCATTGGTGCTGGCCGCTGATTTATCACCCGTGGTTATTGATCGAGAGGTATTTCTGCTTGATTTGGCCCAGGTTATTGCATTCAGATTAATCCGCATGGCTAGCAGAAAATGCCTTGGCAGGATGTAGGTTTTTAACCCGGCATAGCGCCGTTTCAACGGGTCTGCGAGTGTGCGCCCAGCCGTGCCGAATGGGGTGCGTAAGGTATAATCCGCGTCGCTCTTGTCTGCGGCAACGTCAGGTAATGGTTGCCTTTTTGTAGCGGATTTCAGTTGTGTGGGCGATGTGGCTGGAGCGTTAGCCGACTCATGTGGACTATTGCCATGACGCCGTTTTTGCCTCTTGAGCGTCATGCCGCGGAGATCAAGGCTCATCAGAATAGCGTGAGACGCTTTAAATATTTTGCTGCTTTGATCAAGTGCGCCCCACATTTCACTCTCTTTAATATTTATTCTGAAGTATTAAAGTTTCTACTCCGCGAGAAAGCCTGATCGTTGACTGGCGTATAGCCGCCGGGTCTCTAAAACGAGCACGGAATTATGTACCGAGGAAATCGCAGATGAATCAATTTACCGGCGAACGCATCGTTTCTGACGCTGCCCATTGCGAGCCGACGTTCGCAGGAAAAATGTACCAGGAACACCTTGCCCGCTATGTGTTTGCTTCCCAGTGGACCGGCGGCAAAAGCGTGCTGGATGTTGGCTGTGGCGTGGGCTATGGTTCGCACTGGCTGGCTGAGGCGGGGGCGAAGCAAGTTGTCGCATTCGATCTTTCGGCTGAGGCCATTGCGCAGGCAAAAACGGTTTATGCACACCCCAACGTTCGCTTTGATGTGGCGGCAGCAGACAGCTTTCAGTTTGCTGAGCAATTCGATGTCGTCACGTGCTTTGAATTGATTCAGCATGTTGCTGAGCCCGCTGCCGTTATTCAGCGGATACACCGGGCGTTGAAAGACGATGGCGTTTTGCTGCTGTCAATGTCGCGCGCGCTTGAGCCAAAGCACAGCCAGTCCGATACCCCGGCATTCTCGCTCGACACGTTGCGCAAGCTGCTTGAGCAGCGCTTTCCCGAGGTTCAGTTTTTCTTCACCAACAATCATTTTTCGTCGCTCATCAGCGACCATCCGCCCCAGGTGCTGGAGCATGCGTTGCGCTTGAAAGAACCCTGTGAGCTGCAGCAGGCCAGTTATCTGATCGCGGTGGCGCTGAAGTCGTCTAGTGCCGGTTCCGTGCAAACCACCGCTCAAACCACCGCTCAATCCGGGGTATTGCCGAATAACGGGGCCTACGTGAAGCGGTTTGAACACGGGGTCGACGTTCTGAAAAAAATGCAGAGCGATTCACGTGCCGCATCAGGTGCGCGCCAGGATGATCTGCTGCCCCGTCCAGAGGTGTTCACTGCGTCGCTGGCCGAAGCGCACCAGAAATTGCTGGCGACGGATGAGCACATTCTGCAATTGAGCAAAAGCCTGGAGAAACTCGCCAGAGACTTGGGTAGCGAGCAGCAGCTGGTACCGCTTGCGCACAAGCGAGCAGTTGCATCGGGCTTTGCCGGGTCCGATATATCGACTCGGCTGCTGCTCCAGGAGTTGCAGGACTTGCGCCGTGAATTTGAATGGGAGCGAAGTGAAGCGGGTTATGTCGCGGATGTCCTGAAGCAGGTACAGGCATCGAGAAGCTGGAGGCTGACTGCGCCTTACCGGGCGGTAGGGCGTCGGTTTAAATATCCACTCCGCGTTGGCCGCCGGGCGCTGGAATATTGGCACCAGCATGGCACGCGGGCACTGCTGGGTGCGCTCAAGCGCCGGCTGGACGCTCGGGGGCATGCAGGCGGTAGTGGCCAGAGCGTCCAGTACGCGCAGACGCAACCTCTTGCCTCTTTGCTAACGAACCAGAAATTTGATGTCGTGATGGCGATTGGGTGCTGGGAAGGGGAATCGAAGCGCTATCGGGTCTATAACATCGCCGAAGGTTTGCGTGACCTGGGTTATCAGGTTCATGTGATGCCTTTTTCGGACCTCGCAGAAATCGCGCGCTGTAACGTTAAAAGCCGCGTGGTGGTGCTGTTTCGCGCACCGTTCGAGGCGCACGGTACGGATGAATTTCTGCGTTATGCCAACGTTCGCGGCATCAAGGTGGTGTTCGACGTTGATGATCTGGTGTTCGATCCGTCAATCATCGGCCAGATTGACGGCTTCCGTCTGCTGAGCCCCGCGGAGCAAGCGCAATACATCGAAGGCGTTCACCAGTACCGTGAACTATTGCTGCGCGCTGATCTTGTGACACTGCCGACCGACTATCTGCGTCAGCAGGTCGCGCTGCTGGGCAAGGAGGCAATGCTTATTCCGAACTCGTTGAACACGGAGCAGTTGCGCATTGCCGAAGAGCTGGCGCAGCAGGTTGTGACGCCGCGTGAGTGTGTCCGGATCGGATATTTCAGCGGCAGCCGGACGCACCAGAAAGACTTTGCTCAATGCGCGGATGCACTTTTTGCCACGATGGAAGCGCACCCGGAAACCGTGCTGCGCATCGTGGGTTACCTGGGACTCGAAGAGCGCTGGTCACAGTTTGGCAAGCGGATTGAGCGGTTCGATTTTCAGCCCTATCAGGTGATGCTGCAGGTGTTGCAAGAGGTGGATATCAACCTCGCGCCGCTCGATATCACCAGTCCGTTCTGTCATGGCAAGAGCGAGCTTAAATATTTCGAAGCCGGGTTGCTTGGGGTGCCGACCATCGCCAGCTCGACCGATACGTTTGAGCGGGCTATTGAGCATGGCGTCTCGGGCTACTGTGTCAGCACGCCAGCGCAGTGGCGCGAGAGCCTGGAGAGCCTCGTGACGTCGCCCGCGCTACGCGCCCAGATTGGACAGGAAGCTCACAAACGGGCGCTTGAGCAGTACTCCATTAATCAGGTCGCGCGGCAAGCGGCTCAGGTGTACGGCCTGTCCGAGCCCGAAACAAGCGGGATCAGCAAGGTGCCGTCTCCTGCGCTTTTGCCCGGGCGGTTACGTATTTCATGGGTGATTCCTGGGCTGATTATTGGCGGCGGCGGCCACCGGAATATCCTGCGTGCGGCGTATTTCCTGAGCCAGTTTGGGCACCAGATTACGCTGTACTTCGTAGGCACCGAGCAAGATCCGCATACGCTGAAAGAGCTGATTAACAAGCATTTTTATCCGCTCGACTGTCCGGTCTATCTGTTCAACGGCATGATTCATCCGGCCGATGTGGTGTTTGCGACGCACTGGTCAACGGTGAGCGCGGCCCTGAAAGGCCGCGACGTCGTGAAGGAAATCATGTATTTCGTGCAGGATTTCGAACCCGCTTTTGCACCGATGAGCACCGAATACGTGCTGGCGGAAAACACCTACCGGCTTGGCCTGTATCACATCACCTCCGGCCCATGGTGCGAGGTGCTGCTTAAGCGTGATTACGGTGCGCAGGCCGATCATTTCCGTTTTCCGGTTGACCGCGATGTCTACTATCCCCGGGCTCGCACCTATGCGCGCAAGAACGTGGTGTTCTTCGCCAAGCCCGAAATGCCTCGCCGCTGTTTTGAGCTCGGCGTGATGGCGCTAAGGGAATTTCACCGCTTGTGCCCCGAGGTCGAGATCATCATGTTCGGCTCAAAAAATGCGAGCAAGCAGAACTACGACTTCCCCATTACGTTCCGCGAAGTGCTGCCGACGCTTGATGATCTCGCGCAGATGTATTCGAACGGCGATGTGGGCGTGGCGTTTTCCACCACTAATCCAAGCCTGATTCCATACGAGATGATGGCGTGCGGTTTGCCGGTGGTCGATCTGGCGCGCGGCGATAACGAGGTGAACTACGGCGGCCGGCAGGACATCGCGCTGCTGGCGAATCCGTTGCCGGAAAAAATGGCGCTTGATCTGGCCGCGCTGCTCGCCAATCCGGATGAACTAGCCCGGCGTCGTGAAGCCGGGCTGGCGTTTGTTGGCCAGTTCCCTTCGGAAGAGGAAATGGCGCGCCGGATTGAAAGCCTGGTTCTGGCCCGTGTCGCACCTGAAGTCGTACCTGAGTCGTCGTCCCCAGCTGCTGCCGCATAACCACCGCGGTGGGCTGGGATAAAAGCGCGGGCAACGGGCCGTTGCCCGCGTAGTTATTTTCAATGTCAATGGTCTGGAAATTATGAGCGTATTGATTACCGGCGTGGCCGGCTTTGTAGGCTGCAATCTGGCGCAGACCCTGCTGGAGCAGGGCCAGACTGTCTTTGGCGTGGACAACCTGTGCCGTGGGCGGCGTGAAAATCTGGCGGCCGTGTCGGCCAATCCGCGTTTTGCGTTCAGCGTGGTCGACATGGCTGATCTGGCCGCATACCGCACGGCATTCGAGGCGTTTCATGCCCGCGATCCCGTCACCGAGGTGTGGCACCTCGCGGCTAATTCGGACATTCCTGCTGGTGTGAACGACGCCAACGTTGATCTGCGTGACACGTTCATGACGACCTTCAATACGCTGGAAATCATGAAGTCGCTTGAAATCGGCATGCTGGCATTTGCTTCCAGCTCAGCGATTTACGGCGATCTGGGTTCAGCCCCGCTCGTCGAAGATATCGGCCCGCTACTGCCTATTTCGAACTATGGCGCGATGAAACTGGCTTCAGAAGTGGCGATCAGTGCGGCTGCTGAGAGCTACCTGAAAGAAGTGTTCATCTACCGTTTCCCTAACGTGATTGGTGTGCCCGCGACGCACGGCGTGATGCTCGATTTCGTACGCAAGCTGCATGCGACGCCTGACAACCTCACCGTGCTCGGCAACGGGACGCAGCAAAAATCGTATCTGCATGTTGAGGAACTGGTGGATGCGATGCTGTACATCCGCACGCATGCCAAAGACCGGCTGAATTACTTCAACGTCGGCGTGGATGACGAAGGCGTCACGGTACGCTTTATTGCCGAAGAAGTGGTGCGCGCTGCCGCGCCATCGGCGCAGATCACCTTTGGCGAAGGCAACAAGGGCTGGGTCGGAGACGTGCCGCGTTTTTGCTATTCCATCGACAAGCTCCGTGCGCTGGGCTGGCAGCCCAAGCTCAAATCGGTGGAGGCGGTCCGCAAAGCCATCGGGCAAATCGTCGCGCAAGAGTCGCAGGCATGAAGCAGGTCGTCATCCTGGCGGGCGGAAAGGGCACCCGCCTGCGCGAGCGTCTCGGAGACCGGCCTAAACCCCTTGTGGATATTTGCGGCATGCCATTGCTTGAGCGGCAAATTCTGCTGGCAAAAAAGTTTGGCTTTACCGATGTGGTGGTGCTCGTCAACTATCGTGCCGAGCAGATCGTGGAGTTTTGCCGCGCCAACGCTAACTGGGGGCTCGCGGTTCAATGCATCGATGAAGGCGAGGCGCGTGGCACGGCGGGTGCGGTGCTGAATGTGCTCGATGTGCTGGCCGAAGAGTTTCTCGTGATGTACGGCGACACGATGCTGGAAGTCGATTTCGACCGGTTTCATGCTTTTCATGCAGCGATGCCGGAAACAGCCGCAACGCTTTTTCTGCATCCGAACGATCATCCTCACGATTCGGATCTGGTCGACGTTGACGAAACCGGCCGGGTGCAGCGCTTCTATCCCTATCCGCACGATGCTTCGCGGTACTACCCGAATCTGGTCAATGCAGCGCTTTACTGGGTGCGTAAGGCGTCGCTGGAAGGGTGGCGCGAGCAGCAGGGCATGTTCGATTTCGGCAAGGATTTGTTCCCGCAGATGCTGGCGCGCGGTTTGGTCCTGCGTGGCTACAACAGCCCGGAGTACATCAAGGATAGCGGCACGCCAGCGCGCCTCGACAAGGTGTCGGCTGATTTGCTGTCGGGAAAGATCGCGCGCGCGGCGCTGAGCCAGCCTCAGGCTGCGGTGTTCCTCGACCGGGATGGCACGCTCAACCAGGAAGTCGATCACCTGCACAGCGCGGCCCAGTTCGAGTTGCTGCCGGGCGTTGAGCAGGCGATCCGGCGTCTGAACCAGGCCGAGTACCGCTGCTGTGTGGTGACCAACCAGCCGGTGGTGGCGCGAGGCGAATGCACGCTCGACGAATTGCGGCAGATCCACAACAAGATGGAGACTTTGCTGGGGCGGATGGGCGCGTACATCGACCGGCTTTACTACTGCCCCCATCATCCCGACAAGGGCTTTGAGGGCGAAGTGCCCGAGCTGAAATTTGCCTGTTCGTGCCGCAAGCCCAGCACTGGCATGGTCGATCAGGCGGTGAGCGAGTTGAATATCGAGCGAGCGCGCTCATGGTTTGTCGGCGATACCTCAACCGATATGCTGACCGCCCAGCGCGCAGGGTTGAAGTCGATTCTGGTTGAAACCGGTTATGCCGGGCTGGACCAGAAATACCGGGCAGAGCCGGATTTCACCGTGCCCGATCTGACGGCTGCGGTCGATTTCATGCTTGACCTCTACCCAGCGCTTTCTAGTCAATGCGATAAAATCGCGCAGCATTTACGCCCGGGCGAGATTGTTTATATTGCGGGCCAGTCGCGCAGCGGCAAAACAACTTTTGCCAATGCGCTCAGGTATGCGCTGCAGCGCAGAAATATGAAGGCGCAGGTGCTGAGCACGGATCGCTGGTTGCTTGACGAACCAGCGCGCACGGAAGGGGTGCTGGGCCGGCATGATTTGCCCGCATTGCGTAGCTTGCTCGAAACCCTTGCTGAGCCGTCAACCCGGCCTGCCGAAGTGGTGCTGCCGGCGTATCTCAAGCTGCGGCGCGAGCAGATCAAAGCGGCGCAGACCATTGCCATCGGGCCAGATGATGTGGTGCTTGTTGAAGGGATCATGGCCTTTCATGCGGCCGTTCCGGCCACCTCAAGCCAGCGTTTTTTCGTTGAAATCGATGAGCCTTCGAGGCGTGAGCGCGTGATTCGCGCGTATCTGCAGCGCGGCTTGACGCAGGAAGCGGCAGAAGCGGTGTATGCGCAGCGGCTGGTGGATGAAGTGCCGGTCTTGCTCGCGGCGGCGGGTCAAGCGCCACGAATCTCGCTCCCACGTGCCGTGGCGCACCCAGAAAATATTAGGAATACCACTGATGATAATTAGCCGAACTCCTCTGCGGATGAGCTTTGTCGGCGGCGGAAGCGATCTCCCTGCGTTTTACCGCAAAGAAGGCGGAGCCGTGTTGAGCACCGCGATCGACAAGTACGTGTATGTCAACGTCAACAAGAAGTTCGACAGCGGCATTCGTATCGCTTATTCGAAGAACGAAGAAGTGTCGAGTGTGCGGCAGATCGAGCATCGGCTGGTGCGCGCGTCGATGGAATATCTGAACATCGACGGCGGCGTTGAGATTACGACCATCGCAGACATTCCCTCGAAAGGAACCGGGCTCGGCTCGTCGAGCTCTTTTACGGTGGGTTTGCTGCATGCGCTCAATGCCTATAAGGGACGTTATGTCTCCAGTGAGCAACTGGGCGCGGATAGCTGCCGCATCGAGATCGACATTTGCGGCGAGCCGATTGGACGTCAGGACCAGTACGCAGCGGCCTACGGCGGCTTTAACCTGATGGAGTTCCGGCCGGACGATTCGGTGGTGGTGACGCCGGTGATCTGCGAGCCGATGACCATCAAAAAACTCGAGCAGCACATTCTGGTTTTTTACACCGGCATCACGCGCAGCGCATCGGCGCTGTTGAAGCAGCAATCCGAAGACATCACCAGTGACGAGCGCAAACATCAGACCCTGGTCAAGATGGTTGGCTTGACCTATACGCTGTGCGATGAACTGCAACGCAACAATATCGACGCTTTTGGCGACATCCTTCACGAAAACTGGATGCTGAAAAAAAGCATCACGACGGGGATCAGTACGTCCGATATTGATGGCTGGTACGATGCTGCGCGGGCCGCAGGAGCCAAAGGCGGAAAAATTCTCGGTGCGGGGGCAGGCGGTTTTCTGATGCTGTATGCCCCGCCTGAATCGCATGAGCGCATCAAGCATGCCCTCCCGGAACTGAGTCCGGTAGACGTGGGCTTTGAGCCGCTCGGAAGCAGAATCATTTTTTATCATTAACATTGCGCGGCAACATCCAGGAGCTTTACATGAGTGCATACACTGGCGTAGCAGAGACCTATCTCACCAAGCTGTCCGCCATGCTGGCGACGATTGACCGTAAACAGATTGACGATGCAATCGGCGTGGTGGCGGATGCGTGGCAGCAAGGCCGTCAAATCATTACGCTTGGCAATGGCGGCAGTTCAATGACCGCGTTGCACTTCATCACCGACTGGAATAAAAGCGTATTTATGTACGGTGGCGGCAAGCCATTCCGGGGCCGTTCGCTAGTGGACAACATGGGCCTGGTGATGGCCTACGGTAACGACATTTCTTTCGAAGATATTTTCATTGAGCAGTTGAAGAATATTCTTCAGCCAGGCGACCTGGTACTGGCCATTTCCGGTAGCGGCAATTCAGAAAATGTCGTGCGCGCGGTGCAGTACGCGAACGATAACGGTGCGGTGACGCTTGGCCTGTGCGGCTACCGCGGCGGCAAACTGAAGGAGTTGGCCCAGCACGTGGTGTGGGCCGATATTGACGACATGCAACTGGCGGAAGACATTCACGCGATCTTCGGCCACATGGTCATGCAAAAGCTATGCAAGCAGATTTAAGCGAATCTTGAGTTGCATCGGCGGTATTGCAGGTGCACTTCACCCCGGAGCGCTGGACATTTATCCAGCGCTCCGGGGTGTTTTCTTTAGAGTTTTAAATATCGTCTAAGCGTGCGCAGTGGTGCTGTAACGCGCCATGACAGGGAGTTGAGCATTCTCTCAAGATGCTGGTGTGATGCCTCCAGCTCCTCGTGCGAGGTTTGTATATCCCGTTGGGCCTCGATTAATTGCGTATGAATTTCTTCCATTTTCTGTCGTGCTGCAATAATTTCAGAATTGAGTGGATTAATTTCATCGGGTATGTGCCATGCAGGGCTGGTTCTGGTTTGTGCTTTTCGCGCCAGGCAGGTAATAAATTCAGCTTCTTTATCGAACCACACCTGAATGTCTTTAAACCCAGCGCGTTCACACATTGCCCGGCAGGCAAATTCATTGAGGAAGAAATAATGGCTATAAACGACATAATCTGCCTTGAACATCGGGCACTGAAGTAACATTGCGCCGTTATCGCTTAATTTTTCTCTAATGATTTTCAGCTCGGCTTGAGCGTTTGGCATATGCTCGATCGTATGCCAGATGGTTACCAGATCAATGCCGGCTTTGACCTGATCCAGGTCAGTGCATATTTTGATGTTTTCGGATTTCTCGAAGTGCGGGAGCAGTTTTTCAAGCGCGACCGTGTTGTATTCGATAGCGAATGCCTGCTCGAACTGGAGGGCCCCAGCGGCAGTCGTAAAGCCCATGCCCGCACCGAAATCCATGAATGAAACGCGGCGAAAATCCGGCGGCAAATTTGCCAGGGCGAAATCAATAATTGGCGTGGCTTGTGCGACGCGATTTTTTATCGTTCCCAGAATTTCGCTGGTGACCTGATAAAACTCTTCAGATCCCGTTTTCTGGACATCAGTGTTGTTTCCGGTTTTTATCACACTCAGCAAGTCAGTGATATTAACCAGAGAGGTGCAATACATGCAGGTTGCTATTTCGACTTCATGGCCATGCGCATCAATGCGATCCTGATATTTAGTGAGCGTTCCCTGCATGTCGCAACATGGACAGTGGACATTTGAATATTTTTCAGAAAAGATAGCGGCCATGCTTAACTGCTCCGGTTAAACAACATTTGCGCGAAATGCTGGGCTATTTCATTTTTGTAGTAATGGTTGTAATAATTGTGCGAAATAGAAGCGGCATTACTCCAGGTTCAGAACGGGAAATAATAGCATCATTTTTGTGCATTTTTAATTCCTGCTTCGCCATGACTGAAGCTGCTTTATGGCTCATCTAGTTCATTTGCTTTCTAGCGGTTGATGACGATGGCTGAGCGTCGAAGCGTAAGCGTGAAAGTTGGCCGTCACCGGTATTCGACGTGAGGCCTAGCGTGCCCTTTTTAGTCCTCTTGCCGGTTAAACTCTACGTTTTGCGCATGCCGTTGGCGAAAACGGTGCTGCCCATCCCCCCGTTTTCTGCAGAAAAAATAAAAACGGGATCTGCCTCTGGTGCTGCAGGGCATGAACTTATCGTGCAGGGTGGCCAAACGACACCCTGCTTTTAGTGCGCACCGCTTCGATATGTCTTTTACCTCCCCTATGACCGATCTCCGCACGGCCAACCCCGACATCGACAGTCTGTCTGTTTCGGTTGTCGTCTACCGGCCTGACCTGGCCTTGCTGGCGGCAACACTGCAGAGTCTCGCTGCCGCCTGCCGCTGCTGGCAGGCCTTGAAGCCGGATGCGTCAGTTGAGCTTTGTCTCGTGGATAACGGCGGCCTGACGGGGGCCGATGAGCTGCTCGGCGCACTGCGTCAGCAGGGCATTGCGTGCCGCGTCATGACCGGGCATGGCAACGTGGGCTACGGCCGTGGCCATAACCTCGCGCTTGAGGGCACCCAGACACGGTTTCATCTGGTGCTCAATCCCGATGTGGTGCTTGATCCCGATGGGCTGAGCGAGGCCTTGCGCTTTTTTGCCCAGCATCCGGAAGCGGGTTTGCTTTCGCCGCGTGTGGTGGATGAACACGGGCAGTTGCAATACCTGTGCCGCCGTTATCCCGCGTTGTTCGATCTGCTGGTCAGAGGCTTTTTACCGGCGCGCTGGCGTGCGTGTTTTGCACGCCGTCTGGCCCGATATGAAATGCGCGAGGTGATTAACGAGCGGGATATCGTTTGGGACCCGGCGATTGTGAGCGGCTGTTTCATGCTGTTCCGCACGAACGTGCTGCAAGCACTGGGCGGCTTTGATCCGCGCTATTTCCTGTATTTCGAAGACTACGACTTGAGCCTGCGCGCTCACGACCAGGCGCGCGTGGCCTATGTTCCCGCTGTGCGCGTGCTGCACCATGGCGGCGGTGCCGCGCGTAAAGGGCTGGCGCATATTCGCCGGTTCGCCGCGTCGGCGTTCAGGTTTTTTAACCGGTTTGGCTGGAAGTGGTTATGAGCGCAATTCTGGTGACAGGGGCCAATGGTTTTGTCGGACGCGCGCTATGCCGCGTGCTGCTCGAGGCAGGCCACACGGTGACAGGTCTGGTGCGGCACGCCGGGGTTGGCGTGAACGGGGTGCGGGAGTGGGTGGATGAGCGTGCGGATTTCGCCGGCATTAGCGCTGCATGGCCCGTTGATGTGGCGGTGGATTGCGTCGTGCATCTCGCGGCGCGGGTGCATCAACTGCACGATGAAGCGCTCGACCCCGACGCCGCGTTTCGTGCCACCAACGTGACTGGCGCGCTGCGTGTCGCGCAGGCGGCGCGCAACCAGGGCGCGCGGCGTCTGGTGTTTGTCAGCAGCATCAAGGCCGTTGCGGAAAGCGACGGTGGGCAGCCATTAAGCGAGCGCACGCTGGCATCACCTCAGGACGCTTATGGCCGCTCGAAACTCGAAGCCGAACAGGCGCTGCGCGAATACGGTGTGCAAAGCGGGCTGGAGATCGTGATCGTCCGGCCGCCGCTGGTGTATGGCCCTGAAGTGCGGGCGAATTTTCTGCACTTGATGGATGCGGTCTGGAAACGTCTGCCGTTACCGCTTGGGTCGATTCAAGCCAGACGCAGCCTGGTTTTTGCCGGCAATCTGGCCGACGCGCTGGCTTGCTGTGTGAACGATCCACGCGCGGCGGGCGCATGTTTTCATGTGGCCGATCCTCACGCGCCCACCGTCGCGGAACTGGTGCGCTCGCTAGGGGTTCATTTGCAGCGGCCCGCCCGTTTGTTACCGGTGCCAACTGCCGCGCTGCTGCTGGCTGGGCGCATCACAGGCCGCCTGCCACAGATCGAGCGTCTGACGGGCAGCCTGCAGGTCGACGCGACGCAGATTCAGACCGTTCTGGGCTGGCGGCCACCGTACTCACTTGATGACGGGCTGGCCGCTACCGCGCGCTGGTACCGCTCAACGCATTGAGGCTGGATATGCTGAGGCATTTATTAACAACGACAACGGCTCCAGGCTGGATGATTGCGCTGCTGACGGGCGTCGTGGCAGCCGTGGCGAGCGCGGCCATCTTGAGGCTTCTATTACAGACCGGCTGGGCGTGGCGTCTGGCCACCGATATGCCGAACGAACGTTCATTGCATCTGCGTCCGACACCCCGGGTGGGTGGCTGGGGCCTGATTTCAAGCGCCGTGGCCGCGCTGGTGCTGGTCGCGCCAGCGCTTTGGAGCGTGGCGCTAGGCACGGCGTTCCTGGCGGTGGTGTCGCAAATCGACGATCGCCGTGGGCTGAGTGCCCGGGTGCGCTTCACGGCTCATCTGGTTGCGGTGCTGGGGTTCGTGGCGCTGTATCCGGCACCGGTGCCGTGGTGGGCGCTGGCGTGTCTCGTGCTGTTGCTGCTGTGGCTGGTGAATCTATACAACTTCATGGATGGATCGGACGGCCTGGCGGGCGGGATGGCCTTTTTCGGTTTCACGGGCTATGCGCTGGCGGCGCTCAGCGCCCGCCATGCCGAACTTGATCTAGCTTGGGGCGCAGCAGCTGTGGCAGGGGCCGCGCTGGGTTTTTTGCGCTTTAACTTTCCGCCTGCGCGGATCTTTCTCGGCGATGCGGGCTCAATCCCATTAGGGTTTCTGGCCGGGGCGCTGGGTTACTGGGGCTGGCAGCGCGGCGTCTGGCCGCTCTGGTTCACTGCGATGGTGTTTGCGCCGTTTATTGCAGATGCGTCGCTTACTTTGCTGCGGCGTTTGCTGCGCGGCGAACGCTTCTGGCAGGCGCACCGCGAGCACTACTACCAGCGGATGGTGCGCTCTGGCATGGGGCATGCAGCCACGGCACGCGTGTGGTATGGGGTCATGGCAGCAGGCATAATGCTGGCTCTTTACCTGCTTGATTCCCCTGAGGTCATTCAATGGTGCGTGGTGAGCGCGTGGATGATCTTGCTCTGCTTGCTTGGCCTGGCAGTGGACCGGCGCTGGCACCGTTATCAGGCGTCTTTGTCCGAGTAATTTGAGATTGTTCCTGATTGTTCCTTTGAGATGCGCTGAAGATGATTCGAAATAAAGCTTCGTGGCTTTCCGTCAGTGCTTTTCTGTTCGACCTGTGCGCGGTGGTGGCGGCATGGTTGACGGCTTATATCGTGCGTTTTAACGGTATGGTTCCGCTTGAATTCAGAACGGGTGCGCTGCATTCGTTTGCCTGGGTGCTGCCCACCTATGCGGTGATGTTCCGCATTTTTGGTCTTTACCGCGGGATGTGGGTGTTCGCCAGCCTGCCGGATCTGCTGCGAATTTCCAAAGCGGTTATTTCCGGGGCGCTGGTGGCGATGGTGGTGTCGGTGCTGGTGCAGCCGGTGCCGGTCGTGCCGCGTTCCGTGTTGCTGGTTTCGCCGCTGTTTCTGTTTTTGCTGATGGGCGGCTCACGCGCGCTATATCGCGCGGCCAAAGAGTTTTATCTGTATGGCGGCCTCGTCGCACAAGGCAAGCCGGTGGTCGTGCTGGGGGCCGGGCTGGCGGGTGCGAACCTGGCGCGTGAGCTGTCGCGTTCGAGTGAATGGCGTCTGGTGGGCTTGCTGGATGACGACGTGTCCAAGCATGGCCGCGAAATTTACGGCTACAAGGTGCTGGGCCCCATCGACCAGCTCGCGCCGCTCACCGAAGCCTTCAAGGTGGAGGACGTCATCATTGCGATTCCATCGGCCTCGATCGAAGCACAGCGGCGCGTGGCGACGCTGTGTGTGCGGGCGGGGGTGCGAGCGATGACGCTGCCTGCGCTGACGCCACTCACACGGGGTCAGGCATTTTTGTCACGGGTGCGGCAAATTGATCTGGAAGACTTGCTGGGCCGCGAACCGGTAAAGATTGATACGCCGCACGTCGAAGCCTTGCTGCGCAACCGGATCGTGATGGTGACCGGCGCTGGCGGGTCGATCGGTTCGGAATTGTGCCGGCAGATTTTGCGTTTTGAACCGGCGCAACTGGTGGCCTTCGATTTATCCGAATACGCGATGTACCGCTTGACCGAAGAGCTGCATGAGCACGCGCCGGGCATCGTGGTGATCCCAGTGATTGGCGATGTAAAAGATTCGCTGCTGCTTGACCAGGTGCTGTCGCGCCACACGCCGCACATCCTGTTTCATGCCGCCGCCTACAAACATGTGCCGCTGATGGAAGAGCTGAATGCCTGGCAGGCGGTGCGCAATAACGTGCTGGGCACCTACCGGGTGACGCGTGCGGCGATTCGCCATGACGTCCGGCATGTGGTGCTGATTTCCACCGACAAGGCGGTCAACCCGACCAACGTGATGGGCGCGAGCAAACGTCTGGCTGAAATGACTTGCCAGGCGTTGCAACAGAGCACCACTCGCACCCAGATCGAAACCGTGCGCTTTGGCAATGTGCTGGGCAGTGCGGGCAGCGTGATTCCCAAGTTCCAGCAGCAGATTGCCAAAGGGGGGCCGGTCACGGTCACTCACCCTGAAATCACCCGTTTTTTCATGACGATTCCCGAGGCTTCGCAACTGGTGTTGCAGGCCTCAAGCATGGGGCGGGGCGGGGAGATTTTCATTCTCGACATGGGTGAGGCGGTGAAGATCGTCGATCTGGCACGCGACTTGATCCGGCTGTATGGCTATAGCGAAGAACAGATCCGGATCATCTTTACCGGCTTAAGGCCCGGCGAAAAACTCTATGAAGAGCTGCTGGCCGACGACGAAGCCACCATCCGCACCGAGCATCCCAAACTGCGCATCGCCAAGGCGCGTGAAGTGCCGCTGGCGTTGCTCGATGAACTCCTGCCGTGGCTGATGCAGCCCCGGGTGCCAACTGACGATGAGGTGCGCCGCGATTTGCGCCGCTGGGTGCCGGAGTATCAGCCGATGCTGGCACCGATGCTGCAAAGCGTGCCAGCCGGGGTGAATGGCTTGCATGGTTCCCGCTAAGCCCGGGGGCAGGTAAAAAAAGCGCGTCAGCGCTTTTTTTATTTCTCCTCCGCCTGGCGCGCCTTGCGCACCACCATCCAGCGAGGCGAGCGAAAGCGCACGATGCTCAGATATAGCCAGACATAGGTCGCGGCAAACACCACGACAAAAACAAACAGATGCAGCGTATGACGCCAGAACAGCGTGGCGGGCACGACGGCGACGAGACACAGCAGCCACAGGTACGGTGAAGTGAGCGAGTTGCGCCGGGTGAGTTCGCGCGCGGTGCGAGCCCCCACCACCCAGCGCATCAACCGCTTGTAGACCAGCATATGCAGATGCACGCCGTCCGGGATACCCGGTGACATGCCACGCACGAATTTCTTGCGATAGATCGAAAAACAGGTTTCGAAGATCGGATACATGAAGAGCAGCACGGGATACCACGCGGAGACCTCGTGATTGCGCATCACCAGCAGGATTGACAGTTCGGCCAGCATGAAGCCAATGAAATACGCGCCACCATCACCGAGAAAAATCAGGCCAGCCGGAAAATTCCAGATAAAAAATCCGAGCACCGCGCCCATCATGATGAGCGACGCTGACAGCACCACCGGGTCCGAAACCTGAAACGCGACGTAGGCCAGCGAGGCAAACATCATCAGCGCCACCATCGAAGCCAGGCCGTTGAAGCCGTCGATGATATTCACCGCATTGGCGAGCGCGGCCACGGCGAGCACTGTGACGGCGCAGGCGATGACGGGGTAGCTCAGCAGAAAGTCGAGCGGCGGCACGCTGATGCGCGTGATGCCAATGTGCAGCACGAAGTAGGCCAGCGCTGCGGCGGCCATGGTGCACAGCAGCCGCGCCAGTGGCGACACGCGTTTGGTCAGGTCTTCTGTCAGCCCTGAGGCAAAGGCGGGCAGCCCGCAGGCACTCAGCCCAAGAATGCCGATGGCGACCGCCGGATAGGTGCTGTACAGATGCAGCGCCGACGCCACCAGCCCCAGCAAGATGCCGACGCCGCCGATGCGCGGCACAGGACGCACATGAAATTTCTGCACGCCAGCTAGATCGGTGTCCGTGGAGAATTTTTCATGCAGATGCGCATAGCGCACGATCAGCAGCGTGACTGCCAGCGAAACGATGAAGCCAAACGCGAAACTGAGCATGACGCGACCCTGAAAAAGACGGCGAATTAGACAAAACCATGGGGATTCAGCGCTTGCCAGCGCCAGTGGTCGGCGCACATCTGCGGCAGATCGCAGAGGGCGCGCCAGCCCAGCAGCTGTTCTGCCGCGTGAGCATTGGCGTAACACGCGGCAACATCGCCTGGGCGGCGCGCGACGATGTCATACGGAATCGCGCACCCGCTAGCCTGCTCGAACGCATGCACGACATCCAGCACGCTATAGCCGCGCCCGGTGCCGAGGTTCACCACGAAGCTCGCATTGCGCTGGCCAAGCGCATCGAGTGCCGCTAGATGCCCGCGCGCCAGATCAACCACGTGAATGTAATCGCGCACCCCAGTGCCATCGGGCGTGGGGTAATCGCCGCCGAAAATACGCAGGCGCTCGCGCTTTCCTGCCGCAACCTGGGCCACGTAAGGCATCAGATTGTTGGGCACACCTGCGGGGCTTTCTCCGATCAGTCCGCTTTGATGTGCGCCGACCGGGTTGAAATAGCGCAGCGTGGCGATGCGCCAGGCAGGGTCAGCGGCTTCGACGTCACGCAGAATCTGCTCGGCCATCAGCTTGGTCTGGCCGTAAGGGTTATGCGCGGTTAGCGGGAATGATTCGTCGACTGGGGAGGATTGCGGCACACCATAGACCGTCGCTGACGAGCTAAATACCAGTTGCTTGATGTCATGCGCTTGCATCACGTCAAGCAGCACCAACAGGCTGTCGAGGTTGTTGCGGTAGTAGCGCACGGGTTGTTCGACCGATTCGCCTACGGCCTTGAGCGCGGCGAAATGGATCACGGCGCTCACGGGGTGGGTGGAAAAAATGCGCTTTAGCTGGGTTTCATCGCGCGCATCTGCGGCGTAAAACGTCAGCGTTTTGCCGGTGATCTGCTCAACTCGCTGCAGCGCTTCGCGGTGGCTGTTGATCAGGTTGTCCAGCACCACGACGTCATAGCCGCGTTCAAGCAGCTCAACGCAGGTGTGCGAGCCGATAAAGCCCGCGCCGCCGGTCACGAGAATCGTGCTCTGGCCTTGGATTGGCATGCTGTGTTCCTGCTTCATGGTTGGAGTGAGACCTGAGTCAAGCGCTGGATCAACGCCAGATAGCGCGCGATCACGTCACGCTCGTCAAATTCGGCGGTGACCTTGTGCCGGCCCTGTTCGGCCATTTGCTGGCGGGCTGTGGCAGGCAGTTCGAGCATCTGCGTCAGCGCTGCCGCGAGGCTCTCGGCACTACGTGCTTCGCACAGCAGGCCATTGACGCCATCGGCGACCACCTCGCGGCACCCGGGCACGTCGGTGGCGACGATCGGGCGGCCCATCGCCGCGGCTTCCATCAGTGTGCGTGGCACGCCTTCGCGGTACGACGGCAGTACTACGCAACTAGCGGCGGCGATGGTGGGGCGCACATCGTCTGCTTCACCGAGGTATTCGATCAAGCCTTCACGCTCCCATGCTGCGACGTCGGCGCGGCTGAGCGCGCTGGGATTGGCCACGCCCACCGGCCCGAGCAACTGAAAGCGCACATGCGGATAACGCGGGCGCAACTGACGCGCGGCGGTGACATATTCTGCGACGCCCTTGTCCCACAGCAAACGCCCAATTAGTACGAATACGAACGGAGCCGACGCTGATGTTGCCGACGACGGTGGCAAGGCACTGAAGGCGAACTGTTCGAGATCCACGCCTTCACCATGCAGCAACTGGGCGCGTTCCGGATGGGCCAGCAGTTTTTGCGCGAGGAACGTGGCCTGGTCATCACGGTTCAAAAACCAGATTTCGCGCGGAAAGCGAAACGCGAGGCGATACAGGCGGCGCGCGATTTGCGCGGCGCGCCCGGACTGGATGAACACATAACCGAGCCCGGTAGTCACCGCCACCGATGGCACGCGTGCCAGCCAGGCAGCGATGGAACCATAAATGTTCGGCTTGATCGTGTAGTGAAACACGAGGTCTGGCCGGAGCGCGCGATAGTGCCGGTACAGCGCGCCAAGCGTGCGCAGGTCAGCGAACGGATTCGTGCCTTTGGAGGCGACTGGCAGCGCGATGCAGCGGCAACCCATTGCGCTTAGCAGCGCGAAAGTGCGGTCGGGCGGTGCCAGCACGGTGACTTCGACCTTCTGCGCGAGCAAGGTACGGATCAGGCCGTGACGGTAGGTATGGATCGCCCATGCGGTGTTGCACACGAGGCTGATGCGAAGGGTTGAGGCAGGTCTCATGCAAGGGCCATAAAGCGGGCGAGGGACGGCATTAAGGTTCCGTGTGGCGTGAAGCAGCGTGTGAGGCAGAGCGTGCAGCGCGTGAAGTGAACAGCACGCGCTTGATACGGTGCAGCAGCGGATAAGGGGTCACGAGATGCAGCAGATTCTTCACGAGGCCGAGCCAGTCATAAAGATTGAGCGGGTTGAAGTAGCTCAGTTGCAGTTGCAGCGTCGAGCGTATCTGGCGGCGGCGCCGGGTCGCGCTGATGCCGCCGTCGTTTAGTTCGTAGTACACGCCGGTGTGCGCCAGATTGGCGCAGTCGTAACGCGCCATCAGACGCAGGAACAGATCGAGATCTTCGGCGGCGGGATAGGCGTTGCGGTAGTTGCCCACGGCCTGCACGGCCGCGATGCGCAGCATCATCGACGGATGGACGAAGCAGCTGCGCATGAAGCGCATCCGGCGGATCGCCGCGGGGGCAGTGGGTGGCGTCAGCATAAAAAGCGGCTGACTGGCTGGCGTTACGACCTGGGCCCACATGCCAAGTGCCGCGACGTCAGGATGCGCTTGCAGATAAGCGCGTTGCTGCGCGAGCCGCTGAGGCACCGCCCGATCTCCCGCATCAATGCGCGCCGCGTATTGATAGCCGCCTGCCGCGAGGGCCTCGATACCCCGTTGCAACGCGCGTTCGATGCCGCCGTTTTGCGCCAGCCGCAGCACGTCGATCAGCATGCCTGGCAGTACCGGCGCGACCAGCGGCGGCGTGCTGCCATCGTCAACTAGCAGCACCCGGATCAGCGTGGTTTCGCTAAATGACGCGAGCGTGCGTTCAACCTCCGCCTGGGCGTTAAAGACCGGCATCAGCACGGCCACATCATCCAGCGAGACCGTGAGATTCGTGCCAGGCGCGGTCGTTGCCGTTGCCGCCAAAGGCGCGCTGGAAGAAGAAAAGGTCATGGGCGCACCCGGTAACGAAGGTAGAAGAAGTTCACGCTGGCGGCGGCGATATAGCCCGCAGCGAGCCCGATCAGCGCGCCATAAGCACCGAAGCGCGGAATCGCCAGCCAGTTCACGCTGAAGGCAATCAGCAACGCCAGAAGCCATTTCGCCAGCAAGACGAATTTCGCCTGATATTTAAGGACGGCCAGATTGCCGATGGCCTCAATCCCGGCCGGCACCGAGAGCCACACCGCCCAGCGGAAAATTTCAGCTGCACCGGTGTAATCCGGTCCGAACACCAGGCGGATGATGACCCCCGCGAGCAGGTCTAGCACCAGCGCCCCTGCAGCCATTAACGCGGCAGTTAGCACGGTCAGCCGCAAGATATTGCGGCGTAGCTGGGCCGCTTCCTGCACCCGGTAGACAAACCCTGGCGCGAGCGTCTGCGCCAGCATCAGCGCCAGCGCAATCCAGTTCTCGTTGAGCTGCTGCGCGGCGGAATAGCGGCCAAGGTCGGCAAATGAAATCGTGCGCTCGAGCATCAGCCGGTCGAGCTTCAGAAACAGGTACATGCAGATCAGGCCCAGCCAGAACACACCGCCCGCGCTGGCGAAATGGCGCACCAGGGTGCGGTCGATACGCCAGTCGAGCGTGCCGCCATGGCGGCGGATGTAGTACGCGAGCAGCACTGCACCAATGACGGCGGCCTCAAACGCCCAGAGCCAGCCAAAGCGCGCGGGCGCGAGTGTTGCGCGGACGCAGAGATAGACCAGCCCCGCCTTGAGTAACGCGGTGACCATGCTGCTCAGCAACTGCGGCTTGCTGTAAGTCATGCTTTGCAGCCAGGCATTGATGGTGCCGACGAAGGGCTCCCGGAACACCATCGTCAGCGCCAGTCCGGCGAGCATCGCGCCCACCAGCGGATCAGTGAGCCCGGCCGCGATGCCACCCCATGTGAGCAGCAGCGCGGCGGCGGAAACGCTAAGGCGCAATACGAACGCACTGCCAAGCATCGTGCCTAGCGGGGCCGGGCGATGCACGATGGTGGGCACCAGGATTTCTGCGCCACAGACCCAGGTGATGGGGGCCAGCACCAGCAGCAGCGTATTGGCGTACTGCCATTTACCAAAGACATCTGGGCCGAAATAGCGCGCCAGCATGCCGCTGATCGCAATCGCTACGGCAATCTGGGTCAGCCGCTCAAGGCCAAGCCAGACGAGATTGGCTAGCGCCCGGGCAACTTCCGGCTGAGCGCTGCGGCGCGCAAGGCTTAGCATCGGCCGCCTGGCGCTGGCCGGGGGATGGGGGCATAGGGTGTGTTTGGTGCGTGCAGTGCGTGCAGGCAGGGCGGTGCCCATGGCAGCGACTTCATTGGAGGGGCACGCAGAGGCATTAGAATAGGCGCCTTTCTGGGCGCGGCTAAAAACGAAGAAGCGCAATTATAGGTGGGAACCGCAAGGCTTCCAGCCTGCGCCTCATGTGCATCGCGCGTGTTCTCGCGCCGTGCGCCATTTAAATTTTTCTACTGTACGAAGCGAGTCACATCATGATCTCCCAGTCCATTTTCAAGGCGTATGACATTCGCGGCGTAGTCGGCAAGACACTCGATGTGGCAACCGCTCGCGCGATTGGCCAGGCGTTTGGCAGCGAAGTGCGGGCGCAAGGTGGCGATGCGGTGGTGGTGGCGCGTGATGGCCGCCTGTCGGGGCCGGAACTGGTTCAGGCACTGGCGGAGGGCTTGCGTTCGGTGGGCGTGGATGTGGTGGATGTGGGCATGGTGCCAACCCCCGTGGGCTATTTCGCGGCGAGCGTGCCGTTGGCGCTGCCCACTGGCGAGCGCCGGGTCGATTCATGCATCGTCGTGACCGGCAGCCATAACCCCCCTGATTACAACGGCTTCAAGATGGTGCTGCGCGGTGCCGCTATATATGGCGAGCAGATTCAGGCGCTGTATCAGCGGATTGTCGAGCAACGTTTTGCCAGCGGTCACGCTAGTGGTAGCGGTAGTGGCGCTGGCAGCTATGTCGAGCACGATGTCGCATCCGCCTACCTTGAGCGGATTGTTGGCGATATCCGTTTGACGCGGCCGCTGAAGCTGGTCGTGGATACCGGCAATGGCGTTGCCGGAGGGCTGGCACCACGTCTTTTCAAGGCGCTTGGTTGCGAGCTGGTTGAGCTTTTCACGGAGATCGACGGCACTTTCCCGAATCACCATCCCGATCCGGCTCATCCCGAGAATCTGCAGGACGTGATGCGTGCGCTGCGCGAGACGGATGCGGAAATCGGCTTTGCGTTCGATGGTGACGGCGACCGTCTTGGCGTGGTGACGAAAGACGGCCAGGTGATTTATCCCGACCGCCAGCTCATGCTGTTTGCCGAAGACGTGCTGTCACGCCATCCTGGCGCGCAAATTATTTACGACGTGAAATGCACACGCAATCTGGCACCGTGGGTGCGTGCCAAAGGCGGCGTGCCGCTGATGTGGAATACCGGGCATTCGCTGGTGAAGGCGAAGCTGCGCGAAACCGGCGCACCGCTGGCGGGTGAAATGAGCGGCCATGTGTTCTTTAAAGACCGCTGGTATGGCTTTGACGATGGCCTCTACACCGGCGCGCGGCTGCTCGAAATTCTGACGCGCGTAGCCGATCCGAGCCAGTTGCTTAACGGCTTGCCTAACTCGCTTTCCACCCCTGAGCTGCAACTGAAGCTCGAAGAGGGAGAAAACGTGCAACTGATCGAACGTCTGCTGCAGCACGCGAGCTTTCCCGCTGCCGATCAGGTGGTGACCATCGACGGTCTGCGCGTCGAATACCCCGATGGCTTTGGCCTCGCGCGTTCGTCCAATACCACGCCGGTGGTGGCGATGCGTTTTGAAGCGGATACGGAGGCGGCGCTCGCCCGGATTCAAGATGATTTTCGCCGGGCGATTCTCGCGCAAAAACCGGACGCCAGATTGCCGTTCTAACGCGGCGGCGGTGTCCGCGTGAAGCACGGTGACGCGCCGCAGTTCTGTTGCATGACACCTCTGACGGCGCGCTCTTTCGCGCCGCTTGTTCAAGTTTGTTTAATCCATCTTTGGGGCCGGTTTGCCCGGCGTGATCTCCGTGAGCGTGCAAAAAATTCTCCTCGTCCGGGTGTCGTCGCTGGGCGACGTCGTGCACAACATGCCGGTGATTGCCGACATTCGTCGTTGGTATCCCGAGGCACAGATCGACTGGCTGGTGGAAGAGAGCTTCGTGGGCCTGGTGCAACTGGTGGATGGTGTTCACCGGGTGCTGCCGGTGGCGTTGCGGCGCTGGCGCAAGCGCTTTGCCTCGCGCGCCAGCTGGCGCGAGGTGCGGGCGTTTCGCCGGGCGCTGGCCGCAGAAAATTACGATCTGGTGATTGACTGCCAGGGTCTGGTGAAAACCGCGTGGATGGCGCGTATGGCGCGCGGACAACTCGTGGGCCTGGCGAACCGGACCGAAGGCGCTGGCTTCGAGTGGCCTGTGCGCTTTTTTTATGACCGGCGAGTGCCGATTGCACCGCATACGCATGTGGTCGAACGCACCCGGCAACTGGTGGCGGCCGCGCTTAATCAACCACCGCCCCAGCCCACTGACCCAATCGACTTCGGCCTGAACCGGCAGCGTGCGGCACAGGCGCTGGCGGCAGAGGGGCTGAACCTGCCGGTGCCGTATGTCGTGTTCGTCCATGCAACCTCACGCGCGGACAAGCAGTGGCCCGAGGCTGCGTGGCTTGAACTCGGCTCAATCCTGATCCGGCGTGGCATGTCGATCGTGCTGCCCTGGGGCAGTGCGGCTGAGCGGCTCACCAGTGAGCGCCTCGCCAACGCATTTGGTGCGGCCGGCATCGTGCCCCCCCAGTTACCGCTAGCGGCCGTGGTCGGCCTGATTGACGGGGCGGCAGTGACGGTTGGCGTCGATACCGGCCTTGTCCATATTGCTGCCGCGCTCAAACGACCAACGGTCGAGCTGTACAATTTCGAGACAGCGTGGCGCACCGGAGGTTACTGGTCGCCGGAGATCATCAACCTTGGCGGTGCAGGGCGTGAGCCAAGGCTGTCCCAGGTGCTGAGCGCACTAGCGGATTTGGGTCTGCTATCCCCCCCATCACACGACCCGGTTTGAAGCGAAGCGTTGCAGCGCTGAGCGCTGGACGCAATGGCGGCGGCGCGGCACAACGGGTTATTTCTTTTCAATAAAAACGATGAATGAATCCCAGATTATCGAAGTGACGTCTGCCGACTGGAGCGGACGGGGTTTGTCGTTGCCACGCGAAACCTTGCTGGCGGGCGTTGAGCGCGGCAAGGTGCTGTATTTCCCGCAGTTGCCTTTTGCGCTTCATGGCGGTGAGCCTGCGTTGCTCGATCCAGCGCTGGCGGACCCGGCACGCAAGAACATCAGCCTTGAGCCCAATGGCGGCGCGCTGCATGGTGTGCTGGGCAATGCAGTGACGCAGTCGGCGGTGCGCGCGCTGATCGCGCGTTATCAGGCGAGTGCGCGCACGCTGGTCGATGGTTTGTTTCCTGAATATGACGGCGTGCTGCGGGTTGCGCCAACCAGCCTGCGCCTGCATCAGGTCGAAACGCGCCATACCTCCTGGCGCAAGGACGATAGCCGTTTGCATGTGGATGCGTTTCCGTCCCGGCCAAATTACGGCGAACGGATCTTGCGGGTGTTCACCAATGTGAATCCGCATGGCGTGCCGCGAGTGTGGCGCGTGGGCGAGCCATTCGAAGATATGGCCCGGCGGTTTTTGCCACGTATCCGGCCTCAGATGCCAGGTTCTGCCTGGTTGCTGAAGTTGCTGCATGTCACCAAATCCCGCCGCAGCGCTTACGACCATCTCATGCTGAAGCTGCACGATGCGATGAAAGCCGATCTGGCTTATCAGCAAACCTCACCGCAGCAGACCATGCCGTTCCCGCCTGGCAGCGTGTGGGTCTGTTTTTCGGATCAAACCTCGCATGCGGTGATGTCCGGCCAGTTCATGCTGGAGCAGACGTTTTTTCTGCCGGTGCGCTCAATGGCGCAGCCGGAATGTGCACCGCTGGGTATCCTGGAACGGCTGCAAGGCCGCGCGCTAGCGTGAGCGCGCCGGGCATGGGTGCTGCTGCGCGCTGCGTTCTTTCGCCGAAGGGGGCGCGATGTTAAGGGCGTTATACCGGGCCCTGTGGTGGCTCATCGCACCGCTTGCGGTGTTGCGCTTGCTGTTGCGCTCACGCAAGGAACGTGGCTACCGCGAACATATTGGCGAGCGTTTTGGCCGCTCGGCGGGCCGCCGGCCCGACGACGCGGCACCCTTGATCTGGGTGCATGCGGTGTCGGTGGGTGAGACGCGTGCCGCTGAGCCACTGATCAACGCGCTGCTTGCCGCCCGTCCTGACGCGCGCGTGCTGCTGACACACATGACGCCGGGTGGGCGTGCAACGGGCGAGCAGTTATACGGTGAGCGCGTGCTGCGTTGCTATTTGCCCTATGACCTGCCACATACCGTCCGGCGTTTTCTGCGTGCCTGGCGGCCGGCGCTCGGGCTGATTATGGAGACCGAAGTGTGGCCGACGTTAATCGACGAATGCCGCCAGATGAATGTGCCGCTGGTGCTGACCAACGCCCGAATGTCGGCGCGCTCGTATCGCCGCGCGTCGATGTTTGGCCGGGCGACGCGCGAAGTGTTTGGTGGTTTTTCCCGGGTGCTGGCGCAAAGTCCTGCGGATGCGGAGCGGCTGCTGGCGCTGGGCGCACGCAAGGTCACGGTATTAGGCAATCTGAAGTTCGATATGGACACGCCAGCGGAGACGATTGCGCGTGGCCGTGCGTGGCGCGCGGCGTTTGGCGCGCGTCCGGTATGGGTGGCGGCCAGCACGCGTGAAGGTGAAGAAGCGCTGGTGTTGCAGGCCTTTGCGGCACTTGAGGTAGAGCATGCGCTGCTGATTCTGGTGCCGCGTCATCCGCAACGTTTTGACGAGGTGGCCGCGCTGATTGAAAAGCAGGGTTTGCGTTGTGCCCGCCGCTCATCCTGGGGTAGCGCTGCGCTCGCATCAGGTTCGGATGGCATCGCGCCATTGCCCGATGAGGTGGAGGTGCTGCTCGGCGATTCGATGGGTGAAATGGGGGCCTACTATGCTGCGGCTGATATCGCCTTCATCGGAGGCAGTTTGTTGCCGCTGGGTGGGCAAAATCTGATCGAAGCGTGCGCGGTGGGGGTGCCGGTGCTGATCGGGCCACATGTCTTCAATTTCACCCAGGCGACGGCCGATGCCGTTGCAGCGGGTGCGGTGATCCAGGTGCAGGACTGGAGCGAACTTGCCAGGGGCTTGCAGGCGCTGTTCAACGACCGGCCGCAACGCACGGCAATGGGTGCCGCCGCCGCCGCTTTTGCTGCCCGGCACCGTGGCGCGACAGCGCGGACGGTTGAGGTGCTGCTCACGTTATTGCCTTAACCGCTAGTTGGGCGGTGGATGCCATACCGGGCACCGGCTAGATCGCAGACGTTGCGCAATAGCGCAGGGTTCACGAGGTACACAGAAATACCGTTGCGCACTATCTTTGCGGAACAAAACAAGAGGGGCGGTGCCGTATCCGGCATCGCCCCTCTTGTCGTTTAAGTCTGCCAGGAATGACCCGGCAGTGTTAGAAGGCTACGAACGGCCCTGCCAGTCCGCCAATTTTGGCGGTGTCTACCACGGTGTAGACATCTCGTCCGAAGAAGAACGGAAGCCCCCAAGCGGATGCCACACTGGAATAGAGCCCAAGACTGCTAAACGCTGTGTTGCCTGTGGCGAATAGTGTTGTTGAATTTTCGATGGTGAATTTCACCTCTTTTTGCACGGTCGTGCCGCTGGACTGTGCCGCCATCTGGGTGATGAGCGTTGCTGGCGTGAGTGGTTCGTAAAAACCGTTTGGCTTTACAGGGATGGTTGCATCCACAAAAACCAGCGTATTGGTTCCGCTATCGATCAGGCTACGCCGGGCAATGCCGTTGTATGTCGTCATATATCTGCCGTAAGCATCAACGGGAATGATGGCTGCGGCTGCGGGCAATGCATTGTTGGTCCGTGTGCCAATACCGAATACCAGCTCCCCAGTTACCTTGGCTTGCCCTGTTGCAGGCACTGCCGGCAAACGAATGATGGTGCCGTTGTTGTCAGTGGCAAAGGCCATCACAGGATGCATCACCTGCGACGTTGCTGCGACAGTGGCAGTGGTGCAGGACGTTGCGCTCGGGCAATAGTAGTAATTGACGGCTGAATCGCGTGCGGTGTGCCCAATCCCGACAACGCCGTTAGCGATAATCCCATCCACGCTGCCAATATTTGGACCGCCACGCGATGTGCAGGTTGTCGGCACAGTTGAGAGGTCTGGATCACTGACGATCTGAATCGGCAGTGCGGGGGCTTTCTTGTCGCCCATGAGCACATCGGCTTGCTTTATCGAGCCCCATGTAAAGCCGGAGCCGAACAGCGCGCATTCCGCGAGCGGTGCTTTACCAGTCAAATCGTTGGTTGCGCCGGTTTGTGCCGGGAGTTTGGCTTGTAGCGCTGCGGGAATCTGGCTGGCAATCACGCGAACGCCCACTGAGCCAGTGTCGAGCAGCATGTGATCGATCGTCTTGCATTCGGTCGGATCTTTGCTACCTGGCGGACACAAGGTGATCGAGACGTAGGGTTGATTCACGTTGTAGCCAATGGGCGGGCCATATTGCTCGACGGTGATTGGAATCGTGTTGCTGTCCTTTACCGTTTCACCGCCGTCACCGTCGCCACCAGGTGTCGGTTTGCCGCCGCTATCGCCGCCGTCGCCACCAGGCGTTGGCTTGCCGCCGCTATCGCCGCCGTCGCCACCAGGCGTTGGCTTGCCGCCGCTATCGCCGCCGTCGCCACCAGGTGTTGGCTTGCCGCCGCTATCGCCGCCGTCACCACCAGGTGTTGGCTTGCCGCCGCCGTCGCCGCCTGTGGTTGGTGTTCCACCGCCGTCGCCGCCTGTGGCTGGCTTTCCACCACCATCCTTGTTACCACCGCTGTCTGGCGTAGGCGTTCCACCACCATTAGTGGTACCACCATTGCCTGTGCCGCCTTTATTGGTCGTGGGCACATTGGTAGTGGGTTTGCCGATCCAGCTATCGTCCTGCTTGTCGCCCCCACCGCCCCCGCCACATGCGGAGAGCACTGCGCTAGCTGCGAGCACAGTAAGGCAAAGCGTTTTGTTCAAAGTCGTCATGTTGATATTTTTGAGAATCGAGGAGGGGCTTTATTGCAAGGCGGCTGGATCGACGCCGGCCGGTACGAGTCGTGGCAGATAGGCTTTGCCCATGACGTTTCCTGGGCGGCCAAACGATTCGATCCTGAGGTCGCCAGTACGCTCGATTAACGGCCCAGTTCCGTGTCCGGTGGTTGAGCCTGCCTGGACAAAGTTAGGGAAATAGCTGCCCAGCAGCGCGGTCATATCTGGCCGGGTTGGTCCGTCCCAGGTAACAGCAAAGACGATGTTGCCGGGCGTGACATATTCGTGAATCGTGACGCCATCGGCCGAATGCGATTCACGCATGGTGTAAGGCGCAGCTGGCGTTGCCGGAAGAGCTGACAAACGCTTGGCGGGAGTAGAGGCAGAAGCAGCAGGAGCGCTAGGCGCAGCGCCTAAGGTCGCATGTGCGGCGAGGGGGGAAAGCATCGCAATGATTATTGCGACAGCGGTTAATTTCATTAGAGATGCTCCAGATTTGAGTTGGAGCATGGTGCCAGAGAGCAATACGCAATGAATCTAAGACCTTTCTGAATAATTTCAGGAAAAGTTATAGCGCGGTGCATGCCAACGCATGACATCAGGCCGGGTGAGCGCTGAGAAATTCGCTGGGCGTGGGGGAAGGGAATACAGCGCAAATACGGCCTGCCGCAGGGCGCGGGGCAGGCGTAAAAAAACCCTGCATGGCGCAGGGTTCAGCGTGGTTCAGGGGACGCTCAGATTTTAATAAACAGCCACGCCAGGATCAACCAGCTGCGACCATGCATGAATGCCGCCATCCAGATTGAATATCTCAGCGTAGCCGTTGGCCTCAAGAAAACGCGCCACTTGCGCGCTGCGTGCGCCGTGATGGCAGATGCATATCAGCGGTGTGGCGTCATCGAGTTCAGCGTAGCGCGCGGGAATCTCGCGCATCGGAATGGCGAGGCTGCCAGCGATTTTCGCGGTTTCAATTTCCCATGGCTCACGGACATCGAGCAGCACAGGAGCCGGACGGGAAGAATCAGCCAGCCATGCGGCAAGCTCAGGCGCGGACAGGTTTTGCATCGGGGGATCCGGGGGCTTTAGCGTTCAGCGATTATCAGGACGACAGGATGAAAAGCAGGAGGCAGGGCAATCAGCCTAGAACTTGAAGCGCGGCAGTTGTTCGGCGTTAACCAGCGGCGTGACCATCGTCTCGAAGATATTGACGGTATGAAACTGCCTGGCGTCGATGCGCGTGATGATCTGCGCTTCCATGACCGGGGCGGTGCCAACGAAGACCCCCAGGCGTCCGCCCGGCTTGATTTGCTCCAGCAGGCTTTGCGGTACCACGGGCAGGCTGCCAGAAACGCAGATCACGTCGTAGGGTGCCGAGCCTGACCAGCCACGCGCGGCGTCGCCGCAGACAACATCCGCATTCTGGATGCCATTGGCCGCGAGTTTGGCGCGAGCGTACTCAACCAGTTCTGCTTCGATTTCGATGGAGAGCACATGCTGGGCCCGATGGGCCAGCAGCGCTGCCATGTAGCCCGAACCCGCACCGATTTCCAGCACGTTTTCGTGCTTTTTCACCTCCAGCGCCTGCAACATGCGCGCTTCGACCCGGGGTGCCAGCATGTGCTGGCCACAAGGCAGCGGCACTTCGAAATCGGCGAAAGCCAGATCGCGGAACGCGGCGGGGACGAAGTTTTCACGCTTGATGATGGACAGCAGGTTCAGCACGTCCTGGTCGAGCACATCCCAGGGACGGATTTGCTGTTCGATCATGTTGAAACGCGCTTGCTCGATATTCATGATGGGGTTCGGCGGTGTGAAGGCGGCCCGCTAAGGGCGGCCGAGGTCTGAAAGGAGAAAAACTGGGCGATTGTACCAAACGGGCTGCGCCGGTCCTGCTGGCCTTGCGGGCTGTGCGGCCCGCCACGGCATGCGCTTGCAAGCCGTGGCGGGCGTTTTAGCTTTTGCTCTTTTTGATTTGCGCTTCGAAGGCGAGGTCCAGCTTGCTGGCGCGGCGTGGTTTTTGCGGCCCAAATGCATCAACAAATTTCACGAATTCATCGAGCGCCAATGGCCCGGATAGTTTCGCTGGGGCCTCAGCGGCTTTGTCGGCGAGATAAAACAGTCCGCCAGGCAGGCTGATGGCCGCGTAATAAGGATGACCGCTGCGGCTTTTGAGCCGTTCGACAGCATGGATCGCGCGTGTGGTGCGCATGATGACGAGTCCAGGTAGAGAGAAATTTGCCGCTCGCGGATCGTACGGATCGCGCGGATCGTGCCCATCACGCTGGCGCGTTGCTCCAGTTCAGCATGAGGCCGGGATTTACATCAGAGCTCATAGGTTTCGTGCTCGCCCTTGAGCGCTTGCTCGATGAGCTTGCGGTTCATGCCTGGCGAGAGCAGTTCGACCAGCGTGTACACATAGCTGCGCAGATACGCGCCGTGCTTGAGTGCGACTCGCGTCACATTGCTGCCGAACAGATGGCCCACGGGGAGTGCGCGTAAATGACGGTCGCGTTCAGCGCTGAAGGCGATATCGGCCATGATGCCAACCCCCAGCCCAAGTTCGACATAGGTTTTGATCACGTCAGCATCGATGGCTTCCAGCACGATGTCGGGCGTCAGGCCGCGCAAGCGGAAGGCTTCGTCGATCTTGGTGCGTCCCGCGAAGGCGTTGCCATAGGTAATCAGCGGATGGTGCGCCAGATCATCCAGAGACAACTGCTTGCGTTCGAGCAATGGGTGGTCGGGCTGCATTACGGCCACGTGCCGCCACTGAAAGCAGGGCAGCGAGACCAGATCTTTGTAGTTCGAGAGGCCTTCGGTGGCGATGGCCAGATCGGCCTGGTCGTGCAGCACCATTTCTGCGACCTGGGTGGGGCTGCCCTGAAGAATGGACAGATGCACCTTGGGAAAGCGTTTTTTGAATTCAGCGATGGCCGCTGGAAGCGAGTAGCGCGCCTGGGTGTGCGTGGCGGCGATGACCAGGTTGCCCTGATCCTGGGCGGCATAGTCTTTGCCGATGCGCTTGAGGCTTTCCACTTCCTGCAGGATTTTTTCGACCGAAGCCAGAATGATCCGGCCCGGTTCAGTAAGTGAGCGCACCCGCTTGCCATGCCGCGTGAAAATCTCCACGCCCAGTTCATCTTCGAGTTCGATGATCGCTTTGGAGACGCCCGGCTGGCTGGTGAACAGGGCTTTGGCCGCTTCGGTGAGGTTGAAGTTTTGCCGCACGGCTTCACGCACAAAGCGAAATTGGTGCAGATTCATTTATAACCTCTGTGCATATAAGAAGAATTTTTTAGTCGTTTGAAATATAAAGCGAGTTTATTACGATCTGTCCATCTTTTCCAATATGGATATCTGCCTTTGTCATTAGCGCGGGCGAACGAGGGGTCAGAAGGTCTTGTTCGAGCGTGGCGGCAATGGCGGCGGGTATCTGGGTGCGGCGCGCGGGCATGGTGCGTTGCGTCACTTCAGGGCTCCCCGAATGTACCAATACGACCAGTACGATCAGACCATCGTCGACGAACGCGTGGCGCAATACCGCGATCAGGTGCGGCGGCGGCTGTCGGGCGAGTTGAGCGAAGAAGAGTTTCGCCCGCTGCGTCTGCAAAATGGCCTCTATATGCAGCGGCATGCCTACATGCATCGCATCGCCATCCCTTATGGCAACTTGCGCGCGGACCAACTGCGGATGCTGGCGCGGATTGCCCGTGAGCACGACCGGGGCTATGGTCATTTTTCGACCCGCTCGAATATCCAGTACAACTGGATCAAGCTCGAAGACACCCCTGAGATTCTGGCGAAGCTCGCTTCGGTGCAGATGCACGGCATCCAGACTTCAGGCAACTGCATTCGCAATATCACCGCTGATCAATTCGCGGGCGTGGCACCTGACGAAATGGTGGATCCCCGCCCATGGGCTGAAATTCTGCGCCAATGGTCGACCTTTCATCCCGAGTTCGCGTGGCTGCCGCGCAAGTTCAAGGTGGCCGTCTCGGGTTCGCGCGAAGACCGCGCAGCGGTGCAGGTGCACGATCTTGGCGTGTATCTGAAGAAAAACGCGCAAGGCGAAATCGTGGCCAGCATCCTGGCGGGCGGTGGCCTTGGGCGCACGCCGATCATCGGCGCGATCATCCGCGAAAACCTGCCGTGGCAGCATTTGCTGAGCTATTGCGAAGCCGTGCTGCGGGTTTATAACCGCTACGGCCGGCGCGACAACATCTACAAGGCGCGCATCAAGATTCTGGTGAAAGCGCTGTCGCCTGAAAAATTCGCTCAGCAAGTCGAAGAAGAATGGCAGCACCTGAAAGACGGCCCGGCCACGCTGACGCAAGCCGAACTGGATCGCGTCGCGCAATACTTTCAGCCGCCGCAGTACGAAAAGCTGGCGGATACCGATGCTTCGTTCGAAGTTCATCTGCTCGAAAATCGCGCGTTCGCCCGCTGGGTCGAACGCAATGTCCGGCCGCACAAAGTGCCGGGCTATGTGTCGGTCACGCTCTCGCTCAAATCTCCAACCATCGCTCCCGGTGATGCCACCGATAGCCAGATGGAAGCTGTGGCGGACTGGGCCGATGCGTATTCGCTGGGTGAAATTCGTGTGTCGCACGAGCAAAACCTGATTCTGGCGAACGTGGCCAGGCGCGACTTGTTCGCGTTGTGGGAAAAAGCCAAAGCGGCTGGTTTCGCCAGCGCGAACATTGGCTTGCTGACCGACATCATTGCTTGCCCTGGTGGCGACTTCTGCTCGCTGGCCAATGCCAAATCGATTCCGATCGCGCTCGCCATTCAACAACGTTTCAGCGATCTCGATTACGTCCATGACCTGGGCGATGTATCGCTGAATATCTCTGGCTGCATCAACGCCTGTGGCCACCATCACGTGGGCAACATCGGCGTGCTAGGCGTCGATAAGGATGGCTCGGAGTGGTATCAGGTCACCCTCGGCGGTGAGCAAGGCAGCGGCGTGGGCGGTGGTGCGCAACTAGGCCGGGTGATGGGTCCGTCGTTCTCCGCTGATGAAATGCCGGACGTGGTGGCGAAGGTGATCGAGACGTTTGTCGAGCATCGTCAGGATGGCGAATGTTTTATCGAAACCTATAACCGCATCGGCATGGCTCCGTTCAAGGAGCGCGTGTATGCCGCGCGCCAGCCAGCTCATGCGTGAACGTCCCCGTGACCAGGTTTAACAGGAACAAGTCAAATGGCTTCGATTATTAAAAACCGCGCGATTGTGGCCGATCACTGGAACGTGATTCGCGCCGCTGAAGATGGCACGCTGCCAGACGTCGAGGCGTTGCCGCCCGGCCCAGTGCTAGTGCCGCTGGCGTTATGGCTGGCTCAGCGTGAGGCGTTGGGCGCAACGCGCGCTGCGGCTGAACTCGGGGTGTGGCTTGAGCCGGATAGCGAGCCCGCTGATCTCGCGGGGGACTTCGACCGGATCGCGTTGATCGCGGTTGATTTCCCTGTGTTCCGCGATGGCCGGGGGTACAGCATTGCGCGTTTGCTGCGCGAGCGTTATGGCTACACCGGCGAAATTCGCGCGATTGGCGATGTGCTGCGCGACCAGTTGAATTACCTCGCGCGCTGCGGCTTCGACGCCTTTGCCGTGCGCGCGGACAAAGATTTGCACGATGCGCTGAAAGCCTTCGATGAATTCACCGTGCAATACCAGGGTGGGGTGGATAACCCGTTGCCGCTGTTTCGCCGCCGGGCAGCGGTGGCCGCCGCATCATGAGCGCCGCGACGGTGCAGGTGGTGCTGCCAGCCGCGCTTGAAGCGAAAGTGGCGCGGCTGGAGGCATTGCTCGATTCGATCGCAGCCCGCCATGCTCACGTGAAGCTGGCCAGCAGCCTCGCTGCCGAAGACATGCTGCTGACTCACGCGATTCTTTCCCGTGGCGTGGCGATTGGCATCTTTTCGCTCAATACCGGCCGCTTGCATGCCGAAACCCTTGGCATGCTTGACCAGGTACAGCAGCGTTACGGTTATCAGATCGAGCAGTTTTATCCCGACGCTGCCGCAGTTGATGAATACGTCGGCGCGCATGGCCTGAATGCGTTTTACGAGAGCGTCGATTTACGCCGCCGCTGCTGCGAGATCCGCAAGGTGGAACCACTGAATCGCGCGCTGGCCACGGTTAGCGCATGGGTTACGGGGCAGCGTCGTGAGCAGTCGGTGACCCGTGCTGAGCTGCATGAAGAAGAACCCGATAGCGCGCGCCAAATCGTCAAGTTCAATCCGCTGGCGGACTGGAGCGAAGCGGAGGTGTGGGCCTATCTGCGCGCCTTTGAAGTGCCGGTGAATCCGCTGCATGCGCGGGGCTATCCCAGCATTGGCTGCGAGCCCTGTACGCGAGCGATTCGTCCAGGTGAGGACAGCCGGGCCGGCCGCTGGTGGTGGGAAAACCGCGACACGAAAGAGTGTGGTTTGCACCTGAGCCAAGCGGTACCCGCAAGTGCCAGCGCCAGCGCAAGCGAAACCGTGACTGGAACGGCCGCTTAAAGCAGCGTTACCGCCATCTCACCCGGCACCCATCTTTGGCACGACCCCCCTTTGGCACGAACCCTTGTGTCAGCGCAGCGCGACTGTGCCTGGCGCTCATCCCGAACTCAGGAAGGCACTGAACATGACTGCTGCACTCGATTTCACCGCAACGCCTGGCGCGACTGCCGCCAGCGCCCGTACTTCATCCGCACCGCATGCACCACGCGCCAGCCGGATGGACCATCTCGACTGGCTCGAAGCCGAGTCGATTCATATCCTGCGTGAGCTCGTGGCCGAGTGCAGCCACCCGGCGCTGCTGTTTTCGGGCGGCAAGGATTCGGTGGTGGTGCTGCATCTCGCGCTAAAGGCATTCGGTCTTGGCGCACAGCGCAAAACCGTGCTGCCGTTCCCGCTGGTGCACATCGACACGGGCCATAACTACCGCGAAGTTATCGGCTTCCGTGACCGGCGTGCCGAACAGATTGGCGCGCAACTGGTGGTGGGCCACGTTGAAGATTCGATCCGCCGTGGCACGGTGCGGCTGCGGCGCGAAACGGATTCACGCAATGCGGCGCAGGCGGTCACGCTGCTCGAAACGATTGCGCAACATGGCTATACCGCATTGATCGGCGGCGCGCGCCGCGATGAAGAGAAGGCCCGGGCTAAAGAGCGCATCTTTTCGTTCCGCGATGAATTCGGCCAATGGGATCCGAAGGCCCAGCGCCCGGAACTCTGGAGCCTGTATAACGCCCGCCTGCATAGCGGTGAGCATCTGCGCGTATTCCCGATTTCGAACTGGACCGAACTCGACGTCTGGCAATACATCGCGCGCGAGCAACTCGAACTGCCGTCGATCTACTACGCGCATCAGCGCGAGATCGTGCGCCGCGACGGCCTGCTGGTGCCGGTGACACCGCTTACCCCGATGCGCCCAGACGAGACCAGCGAAAACGCACGGGTGCGCTTTCGCACCGTGGGCGACATCAGTTGCACCTGCCCCGTTGAAAGCGATGCTGATGATCTCGAGAAGATCATTGCCGAAACCGCCGTGACCGAAATAACCGAGCGCGGCGCGACCCGGATGGACGATCAGGCTTCCGAAGCAGCGATGGAACAGCGCAAAAAGCAGGGCTATTTCTAGGCCTGCCATTCGCCATTCGCTATCCGATATTCGAGGAACAAAATCATGAGCATTCATCAAGCGGAAGATCTCGGCGTGCTGCGCTTCATTACGGCGGGCAGCGTCGACGACGGTAAAAGCACGCTGATTGGCCGTCTGCTGTACGACAGCAAGGCGGTGTTGTCCGACCAGTTATCCGCGCTGTCACGGGTGAAAAACAAGCGCACCGCAGGCGATGAGATTGATCTCTCGCTGCTGACGGATGGCCTTGAAGCTGAGCGTGAGCAGGGCATCACGATTGACGTCGCGTATCGCTATTTCGCCACCGCGCGGCGCAAGTTCATCATTGCCGACACCCCTGGCCACGAGCAGTACACCCGCAACATGGTCACCGGGGCCTCGACCGCGCATGCCGCGATCGTGCTGATCGATGCCACGCGCATTACGTTCGACGCGCAGGGTGCCGCGCAACTGCTGCCGCAAACCAAACGCCATAGCGCGCTGGTCAAGCTGCTGGGCTTGCAACATGTGATCGTTGCGGTCAACAAAATGGATCTGGTCGATTACAGCGAAGCGCGTTTCAACGAAATCCGCGCCGCGTATGTGACGCTGGCCAACCAGCTTGGGCTGGCCGATGTGCGCTTTGTGCCTGTGTCGGCGCTGAAGGGCGACAACATCGTCAAGGGCAGCGAGCGCATGCCGTGGTACGGCGATGCCCCGTTGCTCGACGTGCTTGAAGCGTTGCCCGTTGAATTGCCGACGGGCCAGGCGTTGCGCTTTCCGGTGCAATGGGTCGCGCGCCAGGACGGCAGTCAGGCGGATGATTTTCGCGGCTATATGGGTCGCATCGAGGCGGGCGAGGTGAAACGCGGCGACGCGGTCGTGGTGCTGCCCGCGAACCGGCCCGCGACGATTGCCGAGATCATCGCCCCAGTGCCAGGGGGCACAGCCCAGGTTGAATACGCGTCGGCGGGCCAGACGGTGACGCTGCGGCTGGCGGAAGATGTCGACGTCTCGCGTGGCGATACCTTTGTGCTGGCTACGGATGCTCCCGAGCCGGCGAAGAAGCTCGAAGCCGATCTGTGCTGGTTTGACGAAGCCCCGCTCTCGACGCAGCGCAAATACCTGCTGAAGCAAACCACCAGCACCGTGTTTGCCCGCATCGGCGCGATCCGCGAGGTGCTCGACGTGCATACGCTGTTGCAGGCCACCGACCGCACTGAACTGGCGATGAACGACATTGGCCGCGTCGCGCTGACCTTGCAAAAGCCGCTGGTGTGCGATCTCTATGATTCGCATCCCGGCACCGGCGCGTTCGTGCTGATTGATGAAGCGACGCATCACACGGTGGCGGCGGGTATGATCCGCGCGTTTTCCGCCTGATATTTTTTGCCTTTTGTTGTTCGTCTTTTGCCATTCGTCACCCTGAAGCCTGAGCCCGCGTATGCCCGACACTCTCTCTGAGCACCCCGCTCCCCCCGAACCCATGGCCGCCACGCCGATGGGCAAGGTGTACCTGGTGGGCGCGGGCCCGGGCGCGGCTGATTTGATTACGGTGCGCGGCGCGCGTTTGCTGGCAACGGCCGGGATCGTGCTGCACGATGCGCTGGTCGAGCCCGAGATGCTTGAGCACGCGCCACAGGCACGCAAGGTCGCGGTGGGCAAGCGTTGCGGCCAGCGCTCTACGGCGCAGCAGTTTATTAACCGGCAGATCGTCGATGCCGCGCGGCGGCACGCGGTTGTGGTGCGGTTGAAGGGGGGAGACCCGATGTTGTTTGGCCGTGCGGACGAAGAAATGCGTGCGCTCGAAGCCGCTGGCATTGACTATGAAGTCGTGCCGGGCATCACGGCAGCGCTGGCGGGGGCGGCTTCGCTGCAGCGCTCGCTGACCTTGCGCGGGGTAGCACGCAGCGTCGCGCTGGCAACGCATAGCCGGGCGGCGGATACCGAGGCGATCCGTGAGCAGGTGAAGGCGGATTCGCTGGTGTTTTATATGGGCCGTGACAGCGCGCCCGAAATCGCGCAGCAATTGCTTGACGCGGGGCGGCCCGGCACCACGCCGGTGGCGCTGGTCGAAGCGTGCAGCACGCCACGCGAGCGGACCTTGACCTTGACGCTGGCCGCGCTCGCGGCAGGCGAGGCGCAAACCTGGCTGGACCCGTCCCAGCCAAGCCTGCTGATGATCGGAGAGGCGTTTGCCGAACGGGCGCAGGCTGCGGCTGGCATGACCGTGCAGGCTGGCACAGCGGCGTTACAGCAAGCGGCTTAAGCGCTGCCGGCACAAGCTATCAACGAAGCGTGAGCTGGTGATGGCGGCAGCAAGAGGGCACTAGTCCGTATTAATATCGGGACGGCGCTGGAAACGCATGCGCCGTTCAACCGGCATCAGCCAATCAGATATGCCTTGCGTTCGACGATTCAGTTGGATGGCCCAGCGATGCTGTCCGGGTTGCTTGCTGCTTTCTCCACCGCGACAGGCGATACGAGTCTTGATCCCGCGTAGCTTCAGGTACCGCTGGTAACGGGCAAAGTCATGGTCTTTGTCTGCCGGCAACTTGCATGGATAGGGCGGGGCTGGCTTGGCCTGGCTGTTCAAGCCCGGTACTTGCCGCTATGACATCGTGCGTGGCTTCGAGCGTTAGCGGGTTTTCCTGGGCGTGACATGACGTCGTTGCCGACTTCGTGACCCAACTGCTCTCCGGCAGCGAGGCGAAACGAAGCGAAGCGAGGCACCCGAGCCCGAGCGCAGATATCGACTTTTGCTGGCGTCAGGCAGAACCCGCTAAAGGGCTCATGAGCCGCTAGTGGTTCCGCTTAACTCACCTCGCCGCTCTTTGCGGCGCTTTCGCGCGGTCTATTGCCATGCGCGCATGACGGGAATCTAGAATGCTGCCGACAGTCACTTCACTAGCGAAGTCGAGACTCATCACGCTGCTTTTCTGGGCGCTGTTGTACTTCTTTAGCGGATGTATTTCGCACCAACTCAATGGGCCTGTGCGCGGCAGCGGCTATATCTGGCTGCCTGCGGGCGTGGTGGTGGCGGCCTTCATGTTGCGGCCCGTGCGTCAGTGGCCGCTGGTCAGCGTTGTGTTCCTCGTTGCGCAGCTAGCTTTGAGCGGTGCCGAGCACGGCAACCTCTTCACCGCATTCCTGTTCGCCATCGACGAAATCGGCGCGGCGGCCCTCGCGGTCTGGCTGGTGCAACGTGTGCGCTTTTCGCTCGAAGGCCTGTATTTTCTTCGCTCGGTGATCCTGTCCGGCGCGCTTGCGGGTATGTTGGGTGCGCTCGGCGGCGGGCTCTGGTATGCGCTGGTGAAAGACGAGCCGTTCTGGGATGTCTGGTGGGTGTGGGCCGCGTCGGACTTTGTCGGTGTGATGCTCGTGACACCTGTGCTGGCGTCGTGGTCGCGTTTTCGCGCACATCGCTCGGGCGATCACGAACGCTTTGACATCGTGCTCGGCATCGCGTCGTTCGCGTTGCTCGCTGTGCTCGCCATGCTGATCTTTGCGGGTGATAACGCTGAGCAGTTCGGCATCGGCGTTGGTTTCGCGCTGACCTACATTCCGCTGTTCCTGACAGTAGTCGTGACGGTGCTTCTTGGTGGGCGCACGGGCTCGTTGTCGGTACTCATGCTGGCGGTCATCGTCATTTTGCAGACGGCTCAGGGCGATGGCGTGTTCGCCATGCTCGACGAACATCGTGGCCGTTCTCTGCTGGAGGCCCAGCTCTATCTCGCGGTGGCATCCCTGCTGGTGCTGACCGTGAGCACGCTCAAAACCACGCGCGAACGGATGCATCACCGGGTGGCGATATTGCAGAACAACATGGAGCTCGCGTTAGCGAGCGCCGGGCAACTGGCCTATGTTCTCGATCCGGCGACAGGCCGGATCGAATGGAGTGGCGATGTCCAGCAAGTGTTCGGCCAGGGCACCGATGCCGCGATGCTTGCCAGTGTGCCGCAGGTGCTTGAGCGCCTGCATCCGGACGATCGGGCGGTGCTGCGAGACTGCTGGAGCGCCGCAGCGGTGGACGAGGTTTGCAAAGTGTTGCCGTTGCGCATCGTGCAGCCTGACGGCGGCAGTCGCAGGGTGCTGGATCGCAGCGCGCCGTTACTGGATTCGAACGTTGACGTGGCTGTCGTTGCGGGTGTCTGGCAAGTTGAACGAGCCTGCGCGGACACCGGGGCGTAAGCATGACTGGGCGGACTGGGGTTCTGCTGATTCATGGGCTTGGCGGCACGCAATACGATCTTGGCTCGCTACACAAGGCCGTGCGGCGCGCGGGGGGGAGCCGCATATGGTGACCTTGTCCGGCCACGGCACGCAGCCAGAAGATTTGATCGGAGTGCGTGCAGAAGCATGGCTTGATGCCGTCACCGAGCAATACCGCGAACTGGAAAAACAATACGACACCTTGCATGTCGGAGGCATGTGCATGGGGGCGCTCGTTGCGTTGCTGCTATGTCACCGCGTAGAGCACACACGCGGCAAGCTCGCGCTGCTCGCGGCACCGGTGTTTATCGACGGCTGGTCGACACCGTGGTATCGCATGCTGCGTCATGTGCTGTATCACGTGCCAGGCATGGCAGAGCGGATCAGAGTGGAAGAGGAGGAGCCGTTCGGCCTGAAAAACACGCTCATCCGCGCGATCGTAAAAAAGAAGCTCGAGCGTGGCGATAATTTCCACTATCCGTGGGTGCCGCTGTCCTGCGTGCAGCAAGTGGACCGGATGCGCGACTGGGTGCGCACGGCGGCACCTGCTACACGCTGTCCCACGCTGATCGTGCATGCACGCGAGGACGAACTGACGAGCTTGCGCTCAGCGGAGTTTCTGCAGCGTTCGATGGACGATGCACGCAGTGTGGTGGTCGAGAATAGCTACCACATGATTTGTGCCGACAATGATCGTGATCTGGTTGCGCATCATGTGCTTGAGTTCTTCGGCTTCGATCCCGTTCATGCAGTCAGCCCTGTGGCGAGGCAGCGGGCGCAGTCGGCATTGTGATTGCGCCGCGCCTGGCCGCACCGGATGAGGCTAACCGTGAACTGGGCGCTGTGTCCCGGCCAATGACCAGGCAGCGGATATAAACCCTGGTGCCGATACCAGCACCAATGCGCGTTCAGGTCTGGCGTTAGAGCTGACGCAGGCAATAGCCTGCGAGCGCGTCAAGCACCGCGTCGTCTTCGCCGACGGCCAGCGCGCAATGAATGACCACTGCCGGGTGCGCTAAGCGGCATTGTTCGAGCACGGCGGGCAGATCGCGCCGCACATGCCCGCCTTGGCCGAAAAACACCGGAATCACCGTAATTTCACGGCAACCGTCAGCGACTTGCGCCGCGATAGCGCCAGGCAAGTCCGGCTGCATCAGTTCGAGAAACGCCAGCGAAACCGGCCCGGCATCACCGCGCGCGGCGCGCAGTTTATCCGCGAGCCGGGCAAAAGGTTCAGCCCAGCGTGGCTCGCGGGCACCATGACCAAACAGGACGATGCCGTGTGGCGTGATGGAGTTTGCTGCGGGCGTCAATGCCGGTCTACCCATCTCAGACCGATTAGCCCGAGCGCGAGATAGATCAGCCCAGGGGTTGCCGCCGTGATCGGCGCGGGCCAGGTGTTGAGCGTGCCGATATGCGAGAACAGCGTGTTGATTAACTGAAAACTCATGCCCAGCATGATGCCGCCGAACACTTTCATGCCTACGACGCCCGCGCGCGTATGCAGATAGGCAAACGGCAGCGACAGCACCAGCATCACGAAAACCGCGAACGGATATAGCAGCTTGCGCCAGAGCGCGATTTCGTAGCGCTGGGTGTCCTGGTGGTTTTCGGTCAAATGCTGGATGTAGCGAAACAAGTTGAACATCGACATGCGTTCCGGCGAAACCAGCAGTACCGACAGAATTTGCGGTGTCAGCTCGGAGCGCAGCGAGTATTCGGGCAGCACCACTTGCCGCGCTTGATACACCGGGCTTAGTGCGTCGGTGGGTTTGCCTTGCAGCGGCGCGACGTCAAGCAGTTGCGTATCGGTTACGCCGGTTAGCTGCCAGTGGCCAGGCGGCTGGTACTTGCCGCTGTCGGCGATGCGCACATTCGACAGGCGGAATTGCGCATCGAATTCATAAATACGCACCTTGCTGATGGTCGCATCGGGCCGGAGTTCGCCGACATTGACGAAGCGTGTGACTTGCACGCCATCGGCGCGCGTGCTGAGTGTGTCCTTGACCCAGACTCCGGATTCGAAATTGCCCGACACGGTCGAGCCCATCGCCTCCAGCCGCACCCGCTCGGAAAGCTGGTCGGTGTAGGGCCCGATGACTTCGCCGATCAGATAAGTGAGAAACACCAGCGGAATACCGATTTTGAGCAGCGAGCGCAGCGCCTGGTTGGTGGCGAGACCCGACACGCGAAAAATTGTGTATTCGGAATTGGCCGCCATCTGGGCAAATACATAAATTGCGCTGATGAGCGCGGCGACCGGAATGATTTCGTAAAAACGCGAAGGGGTTTGCAGCGCGACGCGCAATACCGCGTAACCAAAACGGTAATTGCCGTGGCCGACGGAGTTCATCTCGTTGATGAGGTCAAAGAAGAAGAACAGGCCGGAAAACGCAAACAGGATGAACAGAAAGGTCAGATAGATCTGGCGCGCGAAATATTTTTCGTACAGACGCATCGCTCAAGCCTCCCGCGACGCACGCTGAAACAGCGCACGCGAAAAGAGCGGCCGGTTGCGCACCCGCAGCCAGAAAATAAACACCACCACGGCGCTGACGATCAGATGCAGCCCCACCAGCCCGACACCGAACGACAGCCGGCCTTGCTCAATCCACGATTGCACGACATTCAGCAAGTTCGAATAGGTCAGATAGATCAGCACCGCCATCACCAGGTTGATCGTGCGGCTGCGGCGCGGGTTCTGGTGCGCGAGCGGGATGGCCAGCAGCATCAGGTTGATGGCGATGAGCGGCAGGCCGGCGCGCCATGCGAACTCGGCGAGATTGTCGCGGGTTGGATTGCGTAGCAGATCGAGGGTTGAGGTGCCCGTGGTGCTGGGGGCATTGACGACCGGCTGGCTCTGGATTTTCACGCCGTAGCGCTCGAACTCCATGATGCGGAAGTCGGGGTGGCCCGGCTCGCCATCGTAGCGGCGGCCATTTTCGAGCACGACAAAGCGGTCGCCGTTTTTACGGGTTTCGGTATGGCCGTTTTTGGACACGACCAGGTTGACCTTGCCGTGTTCGGTGCTGGTGACGAAGACGTTTTCGACATGTCCCTGGTCGGGCGACATTTTCTCGATGAAGAACACCCGATGGCTGGACGCTGATTCACGAAACTGCCCCGGCGCGAGCAGCGAGACTTCATCGCGTTGCTGAAAGCGCGCGCGGATCAGCTTGCTTTGCTGGTTCGACCAGGGCCAGCCGACGAACACGAAAAATATGATGAGGATGATGAGCGGCGTGGCAAACACGCCGATGGGCTTGATCAGACGCGTCAGGCTGACACCCGAGGCCAGCCAGACAACCATTTCGGAATCTTTGTACCAGCGGGTTAGCACAAAGAGGATGGAGACGAACAGGGTGGCGACCAGCATGATCGCCAGATAGCCGATGACGGTGAGACCAATGAGCACCAGCACATCGCGCGGATCGATTTCACCAGAAGCGGCGAAGCCGACGATGCGGATCATCATGGTGGTGAGCACGAGGGTGAGAAGCACCATGAACACGGCACCAGCCGTGTACGCGAGTTCGCGCTGGAGGGAGCGTTCGAAAATCATTCTGGGTGGAGAGAGGGGCTCGTCTGAAGATGCCTGGAGGCATCTGGAAAGTGTCTGAACGATTGCGCTGGGGCTTGGGCCCACGTGCCGTCCGGGCCGCCGCCGGGGAGAAAAATAGCGGATAATCGCGGCTTTCATTCCAAGCCCAGATCTTATCCGAGGACAAGCGCGATGGACTTTAGCATAAAAGCCTGTGACTGGAACAAAGGCCCGGCAAACGGTTTTAGCACCGCAAAATCCGATTGCATCGTGATTGGTGTGTTCGAGTCGCAGCCGCTCTCCGGCGCTGCACGCGAGATCGACAAGGCTACTCAGGGCCTGCTTAGCCGCATCATCAAAGCAGGCGATATGGACGGTAAAAACGGCAGCACGCTGCTCTTGCACGAGGTGGCTGGCATCGGCGCTGCACGCGTGCTGCTGGTGGGTCTCGGCAAGCAGGCCGCCTTCACCCAGAAAGCCTACGGCGACGCCGTGCGGGCTGCATGGCGCGCGTTGCTGACAACCAAAATCGCCCAGGTGGCCTTCACGCTGGCGCAACTGCCGGTGCAGGAGCGCTCCGCCGACTGGTGTGTGCGCGCAGCCATCATTGCGCTGCGTGACCTGTCGTACAAATTCACCCAGATGAAAAGCCTCGCCGATCACGGCGCACGCGCGCTCAAGCGCGTCGTGTTCAGCGTCGATCTGGCTGACGAAAAGCGTGCCCGCATCGGTGCCAAACATGGCGCGGCGCTGGGCAATGGGATGGACCTCACGCGTGATCTCGGCAATTTGCCAGGCAACGTCTGCACGCCCACTTACCTGGCGAACACGGCTAAAAAGCTCGCAAAAGACTGGGGGCTGAAAGTCGAAGTGCTGGGGCAAAAGCGCCTCGAAGCATTGAAGATGGGGTCGTTTTTGTCCGTGACCCGGGGCTCGGTTGAGCCGCCGCAATTCATCGTGCTGCAGTATCAGGGCGCAGCGGCCAAAGCCGCGCCGGTGGTGCTGGTTGGCAAGGGCATTACGTTCGATAGCGGTGGCATTTCACTCAAGCCTGGCGAAGGCATGGACGAGATGAAGTACGACATGTGCGGTGCCGGTTCGGTGCTGGGCACGTTGCGCGCGGTGGCCGAAATGGGGCTGAAGCTGAATGTTGTCGGCATCATCCCGACTTGCGAGAACATGCCTGCGGGCAATGCCACCAAGCCGGGCGATATCGTGACCAGCATGGCTGGCCTGACGATCGAAGTGCTCAATACCGATGCTGAAGGCCGTTTGATCCTGTGTGATGCGCTGACTTACGCCACGCGCTTCAAGCCTGCCGCCGTGATTGACATCGCCACGCTGACGGGCGCGTGCATCATCGCGCTGGGCCATCACAACAGCGGGCTGTTTTCGAAAGACGATGCGCTCGCGGGCGAATTGCTCGATGCGTCAAAAGAAGCGTGCGATCCGGCATGGCGTTTGCCGCTTGATGACGAATATCAGGAACAGCTCAAGTCGAATTTCGCCGATCTGGCGAATATCGGCGGCCGTCCGGCTGGTAGCGTGACGGCGGCGTGCTTCCTGTCGCGTTTCACTGAAGCCTATCCATGGGCTCACCTCGACATCGCGGGCACCGCATGGAAGAGCGGTGCGGCCAAGGGTGCGACGGGCCGTCCGGTGCCGTTGCTGGCGCAGTTTCTGATCGACCGCGCCGGACAATGACGCAGCGGAGCCAGGTGTGACGCGAATCGACTTTCATTCCAATGTGGGCGATGCGCTGCTGTATGCCTGCCGTCTGGTGCGCAAGGCGTATCAGGCGGGCCAGCCTCTGGTCGTGCTGGCCGAAGGCCCGCGGCTGCGGGCTTTCGATGAGCAGTTGTGGACCTTCGCGCCACTCGATTTCGTGCCGCATTGCATGGCAGACAGCCCGCTGGCGGCGCACACGCCGGTGGTGCTGGCTGAACAGCTTGATGGCGCGCCGCAATACCCCATCTTGCTGAACCTCGGTGCTAGCGTGCCGCTCCAGTTCGCGCGCTTTGAGCGCTTGCTGGAAGTGGTGGGCAATGCCCCCGACGAGCTTGCCGCTGGCCGCGACCGTTATCGTTTTTATCGTGACCGGGGCTATGTGCTGAACAATTACAAACAGGGTAATCAGGCCTCAGCGCACGCGTAGGCTGGTGCGCTGAGTTCGCTTATCGGCTCGTCCGATTCATCGACGGAGTTTATTTGTGTCTGATTCGACTGCTTCTTCTTTTGATTCTTCTATTCCGGTTCTGACCGACGTGCTGGTTGCAGGCGCTCCCGAGCGCCATGTTGCCGGAGCCAGTGCCAGTGCTAGCGTTGCGAGCCCCCGAGCCACTGAGCCCGCCGGGCTAGAGCAGAATGCCGCCGCTGGTTTGGCTGCCGAGGCGTTTGAAGTGCCTGAAGCATTGATTTCTCCTTCCGACGATCTCTATCTCGCGCTGAATGCTGATTTGCTGGCTGAGCGTCTGAAAGGCCGTTGCGTGAGTTATCTGACCGGGGAGGGGCGCAGCCTGGTCGAAACGCGTTGCCGTGATGCGCTGCAAGGCCAGATGACGTGGCTCGTTAATCAGGTCACGCGTGAAGTGGCGCTGTCGCTTGAAGCGCAGATGGGGAACTGGGTGCGTGAGGCGGTGCGGGAAGAGCTGGGTTTGCGTGCGGCTGAAACGCCTGGCGGCCGGGGTTGAGCGTCTGGCGGCGTGGGCATTTGTTTCTGTGTTTCAGCGCTTTAGCGTCATGATCCAGCTAGCCAGCGTGGCGGCCTGTTCTGGCGTGAGCTGTGTGTTTGCGGGCATGGGCACGGGGCCCCAGACCCCTGAGCTGCCCTCGATGATCTTGTGTGCCAGATAGCCTGGCGCGTCGTCACGCGCGGCATATTTTTGCGCTATTTCACGCAGTGATGGGCCCATCGAGACCCGTTCGACCGTATGACAACTCATGCAGTTTTGCTGCTGGGCGAGCGGCAGGCCTTGTGCCACAGCAGCCCTTATTACAGCGTCTGGCAGTAAAACACTCGCCAGCGTGAGCGCAGCAAACAACATTGATTTCATTGTGCTTCCCCGCCGTGGCACAGGCCCGGCTTAACATCGGCGCATTATAAAAGCAAAGGGAACCCGCTCTGGATAATTCAGCGGGTTCCCCTTTTATTTTGGGCCGTTCTGGCCCGTGCTGCCGGGGCCTTCAGCCCGTGAGCGACGCGCTAGCCGGTGACCGCCCCTTTGTGGGCTGGCAGCGCCAGCGCGGCGTACTTGGCGAGCACGCCACGCGTGTAACGTGGTGCGGGCGCTTTCCAGGCTGCGCGGCGGCGTTCCAGCTCGGCCGGATCGACGTTCAGTTGCAGCAGCAACTGGTGCGCATCAATCGTGATCGAGTCGCCTTCGTGGATCAGCGCAATCGTGCCGCCGATAAACGCTTCCGGTGCGACGTGACCGACCACCATGCCCCATGTTCCGCCCGAGAAGCGGCCATCGGTAATCAGCCCGACAGTTTCGCCCAGACCTTTGCCGATGATGGCCGAGGTGGGGGCGAGCATTTCTGGCATGCCCGGGCCGCCCTTCGGCCCGAGATAGCGCAGCACGATCACATCGCCTGCCTGGATTTTGTCGGCGAGGATCGCTTCGAGGGCGCTTTGTTCGTCGTCGAAAACCCGGGCTGGCCCGGTGATGACCGGGTTTTTCAGGCCAGTGATCTTGGCGACCGCGCCATCAGGTGCCAGATTGCCCTTCAGGATGGCCAGGTGGCCTTCCTTGTAAAGCGCTTGAGCAATCGGGAAGATCACTTGCTGATCGGCACGCGGCACCGATGGCACATCTTTGAGTTCTTCGGCCAGGGTTTTGCCAGTGATGGTGATGCATTCGCCATGCAGCAGGCCTGCGTCGAGCAAAATCTTCATGACCTGCGGCACGCCGCCTGCCCGGTGCAGATCGGTGGCGACAAACTGGCCTGACGGCTTGAGATTGCAAATCACCGGCACGCGCCTGCGGATACGCTCGAAGTCGTCAATCGACCATTCGACTTCGGCCGCATGCGCGATGGCCAGGTAGTGCAGCACGGCATTGGTGGAGCCGCCGGTGGCCATGATGACCGCGACCGCGTTTTCAATCGACTGCCGGGTGATGATGTCGCGCGGCTTCAGGTCGCGCTTCACTGCTTCGACCAGCACCCGGGCCGATTCAGCGGCCGAGGCGACTTTTTCGTCGTCCGGGTTGGCCATCGTCGATGAGTACAGCAGCGACATGCCGAGCGCCTCGAACGAGGAGCTCATGGTGTTGGCGGTATACATGCCGCCACATGAGCCTGTTGAAGGACAGGCATTTTTTTCGACCCCTTCAAAATCTTCCTGTGACATCCGGCCTGCGGTGAATTCGCCCACCGCCTCGAACGAGGACACGATGGTCAGATCGACGCCTTTCCAGTTGCCGGGGCGGATCGTGCCGCCATAAACATAGATGCCAGGCACATTCATGCGCGCCAGGCCGATCATGCCGCCGGGCATGTTCTTGTCGCAGCCGCCGATCACGACGACGCCATCCATCCACTGGCCCTGCACGCAGGTTTCAATGCTGTCGGCGATGACTTCGCGCGACACCAGCGAATACTTCATGCCTTCGGTACCCATCGACATGCCATCGGAGATGGTCGGGGTGCCGAAAATCTGCGGGTTGGCGTCCGCGCCCTTGACCGCTGCCACGGCGGCATCGGCTAGCCGTTGCAGGCCCGCGTTGCACGGCGTGATGGTGGAGTGGCCGTTGGCGATGCCGATCATTGGTTTATCGAAATCGTCTTTTTCGTAGCCGAGGGCGTAGTACATCGAACGGTTCGGCGAACGGGCCACGCCTTGCGTGATGTTTTTGGAACGGCGGTTATACGGCATGGGGGAACTCCATCCAGATTATTTTTGGTGAAAACGTATTGGGGGCGGCTTGAAGCGAGTTCAGACGCGCCGCGCAAGCATGCAGTGTCTCTATTTGCGTGTCCAATATATTATTTATGGCTTATTAGGTCGCAAAATATATCAATGATGCCAACTTTGACTACCACCCCTGATTTACGCCAGCTTCGTTATTTTGTTGCGGTGGCGGAAGAAAAGCATTTCGGCCGGGCGGCGGCGCGTTTGTCGATGACGCAGCCGCCGTTGTCGCAGGCGATCCGCGCGCTGGAGGAGACCTTGGGCGTGACGCTCTTTGCCCGCACCAAGCGCTCGGTTGAACTGACGGCGGTGGGGGCTGATTTGCTGCCGGAAGTGCAGCGGCTGCTGGCTAGCGCCGAGGCGTTGCGGCCGCTGGCTCAAAGTCTGGCGCATGGCGAAGCGGGGCGGTTGTCGCTGGCGTTTGTTTCGACCGCCGATTACGGGCTGCTGCCGTTACTGCTGAGTGACTTCGGGGCGCGCTATCCTGGCGTGCGCCTGCAACTGGCGGAAGCCACCAGCGATGTGCAAATTGATGAGCTGATCGCGGGCCGGATTGATGCGGGCCTGGTGATTGCCCCGCTGCCGCCGCGTCATGCCGCGCAACTGTCGTGGCTGGCGCTCGCGCGGGAGCCGCTGGTGATCGCGTTGTCGCTGGAACATGCCACGCGCCTGGGGCTTGCAGGACCTGCCGGGGCTGAGTGGCACGAAACCCCGGTCAGCTTGCGCGACGTCGCCGACATGCCGTTGGTGATCTTCCCCAGACGTTTGGCCCCAGGCTTTTATGACATCATCATGGATTGCTACGGCGTCGCAGGCCTGACGCCCCGCATTGGCCAGGAAGCGATTCAGATGCAAACCATCGTCAGTCTTGTCTCAGCGGGCATGGGCGTCGCGCTGGTGCCGCAATCGCTGCGCAACCTGCGCCGCACCGGGGTGGTGTACCGGCCGCTGAGCGAATCCGTTCCCGCGATCGAAACCGGGCTAGTCTGGCGCACCGCACACGTGAGCCCGGTGCTGGCCGGTTTCATCAAGATCGTGCAAGCTCACGCGGGCCGTATGGCTTGAGCCGGCGCAGGATCTGAGCCCGCGCATCTGCGCTATCGAACCCCTAACCTTTCCCATTCCACGATGCTCATTCATCCCAATTTCGATCCCATTGCCATTCATCTAGGGCCGCTGGCCGTGCGCTGGTATGGCTTGATGTATCTGGTGGCCTTTATTTCGGCGATTGTCGTCGCGCGCTTGCGGCTGCGCTTGCCGTTTGTGGCGGCGCAAGGCTGGACCCGCAAGGATATCGACGACATGCTGTTTTACGGCGTGCTCGGGACGGTGCTGGGTGGCCGGCTGGGCTATGTCCTGTTTTACAAAGCGAGTTATTACTTCGCTCATCCGCTCGATATTCTCAAGGTCTGGGAAGGCGGCATGTCGTTTCATGGTGGCTTTCTGGGGGTGACGCTGGCGATGGTGCTGTTTGCCCGTCAGCGTCAGCGCACCTGGCTGCAGGTGACCGATTTTGTCGCGCCGATGGTGCCGGCCGGGCTGGCTGCGGGGCGGCTAGGCAACTTTATCAACGGCGAGTTATGGGGCCGTGTGACCGATCCCGCTGCGCCTTGGGCCATGCTCTTTCCGAGCGCCGCTCAGGAAGACGCGGGCTGGCTTGCCAGCCATCCGCAGTTGGCTACGCAATGGAATCTCGGCGCGGTATTTGAGCAATATCATTTGCTGCCGCGCCATCCGTCGCAACTGTATGAGATCGCGCTTGAGGGGGTGGTGCTGTTTCTCGTGCTGTGGTTTTTCTCGCGCAAGCCGCGCCCGGTAGGGGCGATTTCGGCGGTGTTTCTGATTGGCTATGGCCTGGCGCGTTTCACGGTCGAATTCGCCCGGGAGCCAGACGATTTTCTTGGCTTGCTTGCGCTGGGGTTTTCGATGGGACAGTGGCTGTCGTTGCCGATGATCCTGGCGGGCATCTTGATGCTGCTTTGGGCTTACCGGCGCGGCAGGCAAACCCCTGGCGCTGTGACGCCAGGCTGAGCGGCTTGATGGGTGCGCAATGTGCTGTCCGGAGTGGCGGCGTATTGCGTTGCACTGCAGCGCGCTGCATCAAGGCAAAACGCCACGGTCATTTGAATATGACCGTGGCGTTTTTTTGCGCCTTGACCGGAAGGGCGGAATGGGCTGTGTGCGAGCCGGTTCCGCAATCCGGGCTTACTTCATCTGGACGGAACCGGACACGTTGACGGTGACGGTTGTCGTGCCACCTTCAATCGGTACCGGTGCGGATTTGGCGCTGTCGCTCATCATGCGGGCGCTCATCATCATCATCGGACGTGGCGAGATGCCGTTATGTCCGAGATTCACTTCGCGGATGGAGAAGCCGCTGTAACCGAAGGCTTCAGCGGCTGCGCCCGCTTGCTGGCGGAACGAGGCGATGGCCTGGCCGGTCAGCTTTTGCTCGGCGGCGCGCTGGGCTTCAGGCGAGAGCGAGAACTGGACGTCGCTGACTTGCATCACTGAACCCATCTGGCCCGCGAGCTTTGATGCTGCGGCGAAGTCGTGCGATTCGAGCACGACTTCGGTGCGGCCGCGCCAGGCGGAGATACGGCCATCGCGGTCGGTTGACGGGCCAATCGAGAACGCGCCGGTGCGTGCAGTGACGCCTGCGACGCCCTTGGTTTTTTGCAATGCGGCGTCAGCGCGCTGGTTGAGCGAGGTGGTCAGCGTGGAGGGGTCTTTGGCTTCCTGTTCGTAGAACAGGGTGATGTGAACGACATCCTGTGGAACTTCAGTGCTGGCCTGGGCATTCAGCGACAGCACGCCAGCTGGTTGAGCTTGCGCCGCGCTTTGCGCCTGGGCGGTGGCGGGAACGAGTGCCAGCGCGAGCGGGGCAGCAGAAGCGATGGCAAGTGCGAAGGCGAGTGCAGTTTTTCTGGTCATTCTTGAGTTCCTTGCGTGAACGGTGGTGGGCGCGGTGGCGAATTAATCCGTGCCATGCGCTGTCCGTGCCATGCGACACCGGAGCGGCGCATATGGTACCTGATGGCGTGGCTGGCGCTTTGCATTGGGGCCGTTTCAGCTCCTGCCCTGGGACGCATCAAGCGGGAGAGACAAGTTGTCCGGTAATGAAGCGCCATTCGGTGGCCGTGACCGGTGTGATCGACAGCCGGTTGCCTTTGGCTAGCACTTGCATGTGTGCGAGCGCGGGATGTTCGCGCAGCGTGGCCAGCGGGATCAGGGTGATTTTTTGTTTAAACACGACATCGACCAGTTGCCAGCGCGGCGTTTGCTGGGTTGCTTTGGGATCGAAGTAAGGGCTTTGCGGATCGAACTGGGTGGGGTCGGGATAGGCCGTTGATGCGACTTCCGCGAGCCCGGCGATACCCGGCGCGGGGCAACTGGAGTGATAGAACAGCACGCCGTCGCCGATTTTCATGGTGTCGCGCATGAAATTGCGCGCCTGATAGTTGCGCACGCCAGTCCAGGGCAGCGTTTGCTGAGGCGCTTGTGCGAGATGGTCGATGCTTGCTTCGTCCGGTTCGGACTTCATTAGCCAGTAGCGCATGAGTCGGAGTGAACGTTGAGTTGGCAAACGGCCGGTGGTGTGGCCGGGCGTGGGTGAGGTGCTGCCGAAAAAAAGCGGCACCGGGGAATGCCCGGTGCCGCTGGAATTAAGTCCCCGCCATAGCCGCTAGGCCGGCATCCTGAACCAGGGTTCAGAATTGGTCGCAGTTAGTAACACTTCGGGTACATCAGACAGAGTGACGCGCACACCAGTGCTACAAATTTCCACAACCGTGCACAAGGCATTGGTTCAAGGAATATATGACCTTGGCGAACCAGGCAGGGAAGCTAACTAAACAAGCTGGCTAAATTCAGCCAGCCTGATAAAACAACACAACGCAGAAAAACAGGACTTGTTTGCTGCGTTGTTTTTATTTACTGCGCCCGGTACTGCTCAATAACTGTGCCGAGCTGTTCGTTCATCTGCTGCATTGTACGCCGGATTTCTTCGGCGGGAAAAGATTCTCCGTGACGCACGCTGGCTTGCAGCCGGATTAATTCCGAGGCCAGTGAGAGCGCTGCCATCACGGCCACACGGTCGGTGCCACGCACTGTGCTGTGACTGCGGATTTTCGTCATTTCCGCGTCAACTCGCGCCACGGCTTCCAGCAGCGCCGCTTCGGTTTCGGGGGAGCAGGCGAGGCGGTAGGGCTGGTCGAGAATGGAGACTTCGATCTGCTTGGTGGTCATGACTGCGCTCCGGAACGGGGGTTGCTGGCGGAATCATCGGGCTGGTTTTTCTGCTGGGATGGGGCGAGCAGATCCAGCTGATGGTCGGTGCCGGAGGTGTTTTTGCTGTGAGGCAGTTTTTCAAGGATGGCGTTGAGCCGGACCTGGGCATCGTCGATTTTCGCTGACAGCGTGTCGCGTTCAGCCTGCAAGGTGTCGCGTTCGGCCCTGATCTGCTCGAGTTCGGCTCGTGCGGCGACGCATTCGGCCTGCTTGTGGGCAAGCTGGGCTTCGAGGGCGACGCGCGCTTCATGGTGCTGCCGGCTGATCGAGATCAGCCGGCCAATATTCTGGGAAAGTGTTTCGAGTTCGGTGAGCATCTGCTGCGTCCTCTATAGACGGCGCATTTTAGCGCGGAATACAGAAGGGTCTTAAAGAGTCTGGTTTCGAGACGTAACAAAACGCAATCAGCGACGCACGTTAGCGGTGAAATCGCCCTTGATGAGGCCATTTTGGCTGCGATTCTGGCCTTTCTTGACGGGTTTCATGAGCGCTCCTACACTTGCGGCACTTTTGGTGCCCGCGCAGGCTTTTCCATAGCGTGCGCAGTTAAACGGGAAGCAGGGAGCGAAGTCCGCCCGGACGAGCCAACCTGCGCTGCCCCCGCAACGGTAAGCGACCGCATTTCGATGCAGATTGACCTGATACGCGTGTCCTGTTTCTGGACGCGCGAGTGCGCCACTGTGCAGGCAGCATGCTGCGCGGGAAGGTGGGTCGATCAGTCGCCAGCCCGGATACCGGCCAGAGTGAGAGGGTGTGTTGAGGTTGCCGCATATGGCCTGCATGGCCCGCGCGCTTCCGGCTGCGCCCTTTGTTACGCAATGGCCTGCGGGGAGCAGGCCGCGCATGCTATCCACAGGAAACCATCTGATGTCCACCTCCATCGCCCGCGCGATGCTGTGCTCGTTCGCCTGCTTGCCACTCGCCGCGCTGGCTCAAGCCGCTGACGTTGTTCCCGCTGTTGTTCCCACCGCTGTTCCCGTTATCCCTGATGCGGCATCGACCTCGACCTCGGCAACTGCCGTGGCGAGTGCGCGGCCAGTGGTGCCGGAGACCGAGTCGCTTGCGCCGATTGTGGTGACTGCCGGACGCGCGCCGCAGCGTCTGGCCGAAGCTATTCCGCAAACCACGCTGTTCGACCGTCAGGCGATTGCCGATACGAGCGCACGTGATTTGCCCGGTCTGCTCGAACTTGCTCCTGGAGCGCAAATCGTGCGCAATGGCGGTCCGGGTGCGCCTGCGAGCCTGTTTTTGCGCGGTGCTTCGTCAACTCAGTCGCTGGTGCTGATTGATGGTGTCCGGGTTGATTCGGTGAGCTTGGGGGGAGCGCAACTGGCGCAGATTCCGCTCGATCAGGTTGATCGTGTCGAGGTAGTCAATGGCAACGTGTCGGCGTTGTATGGCTCAGGGGCGATTGGCGGTGTGGTGCAGGTGTTCACCAAAGATGGCGGGAATCATCCGCCGCGGTTTAATTTCGCGCTGGAGTACGGCAGCTATCACACGCAGCGTCAGCAAGCGGGGGTGAGCGGGGCGCTGGATAGCGAGGGCAAAACCACGTTTAGTCTGTCGTTGGCACGGGCTAAGGACGATGGGTTTTCGTCGATCAATCCGGCGCTGGCACCCAACGCCAATCCCAACGCGAACGGTTACTTGAACGAAAGCATGACGGCGATGCTCAAGCATAAGTTCAATGACCAGTGGGACGCAGGGCTGCGGTATTTTCAGTCGAATGGCAACGACAGCTATGACAATCCATTCGGCATGCCAGGGGATCTGAACAATATCTATAGCAAGGTGCAGCAGATGTCGGCGTTTGCCAATGGGCGGCTGACCGACTGGTGGAGCACGCATTTCGTTGTCGCGGCAGGTAATGACCGCAGTCAGAATGCACTCAACGATGTTTATAGCTGGCAGTACAACACCAATAACCATCAATACACGTGGCAAAACGATTTTGTGCTGGCGCCGCAGCAAAAAATTCAGGTGGGTTACGAGCGTCTTGACCAGAGCCTTGAATCGAACCAGTACAGCGCGCCAGACCGGCATGTCAATTCAGGCTTTATCGGCTATACCGGGCGCTTTGGCGGTAGCCAGTTTCAGGCGAATCTGCGGCGTGACCAGTATTCCGATTTTGGCGGTGCCAATAGCTACTACCTGGGCTATGGCTACGATTTCAATGAAAACTGGAAGGTCACAGCGAGCTGGTCGAATGCGTTTCGCGCGCCGAGTTTCAACGATCTGTATTTCCCCTATAGCGGCAATGCGCTGCTTCAGCCTGAGCGCAGCCATTCGGTCGAGGCGGGCGTGCAATACACGTCGGATGCAGTAGGGGTGGTACGGCTCACGGCGTTTCAGACGCGCTATTCGAATCTGATTGATTACGCTCAGACCAGCCCGGGCGTGTTTGTCGCACAAAACATTGGCCGGGCCAAGGTGCAGGGTCTTGAAGGTGCATGGAGTGGGCGTTTGGGTAAGACCGATGTGCGCGCGGCATTGACGTTCCAGAACCCGGTCGATGAAGACACGCACATGGATCTGAATCGACGGGCCCGGCATTTCGCTTCGCTGTCGGCTAACCGGTCGATTTCAGGCTGGCGAGTGGGGGGCGAGTGGCTGCTCAGCGGCGAGCGGAACGACAGCGGGAATGCGCTGAGCGGCTACGGCATCGTGAACCTGTCGGCGCGCTACAACTTCACGAAGGCGTGGTACGTTGCCGCGCAAATCCAGAACCTCTTCAATAAAGACTATGAACTGGCTTACACGTACAACACGCCAGGGCGTGGCGCGTACTTCACGCTGGGCTGGCAGCAGCAATGACAGGCGTGGCAGGTGTAACAAGCGTGGCAAGCGTGCGTCTTGCGGCTGCGATGCGTATCAGCCGCGCGATGGGCTGAAGCCGTATGTCTGAGCCCCGAACCGTACTGGCACGTGGCATGAACGCGCAGCGGGCGCGCTGGGTCTGGTGCGCGCTTGGCGCGCTGGCGGGTGGGGTGCTGCTGGTGTCGCTGGTGGTAGGGAGTGTGGGGTTGGCACCTGGGAGGATGCTGGCGGTGCTGCTGTCGGTCGCCGGGCCGGAGGGGCAGCAAGGTGATCTGGCGCGCGACATCATCCTGACGCTGCGTTTGCCGCGTGCGCTGGCGGGTTTTGGCTGCGGCGCGCTGTTGGCGCTGGCGGGGGCGCTGCTGCAAGTGCTGTTGCGTAATCCGCTGGCCGAGCCGTATGTGCTGGGGGTTTCGGGTGGCGCGGCGAGTTTCGCGCTGCTGGCGATGATGGGCGGCGCGGCGTGGTGGCTGGTGAATCTCAGTGCGTTTGCCGGTGCGCTGGTGTCGATTGTGCTGGTGCTCGGGCTGGCTCGCCGTGCGTTATGGCGAGGTGAGGCGCAAGAGGCTTCGCCGCGTCTTTTGCTGACGGGGGTGGTGGTGGCGGCAGGCTGGGGCGCGTTGATTACCTTGCTGCTGACTCTCGCGCCGGACAGCCGTTTGCGCGGCATGTTGTTCTGGCTGACGGGTGACCTGAACACCGGCGGCACTCCCTGGGTAGCGCTGGCTGCATTGCTGGCAGCGCTGGTGCTGATCGTGCCGGTTGCCGCGCAGTTGAATGTGCTGCTGCGCGGTGATTTTGCCGCCCAGGCGCTTGGGGTTCCGGTCAGGCGTTTGCGTTTGCGGGTTTATCTGGTGGCGTCGCTGGCGGCCGCGGCTGCGGTGACGACGGGCGGCACGATTGGCTTTGTCGGGCTGGTGGTGCCGCATCTGCTGCGGCTGCTGTTAGGCAATGACCAGCGGATGTTGCTGCCTGCGGCGGCCCTGGGCGGGGGCATGGTGGTGATGGCGGCTGACCTGGTGGCGCGCACACTCATCGCTCCCGCGCAATTGCCGGTGGGCGTGATTACCGCGCTGGCTGGGGTGCCGCTGTTTCTCTGGATGCTGTTACGCAGGCGGCACGGATGACATTTCTTTCTGGCTGGTTTGCTGTGGCATCAACTGCGTCGTCTGTTGCGTCATCTACGGCGTCGCCTGCTGCACCGCTGGCGGGATTGGCGGCGACTGCGGCGCTGGAGGTACGGGATCTGACACTGCGCGCGGGTGAACGCACGTTGCTTGAGCGCTTTAGCCAAACCTTTGAGGCGGGGCAGATCTGGTGCATCGCGGGTCCGAATGGTGCGGGCAAGACAACGCTGCTGGCAACCCTGGCTGGTTTGCTGGCACCGGCGGCAGGTCAGCTCGAACTGGATCGTGTGGCGCTGGCGCGCTGGCCTGCGGCAGCGCTGGCCCGGCGGCGCGCGCTGATGCCGCAAAGTGCGCACGATGCGTTCAGCATGAGCGTGCTGGAGAGCGTGTTGCTCAACCGCTTTCCGCATCTGGCGGGCTGGGGCTGGGAGCAGCCCGCCGACCATCAGGCGGCGCACGCGGCGCTGGCCACGCTCGGGTTGACGGAGCTGGCCGCGCGCGATGTGTGTTCACTGTCTGGCGGTGAGCGGCAGCGGGCCGCACTCGCAGGGGTGCTGTGCCAGGGCGCGCCGTTGCTGCTGCTGGACGAACCGCTGGCGCATCTCGACTTGCATCACCAGATCGCTTGCCTTGAGGCGCTGTGCGGATGGGTCCGTGAAGCGGGACGAAGCGTCATGTTTTCGTGCCATGACCTGAACCTTGCGCGCCGTTTTGCCACTCATGCAGTGCTGCTCGATGGCGTGGGCACGGCCCATGCTGGGCGAGTGCAGCAGGTGCTGACTCCCGAGCGGGCCAGCCGCGCCTTCGGTTATCCGCTGGTGCTGATCCGCGAAGGCGGTCATGAGGCGCTGGTGCCGGTTTTGCGTGCTGGGGGTGGCGGGGTGCCAGTTGGGTGAGGCTTTGTGAGGGGGCGTGAGGCGTATGAAGCTTGTAAGGCGCATAAAGCTCATGGGGCGCATAGGCTCTCATAGGTCCGCATAGGTTGGTAAGGAACTGAAGTTCGTGAGGCTTAGAAGTCCATGAAGCCGGTAAGGCGCATGAAGCCCATGAGGCTCGTGAGGCGTATGAGGCGTATGAGGTTCGTAAAGCGTACGAATCCCATAAAACCCATAAAACCCATAAAACGACGAAGACCCATGAACCACGCGTCACCACCGCCACTAGCCATACCCGCCATACCGCAGTGCTAAGCCGATATCACTTTGCTCGCCGCGCATGAATTGCTACTGCGCCGATTTCTTCTTTTCCTCCGGACTGCCATGAATTTTTCCTCCGCTCTGCCCCTTGTCGAGCCGCTGGACCAGAGCTTGCGTGCCGAGCTGCAACACCGGATTGATAACAAGACCAAGCCGCCGGGCAGCCTCGGACGGCTGGAAACTCTCGCGCGCCAGATGGGCCTGATTCAGCGCAGTCTTCAGCCGGTCATCGTGCGGCCGCTGATGATCGTGTTCGCGGGCGATCACGGCATTGCCAGCGAGGACGTGAGCTCGTATCCCCAGGCCGTAACCGCGCAAATGGTGGCGAATTTTCTCTCCGGAGGCGCGGCGATCAATGTGCTGAGCCGGGTCAATGACGTGCTGCTCGAAGTCGTGAATGCGGGAGTCGCCACGCCGCTTGCGGCGGCAGAAGGGCTGATCAATATCCCGCTGGCACCTGGCACGCGCAACTTCGCCCATGAGCGGGCGATGACACGCGACCAGGCGCTGGCGGCGCTGGCAGCCGGTGCGGCACGGGTTCGGCATCACGCCGCGCTGGGCACGAATGTGATCGGCCTAGGGGAGATGGGGATTGCGAATACATCGGCGGCAGCGTGTCTGATGAGCCGTTTGTGCGGCGTGTCGATTGACGAATGCGTGGGCCGGGGCACCGGGCTCGATAACGCGGGGCTAGCAAAAAAGCGCAATGTGCTGGCGGCCGCGCTGGCGTTGCATGCGGCTGACGCGGGCTCGCTTGAGTCACCAGAAGCATCGCAGGCACCAGGCCCGCTGGAAGCCTTCGATGCGCTTGAGACCTTCGGTGGCTTTGAAATAGCGATGATGGTTGGCGCGTATCTTGCGGCGGCTGAGGCAGGTATGACGATTCTGGTCGATGGCTTTATCGCGGGCGCGGCGCTGTTGGTGGCCGATGCGCTGGCACCTGCCGTGCGTGAGTACTGTGTGTTCGCGCATGCGTCAAATGAAGCGGGGCACCGGCGCATGCTCGATTACTTCGGCGCGCAGCCGTTGCTGACGCTGGATCTGCGGCTAGGGGAAGGCACCGGGGCAGTGCTGGCGGTACCGCTGCTGCGCGCCGCACTGGCGATGCTCAACGAGATGGCAAGTTTTGCCTCGGCGGGTGTCGCGGGCCGGGAGGTGCAAACCGATGCGTGGAGATGAAGAGCTGCGCGGCACGTGGCGCAGACGAGGGCAGATGCGGTTGCGGTTGTTATTACGGTGGCTACGGCCGTTGCTGATGGAGCTGCGTTACCTGTTGAGCGCGATGGGGTATTTCACGCGGATTCCGGTGCCGCGCTGGGTGGGGTATGAGGCGTATTACCTGAATGCATCGGCGCGGTATTTTCCGCTCGTGGGCGCGCTGGTTGGGGCGCTGGGCGCGGTGGTCTATCTGGGGGCGCTGCGGCTGTGGCCGGCGAACGTGGCGGTGCTGCTGTCACTGGCCGCGACCTTGCTGGTGACCGGCGCGTTTCATGAAGATGGCCTGGCGGATAGCGTCGATGCGTTCGGTGGGGCGTATACCCGTGATGACACGTTGCGCATCATGCACGACTCGCGCATTGGCGCGTTTGGGGCGCTAGCGTTGCTAGTGGTGCTGGGATTGAAGTGGCAGGTGCTAGCGGCGCTGCCGCCTGCGCGTGCCGCGTGGCTGATGATTGGCGCGCACGCCGCGAGCCGGATGGGGGCGATCAGCTATTTGCTGACGCTGGATTACGTCCGTCCCGAGGGGCGGGCCAAGCCGGTGGCGCAGCGTCTGTCGTGGCGCGCGATGGCGTGGGCGGGCAGCACGGGCGGGTTGTGGCTGCTTTGGCCTGACTGGCGCATGGGACTCGTCGCGTTGCTGGTGCTGCTGCTATTGCGCATCGGGCTAGGGCGTTATTTCGTGCGGCGGCTGGGCGGGTATACCGGCGACTGTCTGGGCATGGCGCAGCAGGTGTTCGAGCTGGCGATTTATCTGGTGGGGCTGGCGTGGATCTCATCTTGATGCGGCATCCGCCGCTCTCGGTTGAGGCTGGCGTGTGCTATGGCGGCACCGAGGTGCCGCTGGCCATGTCAGCCGAATCTGGTGCTCACGCGCTGGCGCAGCGGCTAGAGCAGCTTGGCGTGCCGGCAGTGCAGCGGCTGTTGTCGAGCCCGCTGACGCGTTGCGCCACGGTTGCGGCATGGCTGGCGCAGCAGTGGGGTTGCGCGTGGCAGGCCGATGAGCGTTTGCGCGAAATGCATTTCGGTGTCTGGGAGGGGCAGCGCTGGGACGCTATCGCCCGGTCCGAACTGGACGCATGGGCTGTTGATTTCATGACGGCTTGTCCGCATGGCGGCGAAAGTGTGGCGCAGTTTGCTGCGCGGGTAGCACAGTGGCTGGAGGCGTTGCGCCAGCCATTGCAAGAGGCTCAACGAAAGGTCGCGCCAGTGCATGTCGTGACGCATGCGGGGGTGATGCGCGCGGTAGCCGCGCAAGTGCTGGCGCTGCCGCTTGAACGGTGCCTGTCGTGGTCGCTGGAGATGGGCAGCGTGGTCTGGTTGCGCTGGGATGAGGCTACGGGGGATGGCTCGCTGGTGCGCTGGAATGGCTGAGGGATGGTGTTGGGTGGGGTTGGGTGGCTGGTAGTTGGTTATGCGCGGCTGGCTTGTGTTATTTGCCATTTGCGCTATTCGCGCGGACGGCTTGGAGCGGCTGGCGCTAGCGTCGTGTATGCGGTTGGCTTGGTGTGGCTTACGGGATTAGTGGATCAGCGAGACTAGCGGACTAGCGGACTAGCGGACTAGCGAACCAACCAACCCCCTGTTTGGCACAGCTTAGCGCGGCGAAGTAGCCCGCCGGGTCCGCGCGACTTCGATGGCTGCGCACAGTTGCGCAGCCCCTTGCGCGATACGTGGTGCTGGACGGCTGATTAAATCGCCGTCCAGCGTGAACAGGTTGTGCCGTGCCACGGCGGTCATTCTAGGCCACGCCTGCCAGCGTTCCAGCGCTGGTGCAAGCGGACCCGAAGGGCTTGCCCCAGGCGCGGCGGTCACGATGATTTCAGGGTTGGCGGCCAGCACGGCTTCGGTTGAAATCGTCGGCACCTGGACAGGGAGTTGCGCGAATACATTGCGTCCGCCACATAAGTTCATCACGTCATTCACCATGTTCTGGCCGTTGAGCGTCATCAACGGCTGATCCCATACCTGATAGAAAACGCTGACCAGCGGCCGGCCGGCATAACGCGTCCGCAGTTGCGCGATTTGCGCCCGGTAACGTTGAGCCGCAGCATTTGCCGTAGCCTGGGTGCCGAGCAACTGGCCGAATTTTTCCAGCGTGCGGGCGACGTCATCAAGCTGCCGTGGTTCGCTGAAAAACAGTGGAATGTGCAACGCACGCAAGCGCTCGATTGACGGCGAGGCGGTGCCATGCCCCCAGACCACCAGCAAATCCGGCCGCAACGCGATGATGCGTTCGAGATCGAAGGCGTTGTTATCGCCAACCCGGGGCAAGCGCTGGGCGGCTGCGGGGTAGTCGCTGTAGGCGACCGCGCCGACCAGTTGCGCACCGCCGCCCGCGGCGTACAGCAACTCAGTGGCGTGAGGCGCGAGGCTGATGACGCGTCGCGCGGGCGCAGCCAGCGTCACGCTGGCACCGGAGTCGTCGCTCACGTGCAGCGCGGCGCTGGCTGGACGTGGACGTATGAGGTTTCCGGTGGATGCTGTTTCTGCGCGGCTAGTGAGGGGAGCGAAGCCGACGACACATGCCGTCACGAGCATGAGCCAGTGTGTGAGGCGGCCGGGGCGCGTCGGGCGCGTCGCGTGCGTTGTGCTGGTGCGGCAGAGGGGCGGATGCGTGGTTGCTAGGCTAGGCATCAGTGGCGGCTGGGGTGGTTTTCAGCGTGAGTGGCAAGCCCGCAACCATCAGCGTGACCCGGGGGCTCAATGCGGCGATGCGCTGGTTGAGGCGGCCCAGTTCATCAACATACTGGCGCGTGAGCGCACCGGTTGGCACGACGCCCAGACCGATCTCATTGCTGACCACGATGATTTGGCCGGTGGCGTGGAGGAGTGCGGTTTCAAAGGCGACGAGCTGTGCTGGATAGTCAGCGCTGGCATCGGCTGCGGCGTGCTCCGGTGGACAGAGAAAATTCGCCAGCCATAGCGTCAGACAGTCGATCAGCACACAGTGGCCGGGCCCATCGGCTGCCGCCAGTGCGCTGGCGAGCTCGAGCGGGGTTTCACGCAGCAGCCAGTGCGGTGGACGCCGCGCTTGATGATGAGCGACGCGCGCGGCGAACTCGTCATCCGCGATACGGGCAGTGGCAATGTAAGTGACGGTGTGCGCTGGGCCGGCCAGGGCAAGCTGCTCGGCGTACGCGCTCTTGCCGGAGCGCGCACCGCCAAGCACGAAGGTGAGATCGTGAGCGGGCATCGCGTGATTGTAACGGCGGGCCTGGGATGAGTTGGTGTTATCTAGTGCGGGTTTGTTTGTTCGCCCGTTTGCCCGTGAAATCGGCAATGACGTTGGCGGTGCCTCCGCCGCTGATAGAGACGGAAACGCTGAATTTGATGCCGCGGGTGTGCGAGATGAAATAGGTGCAGGCCTAACATCTGCCTGCCTAGCGTCCGCGGTAGCTTCAGCAGTGGCATTTCGTGTGCCCAATGATTAGCCGCACCGGTTTCCGTTTTTTTGCCGGAAGCGTCGAGGAACAAAAATGGTCCGTTGGTTACGAAGGTTGGAAAACTTAACTTAACAAATGAAAATACCAAGTCTGAATCACAATAAATCTGACCCCTCCTCGGCATTCCCAAATGGCAAGGTGACCTTCGCGGAGTCTGGCGAGAATAGGAGTATTGGGGACGATGTCGGGCCCAAGTCTATCCAGGCAGAATTGAGAGAGGGGTGGGCAGAAGCGGAGTGTTTAGCATCTATAGTCCAGACGAAACAGGCAGCGTCGCAGGCCTCGCTAAACGATCAACAAAGCAAGATCGTCATTTCGCTGGATAAAGGCGTTATTAAAGATAATATGGAGTTGTACCGAAGAATATTTAATAATGCAGTGTTGCGAAATAAAATCTCTGGGCACATGAAAGAAGTAGCAGAAGAAGCAGAAGCAGCAGCCAATGAATGCAGAAAAGGTGTTGGTGGAATTTTAAAAAAATATCAAAATATTCGATGGGAAAATCTCCGTGACAAAGATGCCTTGAAGCTTGAATTAAAGAATTTTCTTCTTGGCGCGCACCCAAAAATAGATCGGAAATATATTGACATAACTGGATGTGGGTTGCGCTGGGAAAACGCTTACCACTCGATGCTTGTTGATGTGTTATCTGAAATTCCGACTGATAAAATTCAGTCAATTCGATTGCCTAAATTCAATTTTTCTTCTTTCGAAATTTATATTGATCAAAATGGAGTTGGTCGTCAAGCCCCATGCTGCGTGCGAGAGACAGTGGATAAATTTTTCGCCTCGGATTTTTCTCGTTTAATTGAGAATCTTGATGTTTTCATGGAGGAAGGTGATTTTTATAGAGCACTTCCTGCTATAAACAATATGACTAAACTAAAATCTCTTTCATTATGTGTTTTATATTCACGTGAGCTGGGATATTTAGGCGTGGGAAAAGATTTTGGTATAAAAAATGACTTTTTGAAGAATTTGTCAATTGAAGGCGCCGGTTTCGAAGATTTGGGGCAAATAAAATCACTTCCGCGCGTAACTAATTTCACATATGGCTGCGATAATATTTATAGCTTTTTTGAGGGTCAAGATTGGCAGTCAGAGTTGTTGCGTTTTGGAGTTCTAGTTAAGGCAAAAATAGAAAAAATAGAAATTTTAAAAATTCCCGTGTTCGAAAGTAAATTTTTTTCTATGTTAGGGTTGAACTGGGGGGCGCTTGAAGAATTTTCAGAGCATTTTTTGAAGGAAAGAGGGTTTAAGTTAGCGTTTTTAAAAAAATAGCAGGTGCGACTGCCTTAAAAATAAATGCGTAATGCTCAAGCCGCGATTAGCCAGGCTTTTTCGACAGGTTTGTTTCAATGCGTCGCTCCAGCAAGTGCCGACTCGGGCGGCTAAAACGCGATTTTCTGGCGAGCCCGCAGTGGTGATCCGATGGACGCCGTCTGGCTGCTTGCACAGCACCACGCTCCATACTCAAGACCTTGATCATATTGAGATAAGCCTGTTTTCACCTGTTTTTGTCAAAAATCAGGTGATATTTTCAGATTTCTCCTATTTTTTAAATTACGCGGCCAACAGAGCAGTAATCGGCGATCTGCCGTAGTCTTGCCCAGCGCCCATGCCCATGCCGACGCTTCAGCCAGCATGCCGGGCACTCCCGGAGTCCATGGATTCCACAGATAACGTGGCTGGCAAGCTCGGCCTTCTTCAGGAGCTGGTATGGCGGTGATCGTGGTGGCGAATCCAAAGGGTGGCGTGGGCAAAAGCACGCTTTCGACCAATCTGGCGGGGTATTTCGCTGCGTCGGGCGCGTGGGTCGCGCTAGCGGACCTAGACCAGCAGCAGTCCGCTCATGACTGGTTGCAGGCTCGGCCGGCGACGTTGCCGGTTATCGAAGCGTGGCGGCTCGATCCCGGCGCGCCTGCGAAACCGCCAGGCGGCTTCGAACAATCCGTCATCGACACGCCGGCTGGGCTGCATGGCGCTCACCTGACGGTGGCGCTCGCGTTGGCTGACAAGGTGATCGTGCCGCTTCAGCCTTCGCTGTTCGATATCCTGGCGACGCAAGCTTTTTTGCAGCGGCTGGCGCAAGAAAAAGCGGTGCGCAAAGGTGCCGTCGATGTGGCGGTGGTAGGGATGCGGGTTGATGCGCGCACCCGCTCGGCGGAGCAACTGCATCGCTTTGCCGAGGGGCTGGCGTTGCCGGTACTGGGCTATCTGCGCGACACGCAAAACTACGTGCAACTGGCCGCGCAGGGCTTGACGCTATGGGATGTGGCACCCGGCCGGGTCGCCAAAGATCTGGAGCAGTGGCAGCCGATCATCGAGTGGGCCAGCCAGCGTTGAAGGTGAAGTTTTGAATGTGAAGCTTTGAAGCCGCCGTAGCGCTAACAGCTGCTGGAGTGCCGTGCTGCCGTGAAGCGGGCGCGTTCTGGTGCCCAGGCACTCCGGCGTCTCGGCACCTTGGCGTCTCAGCACCCCAGCACCCCAGCACCCCAGCACCCCAGCACCCCAGCACCCCAGCGTAAAAACACAGCCGCTTTCAAGACCAGCTTTGCGTTGGCACGTGGTCGCGGCTGCCCTTGATCCGGTTGTTTTCATCGACGAACACTAGCTCAGGCTTCCAGCCCGCGAGGCGCTCTGCCTCATCCACCATGGCGAAGGCCGCGATGATGACCAGGTCGCCCAGCTGTGCCCGCCGCGCTGCCGAGCCATTCAGCGAGATCATGCCGCTGCCGCGTTCTCCCTTGATCGCGTAGGTGGAAAAGCGCTCGCCATTGTTGATGTTCCAGATGTCGATCCGTTCGTTTTCGACGATGTTCGCGGCGTCGAGCAAGTCTTCGTCGATTGCGCATGAGCCTTCGTAATGCAATTCGCAATGTGTGACAGCGGCGCGGTGGATCTTCGATTTCAGCAGATGGCGTTGCATGGTGTGGCTTCCTGTGCGGCGGGTGAGGGGGGCGCTTGAGCGGTTCTGCATCCGCCTGGTTCAGATCTCGAGGTTGTCGATCAGGCGGGTTGCGCCCATTTTGGCGGCGGCGAGCACGACTAGCGGCGAGGTGGTGTCATCGGCGGCGGGGGGCAGCAGATCCGAGCGTTTGCGCACGGCGATGTAGTCGGGCTGCCAGCCACGTGCGCTGAGCGCGCTTTGCGCTTCGCGCTCAAGTGCGCCGAAGTCGCGCCGGCCATCCAGCACGGCAGTGCGCACCCGTTGCAGTGCGGCAGCAAGCTGCGGTGCTTCGGTGCGTTCGTCTGGCTGCAGATAGCGGTTGCGTGAGCTGAGCGCGAGGCCATCAGGGTCACGCACGGTTTCGGCGGCGATGATGTCGGTGGGCAGCGCGAACTGGTGGCACATCTGCCGCACGATCATCAACTGCTGATAGTCCTTTTTGCCAAACACGGCCACTCGTGGTTGCACGCAGGACATCAGCTTCATTACGACTGTGCAGACTCCCTGAAAAAACCCTGGGCGAAATTCGCCTTCGAGAATATCGCCCAGGTCTTGCGGTGGATGTACCCGGTATGCCTGGGGTTCGGGGTACAGATCCGCCTCAGTGGGGGCGAACAGCACATAGACGTTTTCTTTTTGCAGTTTCTCGATATCGGCTTCCAGCGTGCGCGGATATTTGCCGAAATCTTCGTTCGGGCCAAACTGCAGCCGGTTGACGAAGATGCTGGCGACGACCGGGTCGCCGTGCTGGCGCGCGAGGCGCATCAACGACAGATGGCCTTCGTGCAGGTTGCCCATGGTAGGGACGAACGCGGTGCGGTTTTGTCCGCGCAACTGGTCGCGCAATTCGTGGATCGAGCTGATGACTTTCATGTTCGGGCCGGCGTGGTAGAGGGCCAATGGGCCTGTGAGCAGATGGGCGCTTAGGCGCTTAGGTGCGGGACCCGTGCGATTCAGCTAAAGGGCCGGGCAACGTCGCGCGAAATTGTAGAGGCTTTGAAGCTTTGAGGTGGACCTGCTGCGTTGAAGGTTGCGCATGGGTTTGTTCTTGCCGGTTCCTTCCTGCCGCCCCGGGTTGGGTCTGAATGGGACGGCGGGGCGGCAGGGGCCGCCTCAGGCAGGCAGATAGGCCAGCCGCACATAGATTGGCGCAAAGGGTTCGGCCTGGGTGATCTCCAGCAGTGATTCGCGCGATAGCTCCAGCATGGCGATGAAGTTCACGATCACGACGGGCACTCCGCGGGTGACGTCGAACAAATCGGAGAATTCCATGAAGCGCGCATGTTGCAGCTTGCGCAGAATCACGCTCATGTGTTCGCGCACGGATAGCTCTTCGCGGGAAATGTGGTGGTGCTGCACCAGCTTGGCCCGCTTGATGACATCGGCCCATGCTGCGCGCAGGTCGTCGCTATTCACATCAGGAAAACGCGGCGTGATGCTTTGCTCGATATACACGTCGGCGCGCAGAAAATCGCGCCCGAGTTGCGGTAGCCGGTCGAGACGCTGAGCGGCGAGTTTCATCTGTTCATATTCGAGCAGACGGCGTACCAGTTCGGCGCGCGGGTCTTCGGCCTCATCGTCGGCGTCGGTCTTTTTGAGCGGCAGCAGCATGCGCGACTTGATTTCGATCAACATCGCGGCCATCAGCAGGTATTCAGCGGCTAGTTCGAGGTTGGTTTTGCGCAGTTGCTCGACGTAGCCCAGGTATTGCACCGTGACATCCGCCATCGGGATGTCGAGCACGTTGAAGTTTTGCTTGCGGATCAGGTAGAGCAGCAGGTCCAGCGGGCCCTCGAAGGTTTCGAGAAAAATTTCGAGGGCGTCAGGCGGGATGTACAGATCGTGCGGCAGCTTGAACAGCGGCTCGCCATACAGACGGGCGAATGCAATGCCGTCGATGGTGTCGGGCGTTGAATCAGTTTCCGGCGCGGCGAGCGCCGCGTCGGATTCGCCGGCCGTTACCCGGCGGCGGGGACGGCCGCGTTCGGCGCGGGCCATTGCTAGAAGTTCTGGTAGTAGACGTAAGGCGTTTGCTCAACCTTGGACGCCTGTTGCCGGGCGCGTTCGTCGAGATCGGTGGGGGCTTTGTCCCACAACAGGGCGCGGCCTTGCCGTTGCTCGGCTTCAAGAGTGGGCTTTTGCTCTTTGAGCTGGTTCAGGAACTGGGTGATGTCTGATTGATACATGGCGCGGGTCCGCAAAAAAGAAGAAGCGGCGGGCAGGGCACCGCCGCTATAAAGCAGTCGCGGATTTTACCGCATGCGCCTCGCGTTGCCTAAAGTTGCCTGAAACCTGTGCCCCGGTCGGTCCGCCCCGGGTGGAGCGGGTTCACTAGCGAGACCGGCATGAAGTTTGCCGTGTGCATGTCCGCTGTATGCCCGTTGCATCGATGGCCGTAGCCAGGCAGGTGCCTGGCGGCTGTACAGGAGCTGGCGCGTACCTCGGCACGGTATGTGAGTGCGCGCTGATGTGGTCAAATAGCGCGTTTCGGTTTTGCTGGCGCTAACTTCAGCTAGGCCAGCGAAACATTTTCATAACGGCTGGAGGCTCTGTCTGGTGGGATGTGCGATCAAACTCTCGCGCGCACGGCGCGCGACACCCAGTGCTTCGCGGTTCAGACGCAGGCTGCGTGCCTGGCTGACGTGCGGCATCCTGATGCAGGCCTTCGCCGCACATGCGGCCTACAAGGTAGAGATCGAAGCTGAACCGCGCCAGGTGCGCAAGCTGCTCGAATCTCATCTTGATCTCGCCCGCTTCGCCAAACGCGCGGGTGTCAGTGCCGAGCAGTTCGACTTCCTGATTACCGCGACGCCGCAGCAAGTGCGTGATTTGACCGCGACTGAAGGGTATTTTTCGCCTGTGGTGCGCACTGATGTGCAGATGGTGGAGGGCAAGCAGCGGGTCATGGTGAAGGTCGACCCGGGGCCTCGCACGATGGTTTCCTCGGTTGATTTAACGTTCGACGGGCCGGTGCACGGCGAAGATCCCGAACAGGAGAAAGCCACCCGTCTGGCGTTCGATCTGCATGATGGCCAGCCGTTTTCGCAGGCCGCGTGGGAGGCGGCGAAAAACGCGGCGCTCAAGGCGCTGCAGTCGCGCCGCTATCTGGCGGCGAAAATCGTTGATTCGCGCGCGCTGGTCGATCCGCGCACGCGGGCAGCGAAGCTCAGCGTGACCTTCGATAGCGGTCCAACCTTCACCATGGGCAAGCTGGATGTCAGCGGCACGCGGCGCTATCCCGAACAGATCGTGCAGAACGTGAATCCAGTCGGCGTTGGCGCAATCTATGACGTGCAGCGGGTGAACGAGCTCCAGCGTCAGCTGCAAAACACGCCGTATTACGCCAGCGTGGCAATCGATGTCGATAACGATCCTGACAAGCCACACGAAACGCCGCTCCATGTGAAGGTCAGTGAGTACCCGTTTCATAGCGTGCGCGGTGGCGTGGGCTACTCAACCGATAACGGGCCGCATATCCAGGGCTCTTATTCATATCTCGACACGTTCGGCAAGGCCTGGCCGTTTTCGGTTCAGGGGCGTCTCGACCAGATCCAGCAGTACGGCCAGGTGCAGCTTTCGATGCCGCCAGGCCCGCGTGCCTGGACCAATAGCGTGCTGGCGTCCTACACCAGCACCAATGTGTCGGATACGCGTATTTACAGCGCGCGTGGCGGGATTCAACGCACCCGCACTTCGCAGTTCATCGACTACGCTTATTCGCTGCTGTACTACCAGGACCGTCTCGACCAAAACCTCGCCGCGCCGAGCAGCAGCCACGCGCTGGTGCCTGCATGGTCATGGACCCGGCGTAATACCGACGATCCGCTCTTTCCGCATTCCGGCAATCTGATTCACGTCGAAGCGGGCTTTGCAGTGAAAGGCGTGCTGGCGGAACAGAGCTTCGTGCGGGGTTATGCCCGTGGCCAGCAATATTTGCCGGTTGGCACGCGTGACTTGGTGCTGTTGCGTGCGGAGCTGGGTGGGGTGTTCAGTGGCGGCGGGTCAAGCGGCATTCCGGCTTCGCTGCTGTTTCGCGCGGGCGGTTCGAACTCAGTGCGCGGCTACAGCTTCCAGAGCATTGGGAATAACGTCGGCGGCTCGATCTTGCCGACCAAATATCTGCTGACCGGGACCGCCGAGTATCAGCACTGGTTCACGCATAACTGGGGCGCGGCGGCGTTTTTCGATATCGGTACCGCCACCGACACCTGGAGCGAAAAGGTGTTCTACCCAGGCGCGGGTGTGGGCGCGCGCTGGCGCAGCCCGGTCGGGCCGGTCAACGTTGATCTGGCTTATGGCATCCGCAATCGCAGCGTGCGTCCTTATCTGACGCTTGGCATCGCCTTCTAGACGCAGCGGCTTGTGCCCGTGATCCCGTATTCCGTATTTTTGCCCTGGTATTCAGCATGACAACCGATGTCCCCGTGAGCCCCAGCCCGTCTACGCCAGACCAGCCACCGCCGCCACCACCGTCGTTTGCACGGCGCTGGTGGCGGCGGCTGTGGCGCACGTGCGCCTGGACGGTGGGCGTGCTGGTGCTGCTGGTGGCCTTGCTGGTGGGCGCGTTGTGCGGTGCGGTATGGACCGAGCGTGGCACCAGCTATGCGTGGCAGACCGTGGTGGGCATGTTCTTTGGGCGGTTGACCGGCACGCTGGAGGGCGGCACGCTGGCGAGCGGCATCCGGCTGCGGCAGATCGAATGGCGCAGCCCCGATGCCAACGGGCTGGCGTTCAAGATCGACCACATCACCGGGCGCTGGACGCTGAGCCGCAAGCCGTGGCGTTTAGCGATTGAGTCTTTGCACGTCGGGACGATTGATCTGCGCCCTGGCGCGCCTGAACCCGAGAGCAGCACGCCGCTGACACTGCCGCAGGATCTGCGTTTGCCGCTGCAACTGCTGGTGCGCGATCTGCGGGTCGAGAAATTACGCCTGCATGAAGGCACGACGACGACCGAATACGTCCGTCTGAAGTTTTATGGCCGCAGCGATGGGCGTCATCACGAAGCGTCGCTTGAGCGGCTCGATACGCCGTTTGGCGCGGTGAATCTCACGGCGAAGCTCGATGGCGTCCGGCCGTTTGCGCTGAGCGGCACGCTGGGCTACGCCGGCAAGCTGAGCAACGAAGCGGTTCAGGTGCAAGGGCAGCTGTCAGGTTCGCTGGAGCAACTGATTGCTGAGCTGGATGCGAGCGGCATGAAACTCGCGGGCCATGCGCGGATCGAAGCGACGCCGTTCGGCGCGGTGCCGTTACAGCGCGCGACGCTGGCGTTCGATCACGTGAATCCGCAGGCCTTTGCCGAGGGCGCGCCGCAAGCGGACCTGACGCTGCGTGCCGAATTAAAGCCCGCGCCTGTTAGCGCCGCAGCGCGAGCGCATGACAGCAAGGCGGCGGATACCAGCAGCACCAAACGTCCCGCCAGACAAACCACCCGCCATGCGCAAGCGGCGGCAGCTACACCCGCGGCGGGTTTCGCGGTCAGCGGTACGGTCTCGGTGGTCAACGCCAAACCGGGGGCGCTTGACCAGAACCTGCTGCCATTGATCGACGCTCGCACGGAGGTGTATCTCGACGCGCACACCCAGCGCATCTCGAACCTCAATGTGCGCCTGGTCAAGCGCGCGACGCTCAGCGGGGGCGGCGCGCTGGCTGGCAAGCATGGCCAGTTCGATCTGAAAGTCGCGGGGCTCGACCTGAATGCGCTCGAAGCCAGTCTGCGTCCCACGCAACTGGCCGGGCCCATTGCCATTCGTCTGAACGGTGACGAGCAGCACCTGACGCTCGATCTGGCCGATCCAGCCACTGCGTTGCGCGCCCAGGCGAGCGCGCGCTTCAATCCGGCCCGGATCAATCTGGAGCGGGTGAATGTCAGCGCGGGTCAGGGGAGCGTGGCGCTCACCGGCGTGCTGAATCACGATGCGCGTTCGTCTTACGCGCTAAAGGCGGCGCTGACGGATTTCAACCCGTTGCTGCTGATGGCGCAAACCGCTGCCACTCGGGCATCGCCCGCACCTGCATCCGCATCCGCACCCAGATCCGCCGCTGGCACTCAATCCGCCCCAGCTTCTGCCAGGGCAAAGGCCCGCACGGCGGCAGCGCAGCGCCCACCCGCGGCAGCACCCAGACGCAAAATCGAAGCCCGCGTAAATGGCACGCTGAATGTGGCGGGCACGCTCGCGCCGCAGCTCACCGCGCAGGCTGATTTCAAACTGGGCGAGAGTGTCTATGACGGTCTGCCACTCACTGGCAGCGGCACGGTGCAGGTGGCAGGGACACGGCTCTTGCCGAGTCACGCGGCACTGTCGGTGGCGGGCAATCAGGTGAATCTGCAAGGCAGCTTTGGCGCACGCGGCGACCGTCTGCGTTTTCGCGTCGATGCACCCCAGCTCGAACGGCTGGGCTTTGGCCTCACGGGTGTGCTGGCGGCCGATGGCGATGTGACGGGCAGCCTCGCTCATCCCGATCTGGTGCTGAACTACAACGCGCAAAACGTCGCGTTTGGTGCGAACCGGATCGGTGCGGCCAAAGGTCATGCCGAGTTGCGCGATGGCCCGAACGGTGCGCTGGTTTTTAGCACCGACGCGAGTGGCCTCAGCGCCGAAGGCATCGAAGTGCCGAGCCTCACGGCGCGTCTGCGTGGCACACGGGCGAATCACACGCTCGAAGCCTCCGCGTTAGGCAAGTTCTACGGCCGCAAGCTGGATTTGGCGCTGGCAGCTAACGGTCATCTGAACGACAGCCCGGAGGGCATGCGCTGGAACGGCACTGTTTCGCGTCTGCAAAATCGCGGCACACCCGAGCTGAATCTGGAAGCCCCGCTGGCGCTCAGCGCGCAGGCAAACCGCGTGACGCTGGGCGCGACCCGGCTGAGCTTCGAAGGCGCGCTGCTCAATCTGAAATCGTTTGTGTTCGATCACGGCCAGATTCGCTCGGCGGGAACCTTGAGCAGCGTTGCGCTGGCGCGCCTGCTGGCATTGCAAGCAGAGATCAGCGGTACGCCTTCGCCGCTGAAAACGGATCTGGTGTTCGACGGCGACTGGGATTTCAACCTGGGCAAGAGCGCGAGCGGTCATCTCCAGATCAAGCGGCGCGAGGGCGATGCGACCGTTGAGGTGGGCCGAGGCATTGCTTCGCTGGGCATCACGGCGCTTGCCGCGCGCGCGGAGTTTTCTGGCGGCAACCGCCTGAACGCGACGCTGCATGGGCAAGCCAGCCGTCTGGGCGTGCTCGATGTGAACGCCCAGACCACGCTCGCGCTGCGCGACGGCCTGCTGACACTGAGCGAAGAAGCGCCCGTCAGCGGCAAGGTAGTGGCAGACCTGCCTTCGCTCAAGACGACTGGTGGACTGTTTGGCCCGAGCTATTTGCTGGACGGCCGGCTGTCGCTCAAGCTCACGCTCGCCGGCACCATGGCGCAGCCCCGGTTGTCAGGCGCGCTGACGGGCGATGGCTTGTCAGCGACGCTGGTCGATCAGGGCGTGCAGTTGAAAGACGGCGTCGTCCGGATTGGGCTGCTGGAAAACAAGGTGGATTTTCAGCAGGTCGAATTTCACGGCGCGAGTGGCACGCTGCGCGCCAAGGGCCAGGTGCGTCTGGGTGACACGGACCCGGATCTGAACGCCAGCATCGTCGCTGACAAACTGGAGCTGTTTGCTGCCCCCGACCGTCAACTGTCGCTCTCGGGCAGCGCGAGTGTTACCAGTGCGGGCTCGCAAGGCGGGATGGCGATCAATGGCAAGTTCACCGTCGATCACGCGCTCTTCGATATGCCTGAAGAGGCCGCGCCCAAACTAGGTGACGACGTGGTGATCGTGCGTGCCGACGGTACGGTGCGCGGCGAGAAGCTGCCGAAGCTGACCAACTCGGATCGGCCCGCCAGCCCGTTTGCTCCGCGCGCGAATATTGATCTCAATCTCGGGGAAAATTTCCGCTTCCGTGGCCAGGGCGCGGATCTTGGCCTGCGCGGCACGATTACCGCGATGAGCGCGCCGAACCAGCCGTTGCGCGCAGTGGGCAATGTGCGTGTGACGCAAGGCTCGACCTACACTTCGTTCGGCCGCAAGCTCGCCATCGAGAACGGGTTTTTCACCTTTAACGGGCCAGTGGCTAACCCCGGCATCAATATCCTGGCGATGCGGCGCAACCAGCAGGTCGAGGCTGGTGTGCAGGTGACGGGCACGGTTCAGTCACCGACGGCCAAGCTGGTTTCCGAGCCAAACGTGGCGGATAACGAAAAGCTCTCGTGGCTGCTTTTTGGCCATGGCACGGATCAGGGCAACAGCCTCGGACAACAGAGCGCGATGACCACCGCATTGGCGCTGCTGGGCAGCGCGGGTGGCAAGCGGATCGCGCAGACGTTCGGGCTGGATGAGTTTTCGATTGGCCGCAGCGACGTGGGCCTGACTGACCCGCAAGTGGTGATGGTGTCGAAAGCGATCAACGAATGGCTGGTGATTGGCTACGAGCAGGGTTTGCAGTCAGCCAGTAATGCGATCAAGGCGACGGTCAACCTGACACGGTACTGGTCCGTCGCGGCCTACGGCGGGACTTTCCAGGGGGTGGACCTGCTGTATACGCGGCGTTTTGACCGCTGGCAGTGGTGAGCGGGGGCGGGTGCTGTAACGGGCCTTGCTGGTTGTGCCTGTGTGACGGGCAGCCAGCAAGGTGCTTGGCAATAGCCACGCCCCGGGCCTTAGTCAGGCTGCTTCATATTCACTGGTTTTGTGTGTGCGTTAAGGAATTCCTTAAGCGGCAAGGGCTTTGAGTCACCGAACAATTCTTTTTGCAGGCTGGCGATGTCCGGCGCTATCGATTTTTCGAATGAAGGACGTTCCGTGCCTATTTCTATACATTGCTGATGCGGCACGACACGTGAAGTTATTGGCAGTTGATTAATTGCTACGCCCCTAATAGAGGGGGAAGCCGGGGTGCTGCTGAATTTCCTATATTCCCAGGCCTGTGACGATGTAGATGTGGATATCAATTCGGGGCTCGAAGGCACGGAGAATAACCTGAGTTCGCATAATTCATGCGGATTATTTTTAATTTTCTGAAAAATATCAGGTGATGCCAGAGGTGTTGAGTTAATAGGCGTTGCATCAAGCGGTGTTGAATCAAGCGGTGTTGAATCAGAAGTGCCGGTGAATAGGTTGGCATACGCTGTTCTAGATGCTGAGGATAGTTGGTTCATGTTTCACCATTTCGATAATAAAATTAAATGCATTGGTTGATAGTTTTGCGTCGCGCTGGTTATCTTTCAAATTTTCTCCGCGAACACACCATGTTCTTTCGCTATTGCAGCAGGGAAATTCCGGAATAGACGATTGAAGTCTTGCAGCAAGTATGGAAGTGGCAAGCTGGTTCACAATATCGTGCTTAAAAGCTTATCTGATGCCAAAACTCCATTTGGCACCGGGTTTAATTTGACGGGTTTGCAAGAATTAAATCCTCCGGTTTATCCCGTCATACTCCGGGAAAGACTGCTGAAAGATAAATTAATCATCTTTCTGCCTCATAAATTTTCTGAATTTTGATGCGGAATGAATGGTGCTGTCAAGCGCAAATATCAGATTAAAAAATAACTGCTTAAGCAGTTTGTTTGCGCGTTTTTAAATCATTACGTTTCGAATTTGAAATTGATGCTGAAATTATCGTTCCCTGTTTTTTTAGCGCCATTTATTAACTGGAATGCAGCACATGTTCTCAGTGACGCTTTTCTGGGAATCGTTCCCAATTTTTTGCTGTTTCGCTGTAAACGACACAGGCACCCCGTGGGGTGCCTGTGTCGCCAGCTATACCGTGCTAGCCAGCAGTGTTACCCGTGTTACTTCACCCGCATGCCGGGCTTGGCACCGCTATCGGGCTCCAGCACATAAATGCCTGGTTCGGCTTTTTCGTTAGTGGCGGATGCCGCTAGCACCATCCCTTCTGAGATGCCGAATTTCATCTTGCGCGGTGCCAGATTGGCCACCATCACCGTCAGCTTGCCGACCAGTTGCTCAGGCTGATACGCCGACTTGATGCCCGAGAACACATTGCGAGTGGTTTCTTCGCCGACGTCGAGCGTGAGCTGCAGTAGCTTGTCCGAGCCTTCCACCGCACTGCAGGCGACGATCTTTGCAATGCGCAGGTCGATTTTGGCGAAGTCGTCGATCGAGATCATGCCGGGAGGCGCTTCAGCGGTTTGGGCTGCGCTGCCGGCTTTGGCCTTGGCTTTAGCGGGTGCAGCGGTGGCAGCAGCGATGGCGGCTGTGCCACACGTAGCGGCTGCGGGATTCTCGCTGGCTTGCAGCGATTCGCGGTTGGCCGCCAGCAACGCATCAATCTGCTTTTGCTCGACACGCGTCATCAAATGCTTGTACGCATTGACCGGCTGCGCGGAGCTGAGCGGCACGGCGGCATCAGCCCATTGCAGCGGGGCAATGCCCAAAAAGCCTTCCACCGCTTGCGCCAGCGCGGGCAGCACCGGCTTGAGCGCGAGCGTCAGCAGACGGAAGGCTTCGATGCTGACGCTGCAGGTTTCGTGCAATGCGACTGCGTTAGCGCTGTCTTTAGCTTGATCCCACGGCTTGGCACTATCGACGAAGGCATTCACAGCATCTGCCAGCTCCATGGTCTGGCGCAGCGCGCGGTTGTACTCACGCGCTTCATACAGCGCGGCAATGTTCGGGATCGCGGCGCGCAACGTAACCAGCAGCGGGTGCTGCATCGCGCTGTCCTGCACTCGGCCTTCGAAGCGCTTGAACAAAAAGCCCGCCGTGCGGCTGGCGATATTCACGTACTTGCCCACCAGATCGCTATTCACGCGCGCCTGGAAGTCGTCGAGATTCAGATCGAGGTCTTCCATCGTGCTGTTGAGCTTGGCCGCGAAGTAGTAGCGCAGCCATTCGGGGTTGAGCCCGGTTTCGATCATGCTTTGCGCGGTGATAAAGGTGCCGCGCGATTTCGACATCTTCACGCCATCGACGGTCAGAAAGCCGTGCGCGAACACATTGGTGGGCGTGCGATGGCCAGAGAATTCGAGCATCGCGGGCCAGAACAGCGTGTGGAAATACAGGATGTCTTTGCCGATGAAATGGTATTGCTCAGCCGTCGAGCCCTTGCGCACCCATGCGTCGAAATCAATCCCGCGTTGCGCGGCCAGGTGCTTGAAGCTGGCGTAATAGCCGACGGGAGCATCGAGCCAGACATAAAAATATTTGCCGGGCGCGTCAGGAATTTCGAAGCCGAAATACGGCGCATCGCGTGAGATATCCCAGTCGGCCAGCTTGGCTTCGCCTACGCCGCCAAGCCACTCGCGCATCTTGTTGGTGGCTTCTGGCTGTGCCAGCCCACCGACCCAGCCGCGCAGGAAATTTTCGCAGCGAGGGTCTGACAGGCGGAAGAAATAATGCGTCGAGGTTTTGCGCACGGGAGTCGCGCCTGACACCACCGAGTAAGGCTTGACCAGATCGGTGGGCTGATAGGCCGCACCGCACGCTTCACAGTTGTCGCCGTATTGATCTTTGGCACCGCACTTCGGGCATTCACCCTTGATGAAGCGGTCTGGCAGAAACATTTCGCGTACTGGATCGTAGGCCTGCTCAATGTCACGGGCTTCGATCAGGCCCGCATCTTTGAGCGCGCGATAAAACGTTTCGGCGAGCACGCGGTTTTCATCGGAATCGGTGGTGTAGTAGTTGTCGAACGAAATGCCGAAGTGATCGAAATCGCGTTTGTGCTCCTGCCACACTCGCTCGATCAGTGCTTTGGGCGTGATCCCTTCTTTTTCCGCGCGCAGCATGATGGGCGTGCCGTGCGTATCGTCCGCGCCGACGTAATAAACCTCGTGGCCATGCATGCGCAGGGCTCGGGCCCAAATATCGGTCTGGATGTATTCGACCAGATGGCCAATATGAATTTGTCCGTTGGCGTAAGGCAGTGCTGACGTGACAAGAATCTGGCGGCGGCCGGTTGGCGCGCCTGCGGACGGATCGGTGGCGGGTGCTGACATAGGGCTTTTCTGAAGGGGGGAGATGCGCGGGGCGCGGGATGCGGCGAATGAAATACGAAAGGCCGATTCTAGCAGGGCTCTAACAGCGTGAGACGGCGGCGCGGGCTGGCTGGACACGCGTGGAGAGCGGTTTTTAGCGGCGACTCTGAGGTGTGGTTGGGTACCAGTGCCGCGTATTAGGGACAGTGGGGGAGAGCGAGGGGAGAGTGAAGAACAGCGCAGATGAGTGAGTGGCAATAAGCCCATGCAGGCCCATGCAGGCAAAAAAAACCGGGGCGCTATCGAGCCCCGGAGCAACAACGACAAGAGGAGAATGGTGCCGCAGTGGCCTTGCCAGCTGCGTACCGTAAAGAAAGACCGTGAATTTCCGGCGGAGTTCGAAAAATTTTCGGCCTTTTTTACGGTGCTGTGACTCCGCTTGCTGTGTTGCTGTCCTGGGCGCTGCGCTCAATATGCTCAGCGCGCTCAGGACAGCGTTGCTTTACTGCGCGCGCTGCGTGGCGCGCAGGAACACTTCGACCCGGCGGTTTTGTGCGCGGCCGGCTTCAGTGCTGTTGTCTGCCACCGGCTGGGTCTGGCCAACGCCTTGGGCCGACAGGCGTTGCGCTGCGATGCCGCGTTGCGCGAGGTAGTTCGTCACACTTTGCGCGCGGTTGACTGACAGCGTCTGGTTATGCGCGGGCTGGCCGGTGCTGTCGGTATGGCCTACCACCTGGGCGGTCACTTCCGGGTTTTGCACCAGCGTTTGCGCTACCTGGTCGAGCACTGGGGCAAAGCTTGGCTTGATGGCGTAGCTGTCGGTATCGAAGGTGACCGAGCTCGGGATGTTCAGCTTGAGCGAGCCATCCGGTTGTTCGGTGATCTGTGTGCCCGTGCCCGCTGTTGCGCCCGAGAGCTTGTTGCGGATTGCTTGCCAGTTATAGCCGGTGATGCCGCCAGCGGCTGCGCCCACGCCTGCGCCGATGGCAGCACCCTTGCCGCCGCCGATCAGCGCGCCGATGCCAGCGCCCAGCCCCGCTCCCACGCCCGTGCCCACTGCGGTGTTGGTGCCTTGCGGGTTGGCACAGCCAGCCAGCACTGCGCCTGCGATAACGAATACCGACAGACGAGTTGCAATTGTTGCGTTCATTCTGTTTCCTCTCTAGTTAAAAGTATGGATGGCGGCCTTGGCCCAGCCTCTTGCCGCGATGGGCACAAGAGGGGCTGACAGGTGTTCCGCCGTGGCCCAGCGCCAGCTACTACAATAGCGGCCGAAGTATGCAGCAAGACGGCCCGGGAGGTGTCCGGGGCCGTCTTGCTGTGGCTTTTGCCGCGGGCAAAACCTGCTCGCCCAGCACCTGTATGCCATGCCGTGCAGCTAGTTTCCTAGTGCCGCTGGCATTCGGGTGTCCGATTCTGCCACGCCACACGCGTTTTCCCCAGGGAGTTTTAATGAGCATTGACCGGGCTTTGATTGACGCGGCCCTAGCGACGGCTGTCGACCCGAATACCGGCCAGCCGTTTGCCGCCGCGAAGAATTTTCGCAATCTGACGTTGGGCGATAACGGCATCGTGAGCGTTGATCTGGTGCTGGGATATCCGGCTCAAACCCAGTTTGCTGCGCTGCAAGCGCTCGTCGTTGACGCGTTGCGGACGGTGCCAGGTGTGACCGGTGTGCAGGTGCAGGTGTCACAGAAAATCGCCGCGCATGCGGTTCAGCGCGGCGTGCAGTTGCTACCCAATGTAAAGAACATCGTCGCGGTGGCCTCCGGCAAAGGCGGTGTTGGCAAAAGCACCACGGCCGTCAATCTCGCGCTGGCGCTGGCGAGCGAGGGCGCGGCGGTCGGCATTCTGGATGCCGATATTTATGGCCCCTCGCTGCCGATGATGCTGGGCATCGAAGGCCGTCCTGAATCACCTGACGGCAAGTCGATGAATCCGATGAGCGGCCATGGCTTGCAGGCCAACTCGATTGGTTTTCTGGTTGAGCAGGACAACCCAATGGTCTGGCGTGGCCCGATGGCCACTTCAGCGCTCGAACAGCTATTGCGTCAGACCAACTGGCACGAGCTCGATTATCTGATCGTGGATATGCCGCCAGGCACCGGAGATATCCAGTTGACGCTCTCGCAGCGTGTGCCCGTGACCGGCGCGGTCATTGTCACGACGCCGCAGGATATTGCGCTGCTTGATGCCCGCAAGGGGCTCAAGATGTTTGAGAAAGTTGGGATTCCGATCCTTGGCATTGTCGAAAACATGAGCATGCATATCTGTTCGAACTGTGGCCACGAAGAGCCGGTGTTCGGCGCGGGCGGCGGCGCGCGGATGGCGCAGGATTACGGCGTGGAAGTGCTGGGCAGCTTGCCGCTCGATCGTGGAATCCGCGAGCAGGCCGATTCTGGCCGGCCTACCGTGGTGGCGGACCCGCACGGACGGATTGCGGATATTTACCGGACGATTGCGCGACGCGTGGCCGTGCAGATTGCCGAGCGCGCCCGTGACATGACTTCGAAGTTTCCCAGCATCGTGGTGCAAAACACCTGAGATGCATAAGCACAGGCTGTTTCAACGCGATAAAAGCCGTCTGGGTGGCTGTATCATGGCGGCTTCATCAGGTCTGGCGCGGTGGCCGCAGGGGCGGCTCCGGGCTGGCAAGAGGATCGCATGAGAAACCAATTCGATGCCCGGGCTGTATCCGGGCTCCTTGTCATTGCCGCCAGCGTGCTCTTGCTGGATGGCTGCACGACATTTCTGAAACCCCAGGAAAAGCGGGCGGATGCCCAGTTACTCTCGACCGTCGGTAACACGGCGCGCGGCACGGTGACGTTTATCGAGCGCTCGGACGGGGTGCAGGTGACCTACAACGTTGCGGGCCTGCCCGCCAATAGCGATCACGCGCTGCAGGTGCATGAGCGCGGTGATTGCAATGCCACCGATGGCTCCAGCGCGGGCGCGGTGTTTGCGCCCACGGCTGAGCGCCTGCGCGCCGGAGCGCGGGTCGAAGGTGATCTGGGCAATATTCACGCGGATGCCAATGGGGTGGCGGCAGGCTTTATCGTCGCGCCGGATGTCTCGCTGGATGGCGTGCGCTCCGTGCTGCAACGCTCAGTACTGATTCATCACGACGCGACCGATCCTTATGCCTGGCCGCCGCATGGTGCGGGGGCGGCGCTGGCGTGCGGTGTGATTCGCCAGTAATGGCAGTGAGGGGGCATGCCGGGAGGTCGCCAGACGCCCACCGGGGGATCACGTAAAATTAGCGCCTTTCGCCCAGCGTGGTTGTTGCCGGTGCGTTATCCGCTGCCGCTGCAGCGCCGGTTCAGCCCGCTGTTCAGCTTTCTTCCTCGCGCTTTTCGCGCAACGCATTTAGACATGACTATCAAATCCGACAAGTGGATCCGGCGCATGGCCGCCGAGCAGCAAATGATCGAGCCGTTCGCGCCCGCTCAGGTCCGGGTAGCGGAGGATGGCCGCAAGATCGTCAGCTATGGCACCTCCAGCTACGGCTACGACATCCGCTGTGCAGACGAATTCAAGATCTTTACCAATATCAACTCGACCATCGTCGACCCGAAAAACTTCGACGAAAAATCGTTTGTCGATTTCAAGGGTGACGTCTGCATCATTCCGCCCAATTCCTTCGCGCTGGCGCGCACGGTCGAATACTTCCGCATTCCGCGCAGTGTGCTGACCGTCTGCCTGGGTAAATCCACCTATGCGCGCTGCGGCATCATCGTCAACGTCACGCCGTTTGAACCCGAGTGGGAAGGCTACGTGACGCTCGAATTCTCGAATACCACGCCGCTGCCAGCCAAGATTTACGCCAATGAAGGCGTGGCTCAGGTGCTGTTTTTTGAAAGCGACGAAGTGTGTGAAGTGTCCTATGCCGACCGTGGCGGTAAATACCAGGGCCAGCATGGCGTGACGTTGCCCCGGGCTTGAGCGGCACGGCGCAGCGCGCGCGAAGACTGACTGCCAGACCTCGAACGGGGCTGGCCAAATAACCGCTGAATTTCACGAGACAGCGGTTGTTTTTTTGGAGAAGCACAATGAAGTTTCGTTTTCCTGTCGTCATCATCGACGAAGATTTTCGCTCCGAGAATATCTCGGGTTCCGGCATTCGCGCGCTCGCCGAGGCTATCGAGAAAGAAGGTGTGGAAGTGCTCGGGTTGACGAGCTATGGCGACCTGACTTCGTTTGCGCAGCAGTCAAGCCGCGCGTCGTGCTTCATCCTGTCGCTCGATGACGATGAGGTGCTGCCCTACATCAGCGCGGTGGCCGAAGGCGAGACGCCGGAGCTGGCTGCCGCGATCATCGCGCTGCGGGCGTTTGTCGCGGAAGTGCGGCGGCGCAATGCGGATATCCCGATCTTCCTGTACGGCGAAACGCGCACCTCGCGGCATTTGCCAAACGACATCCTGCGTGAGCTGCATGGCTTCATTCATATGTTCGAAGACACGCCGGAGTTCGTCGCGCGTCACATCATCCGCGAGGCGAAGGTGTATCTCGATTCGCTCGCGCCGCCGTTTTTCAAGGAGCTGGTGCAGTACGCCGAAGAGGGTTCTTACTCGTGGCATTGCCCGGGGCATTCGGGGGGCGTGGCATTTTTGAAGAGCCCGCTGGGGCAGATGTTCCATCAGTTCTTCGGCGAGAACATGCTGCGCGCCGATGTCTGCAATGCGGTCGATGAACTGGGCCAGTTGCTCGACCACACCGGGCCCGTGGCGGCATCGGAGCGCAACGCGGCACGTATTTTCAATGCCGATCACCTGTTTTTTGTCACGAACGGCACGTCGACATCGAACAAGATCGTCTGGCATGCGACCGTCGCGCCTGGCGACATCGTGCTGGTGGACCGCAACTGTCACAAGTCGATCCTGCATGCGATCACGATGACCGGCTCGATCCCGGTGTTTTTGACGCCCACGCGTAATAATTTCGGCATCATCGGCCCGATTCCGCGCGACGAATTCAAGCCTGAAAACATCCGCAAGAAAATCGAAGCCAATCCGTTCGCGCGCGAGGCGCTGGCACAAAACCCCAACCTCAAGCCGCGCATTCTGACCATTACGCAAAGCACTTACGACGGCGTGGTCTACAACGTCGAAATGATCAAGGACTTGCTGGGCGACCTGCTCGACACGCTGCATTTCGACGAAGCGTGGCTGCCGCATGCCGAGTTCCATCCGTTTTACCAGGACATGCACGCGATTGGCGCGGGCCGTCCGCGCACCGGCGCGCTGGTGTTTGCGACCCACTCGACGCACAAGCTGCTGGCCGGTATTTCGCAGGCCTCGCAAATCGTTGTGCAGGACTCCGAGAACAGGGTGTTCGATCGCCATCGTTTCAATGAGGCGTATCTGATGCATACCTCCACCAGCCCGCAGTACGCGATCATCGCGTCGTGCGACGTCGCCGCCGCCATGATGGAGCCGCCTGGCGGCACGGCGCTGGTCGAAGAATCCATTGCCGAAGCATTAGATTTCCGCCGGGCCATGCGCAAGGTCGATGCCGAATATGGCGACGAATGGTTCTTCAAGGTCTGGGGCCCAGACGAACTCACCGAAGAGGGCATCGGCTCGCGCGAAGACTGGATCTTGCGCCCGAATGACCACTGGCACGGTTTTGGCGCGCTGGCCGAGGGTTTCAATATGCTCGACCCGATCAAGGCGACGATCGTCACGCCGGGTCTGGATATGGACGGCGGCTTTGGTGAAACCGGCATTCCGGCGGCGATCGTCACGAAGTATCTGGCGGAGCACGGGATCATCGTGGAGAAAACCGGGCTGTACTCGTTTTTCATCATGTTCACGATTGGCATCACCAAAGGGCGCTGGAACTCGATGGTGACCGAGCTGCAGCAGTTCAAGGACGACTACGACAACAACCAGCCGTTGTGGCGCGTGCTGCCCGATTTCGTGGCCCAGCATCCGGCTTATGAGCGGGTGGGTTTGCGCGATCTGTGCGCGCAGATTCATAGCGTCTATCGTGCCAACGACATCGCCCGCATGACGACCGAGATGTATCTCTCCAGCATGGAGCCCGCGATGAAACCGTCGGATGCCTTTGCCAAGCTGGCGCACCGCGAGATCGACCGGGTGCCGATTGATGAGCTTGAAGGCCGCGTGACCTCGATTTTGCTGACGCCGTATCCGCCAGGCATTCCGCTGCTGATTCCCGGTGAGCGTTTTAACCGGACCATCGTCAACTACTTGCGTTTCGCGCGCGAGTTTAATGAGAGCTTCCCCGGGTTCCATACGGATATCCACGGGCTGGTGGCCGAGCGGGTTGATGGCCGGGTCGAATACTTTGTCGATTGTGTGCGGCTCTGATGCAGCGCATGACCTGGAGCCGCGTTGCGATGCTGCTGGTGCCGCTGCTGGCATGGGCGGCGCTGCTCAGCCCGGGTGCCGCCCGGGCTGAAGTTGCGGCTGCTGACCCGATTGATAGCGCGATGCGGGCTTGTCTCGCGCGTGCGGACCGCTCCTCGACCATGGGGCAGGTGCAGTGCATGGAGATGGCGCAGGCGGGCTGGCAGACGGCGCTCGATCAGGCGCACCAGCAATTGCTGGCGAAGCTGCCTGCCACCCGGCGGCGCGGCTGGGACGAGAGCCAGCGGCGCTGGCAGGCCTGGCGTGACGCCGAAACCCCGATGCTGGGCGCGGTGTTCGCTACGACCCAGGGCACGGTGTACCGGCTGCAGGCGGCGGACATGCAGTTGCAACCGGTGCGTGAGCGGGCGCTGCTGTTGCGCCGCGCGGCGCTGGCCAGCGACACCCGGCCGCGCTATCGCGCGTGTTCGGCGGATGCGAGTTGCAGGCGTGCGAGCGCGGACGTCAAACGCAGCTTGCACAAACTGCGCCTGGAATTGCCTGCGGCCTCGCGTCCGGTGCTGGACCGGGCCCAGCGGGCATGGGCACGGTATCTCGACGTGACGGGAAGACTGGTCGAGCGCGATACCCGCAATGATCTGCTCGGGACGCGTTTGGCGACGCTCAGGCGTTTGCTGGATGCAGTGGGCAATAACTGAACCAGTTCGTGAACGTGAAGCAAGCCTGACAGCCGGTAGCGCAGCGAAAAGGGAGCGGTCCATTCATTCGTTGTGAATGAATGGACCGCTCCCTTTTCTATAACGCCACGTTTTCTTTCCCTTCTAGCGCCTGCTTTACTTCGCGTTACTTCGCCTTGCTGGCGGCGAGCCTTGCATCTCCGACCATCTCGTGCGGCCGGACCCATGCGTCGAACTGCGCCTCCGTCACAAACCCCAGCGCCAGTGCCGCCTGTTTAAGCGTGCTGCCTTGCTTGTGCGCATGCTTGGCGATTTGCGCGGCCTTGTCGTAGCCGATATGCGGGTTGAGCGCGGTCACCAGCATCAACGATTCATTCAGCAGCGTGTCGATGCGCTCCCGGTTCGGTTCAATCCCGATTGCGCAATGGTCATTGAAGCTGCGCGCGCCATCCGCCAGCAGCCGGATAGATTGCAGCACGTTGTGCGCGATCATCGGGCGGAACACGTTCAGCTCGAAGTTGCCGCTGGCCCCGCCAATATTCACCGCGACGTCGTTGCCAAAGACCTGGCAGCACAGCATCGTCAGCGCTTCTGACTGGGTGGGGTTGACCTTGCCTGGCATGATTGAGCTGCCTGGCTCGTTTTCTGGAATGGCGAGCTCACCCAGCCCGCAACGTGGGCCACTGGCGAGCCAGCGGATGTCGTTGGCGATTTTCATCAAACTGGCCGCGACCGTTTTGAGCGCGCCATGGGCGAAAACCAGCGCATCGGCTGCGGCCATCACTTCGAACTTGTTCGGCGCGGAGACAAACGGCAGGCCGCTCAGGCGGCTGAGCGCCGCCGCGACCTGGCTGGCGAACTGCGGATGCGCATTCAGCCCAGTGCCCACGGCCGTGCCGCCCTGAGCCAGTTCATATAGATGCGGCAGCGTCGCTTCGAGGTGACGCATGCCGTGCTCCAGTTGGGCGACATAGCCCGAGAATTCCTGGCCCAGAGTGAGCGGGGTTGCATCCTGCAAATGGGTGCGGCCGATTTTCACGATGTCAGTGAAAGCCTGGGCTTTGCGCGCCAGCGTGTCGCGCAGCAGTGCGAGCGCGGGCAGCAGCGTCGTCACGATGCCTTGCGCGGCGGCGAGATGCATCGCGGTTGGGAACACATCGTTGGAAGACTGGCCGCGATTCACGTCGTCGTTCGGATGCACCCGGCGCGCTTCGCCGCGCACGCCGCCCAGCAACTCGCTGGCGCGGTTCGCCAGCACCTCGTTGAGATTCATGTTGCTCTGCGTGCCAGAGCCGGTTTGCCAGACGGCCAGCGGGAATTCGTCGGGATGCTGGCCAGCGGTGATCTCGTCCGCGGCCTGGATGATGGCCTGCGCTTTGTCAGGGTCGAGTACCCCGAGCGCCTGATTGACCTCAGCGGCGGCCCGCTTGATGAGCGCTAGCGCGTGGATTAATTCGGGTGCTTGCTTCTCGCTGGAGATGCGGAAGTTTTGCAGCGAGCGCTGGGTTTGAGCGCCCCACAAGCGGTGATTCGGCACGGCAATTTCGCCGAATGTGTCGCGTTCCATACGGGTGTCTTGAGTCATGCGTGGGCTCCGGTGAGTGGGTGGAGGGGGCGGGCGGCGTGCGGTGTGCGTTAGAGCTGCGAATTGACCGGTAGCAGCAGGAACAGCCCGGTTAGCAGGTTGCGGTAAAAGCCCGCTTGCGGATCGAGGTTGTAGCGGCGTATCTGGCCGTCTTCTTCGTCGCTCCAGACCAGCGGCGAGCGGGTCGCGCCATGGCGTTGCTGCGCGAGCTCTTCCGGCGTGGCGAGGGTGACGCGATAGCTGACTTCCGGGGCCGTGGCCGCTTCGAACAGGCGCGCGACTTCGGTGGCCAGCACCGGGCTGTGGATCACCAGCACGAGTTCGGTATTCAGATAGGCCGAGCGTGGATCGAGATTCATCGAACCGATCACCAGGATCTCCCGGTCGATCACATAGGTTTTGGCATGCAAGCTGGCGCGAGAACTGGAGCCGGTCATCCTGGCCCGGCCGCGCCGTTGCAGCGGCTTGAATTCGTAGAGTTCGATGCCGCGCTGGAGCAGCGGCACGCGGTAGGGGCTGTAGCCCGCCTGGACCGCGACGGCATCGGTGGCTGCCAGCGAATTCGTCAGGATAGCGACGCGTGCGCCGCGCGCCCTTAGCGCCCCGAGCAGCTCGACGCCTGCGTCGTGCGGGACGAAATACGGCGAGGTGATCAGAAACTCGCGCTGCGCACTTTGCACCAGTTCGGCCAGGCGGTGCATCGGCGGGCTGACGTACTGCGTGTCAGGACGATTGATCTTGTCGGGCGAATCGACTTTGAATTCGGCACGGGCCCACACCAGGCCGAGTTCGTCACGGCTGATCTGCGCCGCGAGCGGGGTGGCGTTCAGCGGCTTGGCGTTATAGGGCTCCGCGTAAAGACGCCAGTGGCGGCGCAGCTCGTCGCGCATCGCGTTGATTTCAGCGGGGCTGAAGTTTTGCCGGTTGAGCGCGCGTAACGGATAAGCGCCGCTGCTGTTCCAGTAGTCGTCAAAGCTGGCTGACACCAGCGCAGTGACCGGCCCTGCCGCCAGGACATCGAGATCGCGGAACTGCAGGGTTTCGCTTGCGCTGAAGTACTGATCCCCCAGATTGCGCCCACCGACAATCGACAACTGGTTGTCCGCGATCATCGCCTTGTTGTGCATCCGGCGCGTGAAGGCGTCGATCTGGGTGAAGAGATTGGTAGTCCGTTCGAGCATGCTGTGCTGCCGGCTGCCAAACGGATTGAAGACACGAATCTCGATGTTGGGATGCGAGTTGAGTGCGGCCATCACGCGGCCGATGTCCTTGAAGTTCAGGTCATCTACCAGCATCCGCACTCGCACGCCCTGATCTGCGGCATACAGCGCGGTGCCGAGCAGCAGCTTGCCGGTGGTGTCTTCGTTGGCGATGTAGTACTGCAAATCGAGCGTCTGGGTCGCGGCACGGGCTAGCGCAATGCGCATCTGCAAGGCTTCGGCACCGTTGGACAGCAAGCGGAAACCCGACTGGGCGGGATGCGCGGCTTCAGGGGCGGAGAGCGCGCGCCCTAATGGCGTGGCGTTCGCGGCGGCAGTGGACAGCGCGTGTGTGACGGAGCGCTCGAAGGCGCTGGCCGGGGGGCGGCTGGCACAGGCGCTCAGCAGCAGCACAAGGGTGCCAAGCCAGATCACGCATGCCGGTGTGAGGTGTTGCTCGGAGGAGCGCACAGCGGCGCGCAGGGTGAAGCAGCGAAACACCGGCATGCGGAAGGTTCTCCTTCAGAAGGGACTTCGGTCGGCCAGAACGCGCCGCCTTGAGGTAACGGTGTGAGGCAGAAGCTGTGGAATCTGTGGCAAGGAAAATCAGGCGCGGTGAGCGGTGGCAACGAGACGAGGCAACGAGCGCCATTCTAAGGTGAATCGGTGCGGCCGGAGTGGCCGCACCGCTGGGGGCCGGTGCAGGTGAGTGGTTAGCGGGGTTCGTGGCTAACGGCTAGCGGCTAACGACGGGCATCCGGTGAGGTCGCCAGTTGCTTTATCCGGCTGGCGTTCGAGAGGAGTCGTTGGCCTTCGCCGCCTCATCTGGCCGGGTTGAACCTTGCGCCGGGCGGCTGGACCAGCGGCTGGCGAGCAGCGAGCCCGACAGGTTGTGCCAGACCGAGAACAATGCGCCAGGCAGGGCGGCGACCGGGGTGAAATACAGCTTGCCGAGCGTGGCGGCGAGGCCGGAATTTTGCATACCGACTTCGATCGCCAGGGTGCGGCAGACCGCTTCGTCGAAGCCAAGCAGACGTCCGCCCCAATAGCCGCTCAGCAGGCCAATGCCGTTATGCAAGATCACGCCGACGGCGACCACCAGACCAACCGAGGCGATGCTCTGCTGCGTGCCGCCCACTACCGCCGAAATAATCAACAGGATTGCCACCATCGAAACCAGTGGCAGTACGGGCTCGATCTTGCGTACCAGGCGGGTAAACAGATGATTGATGACGAGGCCCGCCGCGATGGGCAGCGCCACGATCTGCAGGATGCTCAGCAGCATGCCGCGCACATCGACGGCAATTGACGCATCCACATAGAGCCGCGTCAGCAGCGGCGTAGCGAAGACCCCGACGAGCGTTGAGAGCGCGCTGATCGTGACGGAGAGCGCCACGTCGCCGCGCGCCAGATAGATGATGACGTTGGATGCCGTGCCGCTGGCGACACTGCCGACCAGCACCATGCCAGCGGTGAGTTCAGGCGGCATGCGTAGCGCTTTGGCGATGATCCAGGCAGCGAGCGGCATCACGAGGTAATGCAGCACGATGCCAGCCGCGACGGGCGCGGGCCGGGTAAAGACACGCTGAAAATCAGCGAACGAGAGCGTCACGCCCATCGCCAGCATGATGAGCGTCAGGAGCGTAGTGACATGCGGTGTGATGCCGGTGACCGAACTGGGCGAAAAATACGCGCCAAGCGAAACGAGCACGGCCCACAGCGGAAAAAGACGGGTAACCCGGGCAAGCATGGGGAAAGATCCTTGGAAAAGCGGAGGCGGGAAAAAGCGTGACCGGTGTGGCGCAGAGACGCGGTGACCGGGGGCCAGCGTTTGAGCCAGCGCGCATTCTACCGGGGCACAGCGGGGGAGGGCGCGTGTGCTGGCGCTGCGTTGTTGGCTGTGGCGCGGCGGTGCTGGGAATGGCGGCGAAAGGGGCACGTGGCGCGGGAGATGCGGCGCGATGGCCGTGAGGTAAGCCGCGAGAGATAGGGAAGGCGTAGCGCAATCAGACTGGGCGGGGCCGGGGGTGTTGGCAGCGGTGTGGAGGGTGTCGCTGGGCCGCTGTTGTTGTGCTTGCGATGGCGATGGTAGCGGCCAAGCCAAGGCTCAGGCCAAGGCCCCAAGGCCCCCCAGGCCCCCAGGCCCCCAGGGCCCCAAGGCCCCAAGGCCCCAAGGCCCCAAGGCCCCAAGGCCCCAAGGCCCCCAAGGCCCCAAGGCCCCAAGGCCCCAAGGCCCCAAGGCCCCAAGGCCCCAAGGCCCCCAGGGCCCCAAGGCCCCAAGGCCCAAGGCCCAAGGCGCCCCAAGGCCCAAGCCCCAAGCCCAACCGCTACCCCAACCGCCCCGCTACAACCGGAAGCAGCCGCTGGCTTTTACGATGAAAGCGCACCGTCATCAGCAGCGCGACACTGGCTAAACCAGCCGCCAGCCCCCACCACAGCCCGCGCGGCCCCAAGCCGAAATGAAACGCCAGCAGATAACCGGTGGGAAAGCCGATGCCCCAGTAACCGAGCGTCGCCGCGAGCATCGGCACCCGGGTGTCTTTCAAGCCACGCAGGCAACCCGAGGCGACTGTCTGCACGCCGTCGACGATCTGGAAAATTGCAGCCACGGCTAGCAACGAATTGGCCAGCGCAATCGTGGACGCATTCGACGCTTTGTCAGGATTGAGATAGAGCCCGACGATGGTGTGCGGCGCAACGATCATCACGAAGCCCGAGAGCCCCATGAACGCCACGCCAAGCCCGATGGCGACAAATCCGGCATGGCGCGCCGCCAGAGGCTGGCCCGCGCCGGCCCAGTAGCCCACCCGCACGTTCGCCGCCTGGCCGATGGCGAGCGGCACCATGAAGGCCACTGAGGCGATGTTCAGCACGATCTGGTGGGCGGCGAGCGAGGTTTCGCCTAGCAATCCGACCATCAGGCCAGTGGCGAGAAACAGCAGCGCTTCGACGCCGTAGGTAATAGCGACCGGCCAACCGAGGCTGAACAGCTCGCCCATCATTTGCATGCTGGGCCGTTGCGCCGTGACGTAATGACGATAACGTGGCCGCAGATGCAGCCAGGCCACCAGCACGATCGCCGTGAGCCAGATCGTAATCATCGTGGCCATCGCCGAGCCCAGGAAACCCATGTGCGGCAAGCCGAACTTGCCATGGATCAGGCCATAGTTCAGAAACGCGTTGACCCCGACCCCGGCGAGCGAAACCCACAGCAGGCGCTTTGCCGCCCCAATCGCGGGCAAAAACGAGCGCATCAGGCCAATCCCGATCAGGCTGCCCAGCGTGCCCCAGCGCAGCACAGCGCAGTATTCGCCGATGTTGTGCGCCAGCAGTGGCGGCTCACCCAACGCCAGCAGAATCGGCGTGGCGAAGGACAGCAGTGCGAACGCGGGGATCGACAGCAACACTGACAGCACCAGCCCGGTCCAGTAGATATGCGGCACGCGTCCTTCAGCCTGCGCGCCGCGTGCATGCGAGACCGTGACGCTGACCGAGGTCAACACGCCTTGCAGCAGCGTGACCACGACGAAAAAGAGATTCGCGCTCAGGCCGCCTGCTGCCAGGGCATCAGGGCCGAGTGAGCCGAGCAGGATGGTGTCGGTGACGCCCATGGCCATCTGCGACAGTTGCGCGATGGCCAGCGGCGCTGCGAGCCGCGTGGTGTCGACTGCATGGCGCACATAGGTGGGAGGCCGAGTGAGGGTATGAGACATGCTGGATGCCGGGTAAGGAGAAGTGCAAATCAAAGAGAGAAGGGGCCGTCAGAGGGGGGCGCTGGTAGCGGTGCTGCGTGCGGCCCCTGCCGCACCGCATTCCATCAACGGCGCTGGCAGCGCTTTTTGCTTCGGCGCGGCACTGTCGCTGCATGTGCGGTTGGCCGAAGCGCCGGGTCAAGGCTGCTGAGTCAAACCACCGAGTCAAACCGCTGAGTCAAACCGCTGAGTCAAACCGCTGAGTCAAACCGCTGAGTCAAACCACCGAGTCAAACCGCTGAGTCAAACCGCTGAGTCAAACCGCTGAGTCAAACCGCTGAGCCAAACCGCTGAGCCAAACCGCTGAGTCAAACCGCTGAGCCAAACCGCTGAGCCAAACCGCTGAGCCAAACCGCTGAGTCAAACCGCTGAGTCAAACCGCTGAGTCAAACCGCTGAGTCAAACCGCTGAGTCAAACCGCTGAGTCAAACCGCTGAGTCAAACCGCTGAGTCAAACCACCGAGTCAAACCACCGAGTCAAACCACCGAGTCAAACCGCTGAGCCAAACCACCGAATCAACTGGGCGCTGGGCCTTCCTGAACCGCGATGCGGGTATCGCCCAGCAGCACGACTTGGCCGGTGCGGATCTTGCAGGTTTTACGTCGTTCGGTTTGGCCATCGACCTTGACCTCACCTGCTGCCACCAGCAGCTTGGCTGACCCGCCGCTGTCAGCGAGACCGGTCAGCTTGAGCAGGTTATGTAGTTCGACGTAATCGCCAGTTAGCGTGAAATGAAGGTTAGGCATGGTGTGTTACTGCATGAAAGAAGAGCCGGGAGCGGGTTCGCATCATAAGCCCACGCCTCCTGAATGGCGAGCCTGTGCCGGGTTTGGGGTGAGCTTCAGGCGTTTTTCATCGTGTCAGGAAATGCAACGTTGAGTAACAGATTGGTGCAGACGCTGAACTTCCCGGGCCAATGGCTAGTCTCTACAAGGCCCGTTGCATACCGCAGCGGCCTACATTGACCGGGCGAGGCACGTATGCCTGCATGCGGTAGGTGCCAGATAGTCCGCCCGCGTCCAACAACATACAGAGAGGATTTCCCATGACTCAGATTCGCTCGCTGCTGATTGGCACTGCCCTGACCGTGCTGGCTACCACTGCCGCTTTCGCCCAGACCGCCGCTGCTCCGGACGCAATGGCACCGATGCAGGCTCCTGGCACACCAGGCGTCACCCCCGCGCCACAGCCGCTGACCGCACCAGGCTCAACGGACCCTCTTGTGCAAAAACGCAATGCTGACGCCCAGGCCAACGCGCAATACCGCGCATCAAAGAATGCGTCGAAAGAAAAATACAAGGCGCAGGTGAACAAGGCGAAGAAGCAGCGCAAGACCGAGAAAAAGGCCGCTACAGCTGAGATGAAAGATCAGATGCAGGCACCGGACCAGATGCCTGCTCCGTCAGCGCCTGGCGTGCAATAAGCCGCTGGCCTGGTACTAGGGCGCTCATCCTCACAGAAAGAGCGCCCGCAAAAAATCTGCCCGGGACCGGTGACGGCCCGGGCAGATTTTTGTGCAAGCCGGGCATAGGGTGGAGCAAAAAGCTGAACCGCTGCAGGCTGTGTCGGGCATCGCCACCACGACCCGTTTTCGGGCAAACGCCACACGTATCTGACCGAGGCTCGCTATCAGGCTCCACGCTAGTGCGGATTTGCCGGGGCCAAGGCCGATGCAGTGCGCAACCAGCATCGCCACCACGACCCGCTTACGGGCAAACGCCACACATCTGACCGAGGCTCGCTATCAGGCTCCACGTTAGTGCGGATTTGCCGGGGCCAAGGCCGATGCAGTGCGCAACCAGCATCGCCACCACGACCCGTTTTCGGGCAAACGCCACACATCTGACCGAAGCCCGCTATCAGGCTCCACGCTAACGCGGATTCGCCGGGGCCGGCGCGGTGAATAACTGCCGTAGCCACGCGGCCAGCCGCGTGAAGATGTCGTAAGGCTCTTCGATAAAAATTTCGGGCTTGAGCAGCCGCAGATATTCCATCACCTGCTGCGCTTCCTGCTTCTGGAACAAGCCGTGCGCCACCCCCAGACGTAGCAGGCCGCGCAATTCCCCGAGTTTTTCGCGGGCGGTGCTGCCTACGCTGGTTTCGCATCCCACGCGGGCTTCATACACGCGCTGGCGCAGCGCTTCCGAGAGCCGCCAGGCGGGGGTTTGCATGCTTTCCTCCAGCGCCTGGATGTCTTGTACGGAATGCTTGATCTGGGCCGCCAGCGGTTCGATCAGCGTGGCTTCCGCCTGCGCCTCATTGACAATCGCCGCGGCCCACTCCTGACAGTGCTGGCTGAGCATCTCAGGGGTCCACTCCGAGCGCGCGGCAAAGCCAAAGCCAAACTCGCCTGCCTGGCGCATCAGGATCGTGACGATATCCGGGAATTCTTTGTCGAGCGTCCGCTTGGCCCACGCATAGTGGCCCCCTTGCAGCATGCGCTGCACCGCATGCTCGGTGAGCGGCACCATGTTATCCAGCAGTTTGGCGCGCAGAAAATCTTCGAACGACGGTGTGGCGAATTGCGCATCGAGCTTGAGCGAGACGCGCACAAAAGCCTCGAAGTCCTTGCGGAGCGACGTAATGATTTCGTCTTTGAGTGACAGGGTGATCTGGCCCATGAACTTGTTCCCGGTGGTCGTTGCACGCGGCATGTCTGCCCCGCCCCCTAGTTCGGGCCTTGCGGGCCCGAAGCGCTGACTTCAATGGGATATCGGCCAGATCAGAAAAAACTTGAGCCTGCCAGATGCCAGCCTTGCAGCAGACATCCGGTTATGTCGCAGCTATCAACTGAGTACCGGCAGCACCAGGCCTTGCCACGCGAAAAACACCGCGAGCCCAACTGCAATCGTGACTAACGGACGGCGGGTGAGGGCGCTCACCAGCATCGCGGCCAGCGCACCGACCAGTTGCGGATTGCGCCAGTTCAGCTCAGCTCCCGCACCATGCGGCGACACCACCATCGGCACGATGATCGCTGTCAGCACGGTGACCGGAACAAAGCTGAGCGCCGTGCGCACCAGAGGGGGAAACGCCAGCCGCTCGCCCAGCACGAACACGGCTGCACGAATTAGCCAGGTGATGAGCGCCATGCCAGCAATCAACAGGACGTAATTCATGAGGGGATCTCCGGCGTGACGGGACGAGTAGCGCGTGGCCAGGACAGCACAACGCCGACGATCACACCTGCCAGCACGGCAGCCAGCAGCCCGAGCTTGTACGGCCACGCCTGCCAGAAGAACGCCAGCGCACCTGCCGTGCTGGCGGCAGCGATATAGCGCAAGGCGACGAGTTGCGGCACCACAATGGCGATGAAGGTGGCCACCATGGCAAAATCCAGCCCGAGTGACTGCAGCCCCGGGAACGCTGCCCCGAACAGCAGGCCAGCGAGCGTCCAGATTTGCCAGTTGAGATACATCGAGATGCCCGAGCCCAGGAAATAGTACGGGCTGACCGGGCCAGGCGGATGCCGCCGGTAGTGAGCCCAGGCGACGGCGAATACCTCATCGGTGAGCAGCCCGCCGAGGGCCCAGCGCCAGCGCATCGGCAAATGTGCGACATAAGGCGAGAGCGTTGCGCTGTACAGCACATGGCGCAGGTTAATCACCAGCGTGGTGGCGAGGATCACGGCGAAGCTGGCATGACTGGCGATCAGACCGAGCGCGATGAACTGAGCCGAGCCCGCGAATACCGCGAGCGACATCAACTGCCCTTGCCATAGATGCAGCGGCCCCGAGGCGACGAGGGTGCCGAAGATCATGCCAAACGGTGCGGCACCAACGAGCATCGGGATCGTATCGCGTGCGCCTGCGGTGAATTCGCGCCAGCGATCGGGGGAAGTGGACGGCACGGGGTATTCCTGAACAAAAAATGAGTGAATGCGCTGCGTGAGCGGCGATGCAGGTGCTACGTCAGGCGTGAACGGTGCGCGGTGAACGGTGAGTACTGCGGTGCTCAGCGCTATTTCAGCGGAATGGGCGTTTCAGCAGGAACGGGTACGGCGGTGACACTATTTTTCGCGCTGCCGGTGACGACACGGTCGCTATAAGTCAGATATACGAGCGTATTGCGTTTGGCATCGACGATGCGCACCACATGGAGCGCCTTGAAGATCAACGACATGCGCTCGGAGAACACCACTGCTTGCTGCTTGAGCGGGCTGCTAAAGCGCAGCGTGCCGACCTGGCGGCAGGCAATCGAGGCTTCAGTTGGATCTTCTGCCAGTCCGAGCGTGCCCTTGATGCCACCGGTGCGAGCGCGCGAGACATAACAGGTCACACCTGCGACCAGCGGATCATCGTAAGCCTCGACCACGACGCGGTCTGAGCCGGTGACGCGGAAATTCGTATTGACGCTGGCGATCTCTTCACTGTGTGCGAGCGGCAGCATCAGGGCCGTGACGGCGATGGCCAGCGGTAGTTGCAGCAGGGTGGTTTTCATCGGAGGTCCCGGAGAAAAAGCGCCATCGTATACCAGCGCTGATGTTTTTCAGGATGCATTGCGCGTGCAGCGAAGCGGCGCTGGCACTGCGGCTGAACAAGATCGGCCGATGCAGCAGGGCGGCAAAAATGGCAAAGGCGGTGACAAAAACGGAGACAAAAACAACAAAAGCACAGCGAAAGTGCTCGCGCAAAACAGAAAGGCCCGCATGAAAATGCGGGCCTTCGAATTTTTGGCTCCCCGACCTGGGCTCGAACCAGGGACCTACGGATTAACAGTCCGGCGCTCTACCAACTGAGCTATCGGGGAACAACAATGAAACTGGTGCAGCGGCTCTCTACATAAAAAAGCCCGTTACGTTGAATACGTTTAGCGGGCTATTGCAATTTTGGCTCCCCGACCTGGGCTCGAACCAGGGACCTACGGATTAACAGTCCGGCGCTCTACCAACTGAGCTATCGGGGAACGGAAACAGCAGAGAGACGCGATTGTAGGGGGATGCGATCGGAGCTGTCAAGGCCCCGGGCGCTGCGGCTGCATTTATTGCAACCTGGGGTTTAACGTTCGAGCAGTGCGAGCTTGGCGGTGACGTCCTTGAACTCTTCGGCTTCCGGCAGCGGGGCTTTGGTCTTGGTGATGCTTGGCCAGCCTTTGGCCAGATCGGCGTTTAGCACAATGAAATCCTGCTGGTCGCCTGGCACGTCTTCTTCGGCGTAAATCGCGTTCACCGGGCATTCGGCGACGCACACGGCGCAGTCGATGCATTCGTCGGGGTCGATGGCAAGGAAGTTCGGGCCTTCGCGGAAGCAATCCACCGGGCAAACATCAACGCAGTCGGTATAGCGGCACTTGATGCAGCTTTCGGTCACAACGTGAGTCATTCAGGCAGCTCCTGCATGCGGTGTCGGGGGGAAGGGGCAAAACGTCGAGAGGCGCTATTGTAGCGTAACGCCCAGCCCCCGGCAGCCCCCCGCCCAGACCGGTTTAGATCGTTTTGTGATTAGTTAATGAGAGACATTGCTTCAGTGCGTCTGGTTGCGTTGGGCTGAGTTATGGCTGTGTTTTGGCCATGTTTTGGCTAATAAGGTGGCCATGACGGTAGCTGTGGCCGGCATCGGCATTCGGGTAACATGCGCCAGCATCAGGTGCGCCCGGCATTGCCTGGGCGACGCGCCTTCTCTTCTACGCTGTCAGCTTGCACGTTAATAATGATTACTTCGCTGCTCGATACCGACTTGTACAAGTTCACGATGATGCAAGTTGTCCTGCATCATTTTCCCGCGGCGAATGTTGAATATCGCTTCCGTTGCCGTACTCCCAACGTTGATCTGGTGCCCTATATCGGCGAAATCCGCGACGAAGTGCGCAAGCTATGCCAGTTGCGCTTCAGCGCCGCAGAACTCGATTACCTCAGGGCCATGCGCTTTATCAAAAGCGATTTCATTGATTTTCTGGCCTTGTTTCACCTGAATGAAGCCGCAGTGTCGATTACGCCATCGGCGAAAGGCAATGGCGAAATCGAGATTGATATCAAAGGGCCGTGGCTGCATACGATCCTGTTTGAAATTCCGCTGCTGGCGATCGTCAATGAGGTGTATTTCCGGCATACGCAGCAACAGCCGGATTACAGCGAAGGGCGTGAGCGTCTCGTGGAAAAAATTGCGCTGCTGGGCGCGCGTCCTGAGTTCGCTGACTGCAAGATTGCCGATTACGGCACCCGCCGGCGTTTTTCGCGGCGCTGGCACGATGAAGTGGTTCGCACGCTCAAGGCTGGGCTGGGCGAGCAGTTTGCCGGCACCAGCAATGTTTTTTATGCGATGCAGCATGGCCTTACGCCACTGGGCACGATGGCACACGAATATCTCCAGGCGTGCCAGGCATTAGGCCCCCGGCTGCGCGATTCGCAGATTTTCGGCTTCGAGGTGTGGGCCAAGGAATATCGCGGCGACCTTGGCATCGCGTTATCGGATGTCTACGGTATGCAGGCGTTTTTGCGCGATTTCGACATGTACTTTTGCAAGCTGTTTGATGGCGCGCGGCACGATTCCGGCGATCCTTTCGATTGGGGCGAGCGGCTTTTGAGCCACTACGAAGCGAACCGCTGCGATCCGCGCACCAAAGTGCTGGTGTTTTCTGATGCGCTGGATATTCCGAAGGTGATTCAGCTCTATGAGCGTTTTCGCGGGCGTTGCAAGCTCGCATTCGGCGTGGGCACGAACCTGACGAACGACCTCGGCTATCAGCCGTTGCAGATCGTCATCAAGATGGTGCGCTGCAACGGCCAGCCGGTGGCGAAACTGTCCGATTCGCCGGGCAAAAACATGTGCGATGACCAGGCGTATCTGGCTTATCTGCGCCAGGTTTTTGGCATCACCACGCCAGCGGAGCCCGTCGCATAAAGGCTTGGCAGCGTTCCTCATCCTGCTGCTCGTCAGATGGCGGCGGTAAGTCATTGTGATAGGTATCTTTCGTTTCGCGCCCTCCGGGCAGGTTTTGGCACGATTTGGCACGAGGTTTTGGCTTATGAATTCATCCACCGCGCGGCGCAATATTCTGGCGCGCATTCGCGCCGCCCAGGGGCGTGCGGCGCAACCCTCTGACGCTGAGCGTGAACAGGTTGCCGACTATCTGGCACGCCATCCCGCTGGTCCGCGCCCCACATTGCCGGACGATCTGCTGGAACGTTTTTGCGACGAAGCGCAAAAGATGTCCACTACGATTGCCGCCGTCGATACCCTGGGCGAAGCACCGGCGGCCATCCAGCACTACCTGGTGCAAGCGGGCCTGCCGACGCGGGCCATCGCATGGCAAACCCTGATGGATTTGCCATGGCATGAAGCGGGTCTCAGCGTCGAATTCCGTCCGCCTGAAGATGGCGATCTGGTTGGCATCACCGGGTGCTTCTGCGCGACGGCCGAAACCGGCACGCTAGTGCTACTCTCTGGACCCCAAACTTGGGCTTCGGCGGCCTTGCTGCCAGAAACTCACCTGGCGCTCGTGCCTGCTTCGCGGATTGTCGCGGGGCACGAAGAAGCGTTCAGCCTGATCCGCGCCGAGCAAGGTGATTTGCCGCGTGCTGTCAATTTTGTCTCGGGCCCGTCACGCACGGGCGATATCGAACAGACCATCGTGCTGGGAGCCCATGGGCCTTACCGGGTTCATGTGATTGTGGTGCGCGGCGCGTGAGTGCGGCGCGGCTGTCTGACTGTCTGGCGGGAGACCGCCGAAAAACAACAGGATGTGAAGATGAAACGACCTGACGCGTGGGCGGGCATCGCGCTCGCCGTGGCACTCGTGTGCTGGCCTCAACTGGCGAGCGCTGCGGCGCTTGATGGCGCGATGTTATCGGCATGGTGGGGTGTGCCATTTGCCGGGATTTTGCTCTCGATCGCGGTGTTTCCGCTGATTGCTCCGGCGCTGTGGCATCACCATTACGGCAAGATCGCAGCGGCATGGGGCGTGGCGTTTTTGCTGCCATTCGCGCTGGTGTATGGTGCGGGCCCGGCACTAGGCACGCTGATCCACGCGATGCTCGAAGAGTACCTGCCATTCATCATCTTGCTGACCGCGCTGTATACGGTCGCCGGCGGCATCTGCGTGCGCGGCAATCTGCATGGCACGCCACGCGTCAACACGGCGCTGCTCGCGCTGGGCACGGTGCTCGCCAGCATCATGGGCACGACGGGCGCGGCGATGCTGTTGATCCGCCCGCTGCTGCGCGCCAACGACAACCGCAAACACGTCGTGCACGTGGTGGTGTTCTTTATCTTCCTGGTGGCCAATGTGGGGGGCTCGCTGTCACCGATTGGCGACCCGCCGCTATTCCTCGGGTTTCTGAATGGCATCAGTTTTTTCTGGACCACGGTTCATCTCGCGCTGCCGATGCTGTTCGTCAGCGGTGTGCTGCTGGTGCTGTTTTATGCGCTTGATTCGTATTATTTCCACCGGCGCGAAGAAGAGGGCTCGCGTTTTCTGGACCCGACACCCGATACCCCTGCGCTTGGCATCGACGGCAAGATCAATTTCGTGCTGCTGGGGGCCGCGATCGCGCTGGTGCTGATGAGCGGGTTCTGGAAACCCGGGGTTTCGTTCGAGGTCTACGGCACCTCCGTCGCGCTGCAAAACGTGGTGCGCGATGTGGGGCTGATCGGCGTGACGCTGTTGTCGCTGGTTCTGACGCAGCGTTCCGCGCGTGAGGGCAACGCGTTCACATGGGGCCCGATTGAGGAAGTGGCCAAGCTGTTCGCCGGTATTTTCATCACGATTGCGCCGGTCATCATGATCTTGCGCGCGGGCGAAGCCGGTGCGTTCGCACTCATCACGCGTCTGGTGACGGACCCCTCTGGCAACCCCAGCAATCCTGCGTATTTCTGGGCGACGGGTCTGCTGTCATCGTTTCTCGACAACGCGCCAACCTATCTGGTGTTTTTCCATCTGGCGGGCGGAAACGCGCAAGCGCTGATGACCACGGGGGCTAGCACCCTGGTGGCGATTTCGGCGGGCGCGGTGTTTATGGGCGCGAACACTTATATCGGCAACGCCCCTAATTTCATGGTGAAAGCGATTGCTGAGTCACGTGGCATTCGCATGCCGAGCTTCTTTGGCTATATGGCCTGGTCGGGCGCGGTGTTGATTCCGCTGTTTCTGGCCACACACTGGCTGTTCATTTAAAGCGGTCTAACCTGTTTGAGCGGGGCGCGTGATGCGCCCCGCTGCGTTTTGGGAGCGAAGCGATGCAAAAAGTCCTGATAGCCCGGCCGATCTTTCCTGATGTGGTTGAGCGTCTGCGGCAGTACTTCGAGGTGGACTGGAATACCGGCGAGGTGCTTGGCGCAGAGGCGCTGACCCAGCGTCTGGCAGACAAGGACGGCGCGCTGACCGCTGGCGACACCGTGAGCGCCGCGATGCTGGCTGCCGCACCACGCTTGCGCGTGGTGGCGAATATGGCCGTGGGCTACAACAATTTCGACATGGACGGATTCAATGCCGCTCATGTGCTGGCCACCAATACCCCCGATGTGCTGAACGAATCAACCGCCGATTTTGGCTGGGCGCTGATGATGGCGGCCGCGCGGCGCATGGCCGAAGCCGAACACTGGCTGCGCGGCGGCCACTGGCAAAAATGGGCCTACGACGGTTTTCTGGGCGCGGATATTCATGGCTCGACGCTGGGGGTCATCGGCATGGGCCGGATTGGTCAAGCGCTGGCCCGGCGCGCGCGCGGCTTCAACATGCAGGTGCTGTATCACAACCGCACGCGCGTCGCGCCTGCGATCGAAGCCGAACTGAACGCGCATTACGTGAGCAAGGAAGCGCTGCTGCAGCGCGCCGATCACGTTGTGCTGGTGCTGCCGTATACCCCGCAAAACCATCACGCGATTGGCGCGGCGGAACTGGCGCTGATGAAGCCCAACGCGACTTTGACCAACCTCGCCCGGGGCGGCATTGTCGACGACGCGGCGCTGGCCGACGCGTTGCGCCACAAGCGGATTGCCGCTGCGGGACTGGATGTGTTCGAAGGCGAGCCGCAGCTCAACCCGGCGTTGCTGAGTGTGCCGAATATCGTGCTGACGCCGCATATTGCCAGCGCTACCGAGGCGACCCGGCGCGCGATGGCCAATCTGGCCGCAGACAACCTGATTGCCGCGCTGGGCGAAGGCCCGAACGCCGGACGGCCACCGAACCCGGTGAATCCGCAGGTGAGCGGGAGGGCGCGAGCATGATGATGGGCTTGCTGGTAGTGGTGGCGTTGCTGGCACTGGGCGTGCTGTTCGCCGTGCTGGCATTGTGGCGCGGCGCGCGTCATACGCAGAGCGAGGCGCGTCTGGGCGAACTGGGCGAGCAGCTTGGTGCCACGGCTGAAGCGCAGGCCCGCGCAGGCGAGCGGCTTGAGCGGGAATTACGCCACGAGATCACGGAAACCGCGCGCCTCTCACGCACGGAGCTTAGCGGCAGCGTGGCCCAGTTTCAGCAGACTTTGGCGGCGCAGTTCGGCAGCATGAGTAGCGTCCAGGCGAACAAGATCGACAGCTTTGGCCAGCAACTGGTGCGGTTGACCGAATCCAATGCACAACAGCTTGAAGCGGTGCGCCAGAGTCTGCAGCAGCAGGCCCAGCAAGCGCGCGACGAACAGGGGGCGACACTCAAACGGTTTGGCGACACGCTGACATTGCAGTTCGTGCAACTGGGTGAAGCGAACGACCGGCGTTTTGCCGAAGTGCGCGCCACCATCGAGCAGCGGCTGAAAGACATCGAAGCGAACAATTCATCGAAGCTCGAAGAAATGCGCCGCACGGTCGATGAGAAGCTGCATGCCACGCTTGAGCAGCGCCTGGGCGAGTCGTTCAAGCAAGTGTCGGAGCGGCTGGAGCAGGTGCATCGAGGGTTGGGAGAGATGCAGACGCTGGCGGCTGGCGTGGGTGATCTGAAGAAGGTGCTGAGCAACGTCAAGACCCGTGGAACGTGGGGCGAGGTGCAGCTAGAAGCGTTGCTGGAGCAAGTGCTGACGGTCGAGCAATACGCGAAGAATGTGGCGACCGTGCCAAAGAGTAACGAGCGCGTCGAGTTTGCGATCAAGCTGCCCGGGCGGCATGAGCAAGATGGCGTGGCGCAGCCGGTGTGGCTGCCAATCGACGCGAAGTTTCCACGCGAAGACTACGAGCGGCTGATTGACGCCCAGGAGCGGGCTGATCCTGCGGCGGTTGAAGAGGCATCCCGCGCGCTTGAAACGCGGATTCGCGCGGAGGCACGCACGATTGCGGAAAAGTACATCGCACCGCCGCACACGACCGATTTCGCGCTGCTCTTTTTGCCCACGGAAGGTCTCTACGCGGAGATCCTGCGCCGCCCAGGGTTGACCGACATGCTGCAGCGGGACTATCGCGTGACCATCGCCGGGCCGACTACGCTGACCGCGTTGCTCAATAGTTTGCAAATGGGTTTCCGCACGCTGGCGATCGAACAGCGTTCAAGCGAGGTCTGGCAAGTGCTGGGGGCGGTGAAAACCGAGTTCGGCAAGTTTGGTGATGTGCTGGCGCGGACCCGCTCGCAACTGGAAACCGTGACGCGCTCCATTGAACAAGCCGAGGTGCGAACCCGCGTGATGAACCGCAAGCTGCGGGATGTCGAAGCATTACCAGGGGAGCAGGCGGCAGGCCTGCTAGGCGAAATGCCAGCGGAGGCTGACGAGACCTGAAGTGCTGCGCTGGTGTTGTGCTGGCTCACGGGCAGCGGCTGTATCACAGCTGAAAATCGCGCGGGCGGGAGCAGGAGGCCCTGCGGCTACCCGTGAGCCAGTTGGGCTAGCGCGTCATCACTGATACGCACGACACGCCAGTCAGGCAACACGGTCGCGCCCATTTTTTCGTAGAAGCGAATCGCGGGCTCATTCCAGTCGAGCACAGTCCATTCGAAACGGCTGCATTGACGCTCAAGCGCGAGCGCGGCCAGATGGCGCAACATCTGCGCGCCGAGACCACCGCCGCGATGAGCCGGTTGCACGTAGAGATCTTCCAGATACAGACCGCGCCGGCCTGCGAAGGTCGAGTAATTATGAAAAAACAGCGCGTAGCCGACCACCTCCTGAGCCGTTTGCGCGACCAGCACTTCGGCGGCGGGCCGAGGGCCGAAGAGCGCGTCATGCAGGTCCGATTCGGTTGCAACGAAGAGGTGCAGCAGATTTTCAAATGCGGCCAGTTCGGCCATTAATGAAAAAATCGCGCTGATATCGGCAGGCGTGGCCGGGCGCAGGGTGCTGGTCATCAGGCTTCTCAGGCTTCTCAGGCTTCTTCGGGTACGTCAGACAGATGAATTTCGATGCCGCCTACGCGCGCCGCAACCCAGTTATAGATATGGCAGGCGATCCACAGCAGCACGAAAGCCACAATCGCGTTTAGTAGCAACGCGCTGATCAGCTTGCCGAACGGCACTGAGCCGTATTCGATGAAAATCGCCGCAGCGGCGATCAGGAGCATCGGAACGCTGAAGGTCATGTAGAACACGATGAGTATTTTGGCCGTTTGCCCAGGTGCAATGAACGTGATTTGTTTTTTCATCTCAGTCAAACCTGTCGGTTGAATTAAAGCGGATGGGGTCAAAGGAACAACGTCAGTCAGACGAGACCGTCGAACAGCAGGATTTCGACGGCTTCGTCTGGTTGAATGCTGGTTTGCTCAGGGGCGAGCACGATAAAACAGTTGGCCTCGGTGAGGCTGCCAAGCGCCCCTGAACTTTGTGAACGGGTGGGGGTCACTTGCCACTGGCCATCGCTGTCGCATCTGGCCACGCCACGCAGATATTCGGTGCGGCCAGCGCGCTTGTGCAGTGGTTCACGGCTTTGGGCGCGCAGCCGGTTGAGTGGTTGAGGTTGCGCACCCGCGCGCGCCAGCAGCGCCTCACGCACGAATAAATAGAACGTCACCATCATCGCAGCCGGGTTGCCTGGCAGGCCAAAGAACAGTGCCGCCTGAGCATTGCCGGAGGGCTCCCCCGGCCAGATCCGGCCAAATGTCAGTGGCCGCCCCGGACGGATTGCCACGCCCCAGAACGCCATGTCACCGAGCGTTTGCAGCAGCCGCTGGGTGAAATCGGCTTCGCCCGCCGAAACGCCGCCTGAGCTCAGCACGATATCGGCCTGGCTCGCGGCATTACGCAACGCGGCTTCAAGTGTGGCGGGTTCATCACGCACGATTCCTAGATCGAGTGCGGTGCAATTCAGACGGCGCAGCATCGCCAAAAGCATCGGACGATTGCTGTCGTAGACGCAGCCCGGATCCAGCGGCTCACCAGGCTGGCGCAGTTCGTCGCCGGTCGAAAAAAAAGCGACGCGCAAGCGCCGCCGCACCGTGACTTCGACAAGCCCTAGCGAGGCTAGCAAGCCAACGTCCGCGGCTTGTATGATTCGGCCCGCGCGCAGCGCGACCTGGCCTGCGGCCAGGTCTTCGCCTGCACGGCGGCAATTTGCGCCACGCCGCACGGCGTCGGCGGCAAAACGGATGGTGTGATTAGCCTCTTCAACCCGTTCATGGGGAATCACGGTGTCGCAGTGCTCGGGCAGCCATGCACCGGTGGTAATCCGCACGCATTGGTTCGCGGGAACGGCAGCACGGAACGGATGGCCCGCCAGTGCCTTGCCGGCGATGCCGAGCTCCAGCAGCGTGGCGGTGGCCGTAGCCGTAGCTGGCGTGAGCAGCGCCGCACTGGCGAACGCGAAGCCATCCATCGCCGAATTGTCATGCACCGGGAGATTGAGCGGCGAGATCAGATCGTGGGCGAGGACACGGCCAGGCGCATCGTGCAGGGCCACTGATTCGGTTTCCAGTGCCGCTGGCTGCATCGCCCATTCACGCACGAGTGCTTGCGCGGCGTTGACAGACAGCGCATGCGGGTCGTGCTGGGTAACGCAACGGGGGAGGTCGTTGGGCGTGGTCATCAAGGCAGACAGGTCATGACCGGGCAGGAGCCGGTGGTGGCGGGGCGGTGGCAGACAGCATAAACACGCCAGTGGCCCGTGGCTTAGGAGCGCTCGATCAGCGCGAGATCCTGCAAAGAGTTGGCATTGTAGAACGCTGCCTCATCGGCAAAGACGGCTTGCGCAAGCGTGTGGCGCGCGTACCACGCGCGGACCTGACGCTGATCCGTAGCGAGAAACGCCGCCAGATCATCAGCCAGCGAGGTGCGCACAAGTGCCACGACAGGATGCAGTGAGGCTCTTCCGTCGAGGTCGTGCGTCACGGCAGTAGCGATATCGGCGTGAGCAGTTTCGAGCGCATGGCTTAGATAACTGACGAGCGTGGCGGGCAAAAACGGCGTGTCGCAGGGCGCGCACAGGACAAACGGAGTTGTCGCCGCCCGCATGCCTGCCAGCAGCCCGGCTAACGGGCCAGGAAAACCGGTCAGCGTATCGCTGACGACACTGGCACCGTACGTTGTGCCAAGGGCCTGGTAAAGCTCGAGATGACGGTTGGCGTTGATGATCAGGGCGTGGGCCTGCGGCTTGAGCCGTTGGAGCACGTGGGCCGCGAGCGGCTCGCCATGGAGCTGTTGCAGGCCTTTATCCACTCCTCCCATCCGGGTGCCACGCCCGCCTGCGAGAACGAGCCCGGTGATGGTGCTGATGCTGGGCGTAACGGCATGCGTCACATTAGCCGCCGATGTAGGACATCTCGATACGCCGCTCGCCGGGCGGCGCGCCGTCCACTGCATGCCCCGATGGGCTGCCGCGCAACTGCGAATACTGATCGGCACGGGCCTGCCAGATTTGCGCGATGGCGCTCGTCAGTTCGGCGTCGCTGTCTCGCCGCCGTACCAGGGCGCGCAAGTCGTGCCCTGACGAGGCGAACAGACACAAATACAGCTTGCCTTCGGTTGACAGCCGGGCACGGGTGCAACCGCCGCAAAACGCGCGCGTGACACTTGAGATCACGCCGATCTCGCCCGCCCCATCGGCATAACCCCAGCGTTGGGCTGTTTCAGCGAGGCTATGCGCTTCGAGCGGCACGAGCGGATAGTGCGCTGCAATCTGTGCGAGGACTTCAGCAGAGGGCAGCACCTCCGTCATGTTCCAGCCGTTGGAGCTGCCGACATCCATGTATTCGATAAAACGCAGCACCACTGGGGAATCACGGAAATAGCGGGCCATGGGCAGGATCTGGCTGTCGTTCGTGCCGCGCTTGACGACCATATTGACCTTGAGCGGCCCAAGCCCGGCCGACTGGGCGGCAGCGATGCCTGTGAGCACATCGTCCAGCGCGAAATCAGCGTCGTTCATCTGGCGAAAGAGCGGGTCATCCAGGGCATCGAGGCTGACCGTGATCCGGGTCAAGCCTGCATCTTTCAGGCTGCGTGCCTTGCGTGCCAGTAACGAGCCATTGGTGGTCAGTGTCAGGTCAAGTGGCCGGCCAGTTGGGGTCGTCAGGCGCGCAAGGCGCTCGACCAGGAATTCGAGATTTTTGCGTAATAGCGGCTCGCCGCCTGTCAGGCGGATTTTTTCGACGCCATGGCTGACGAACGCGCGCGCGAGGCGTTCGATTTCTTCGAAACTCAGCAGCGCGCTATGGGGCAGGAAAGGGTAGTTTTTGTCGAATACCGCACGTGGCATGCAGTAGACGCAGCGGAAATTGCAGCGATCGGTGATAGAGATGCGCAGGTCCCGGAGAGGCCGTGCCAAGCTGTCATGCAGCGTGCCGCTAGGGATGTGCGCTGGCCCGGAGATAAGCGGGACAGCGCTGACGTCGGCAACCGGGATGATGCGTCGGGGCATGGTGATTTTTGGAGAAATTAGCTTTGTATTCTAGCGGAAGGGCAGCAGCAACAACGGCCCGTAGCCGCTTGCTGTAGATGGCAAAAGGCAAAAGGCAAAAGGCAAAAGGCAAAAGGCAAAAGGCAAAAGGCAAAAGGCAAAAGGCAAAAGGCAAAAGGCAAAAGGCAAAAGGCAAAAGGCAAAAGGCAAAAGGCAAAAGGCAAAAGGCAAAAGGCAAAAGGCAAAAGGCAAAAGGCAAAAGGCAAAAGGCAAAAGGCAAAAGGCAAAAGGCAAAAGGCAAAAGGCAAAAGGCAAAAGGCAAAAGGCAAAAGGCAAAAGGCAAAAGGCAAAAGGCAAAAGGCCCACCGCAGAGCTGGGTGGGCCTTTCACTAACTGAAACAGAAAACCGGCGGCTGACTAGGAATTCTTGCCGGTTTCGACCTGTTGCATCGGTGCGTTTTCAGCAGGTGCTGCACGCTTGCGCTCACGTGGGGCGCGGCTTGGCCTGACGATTTGCGCGGAGGCTTCCTGAGCTGCACGCAGCTTGCTGGCATCCGTGTTGACCCAGACCAGACCAGCGCTTTCCAGCACGGGTTGCAATGCTTCCGCTGATAAGCCAGCCGGGGCTGATGCGGGTGCGGCGGCCGGAGCTGGAGGGGGCACGGGTGATGCTACCGCTGCGACTGGGACGGGTGCTGGCGCTGGTGCGGTAGTTTGCACTTGCACAGGCGCGACAGGAGCCACGGACGCTGTTTCAACCGCGATCGGTGCCGGTGCGGGCACCGGTGCAGCAACCGTTTCGACCATGACCAATGCCGTAGGCTGAGGTTTGACGACTTCAGTCACTACCGGTTGAGGTATGGGCTGCGGCACTGGCGCTGCGCTTGTTTCGACAACAACAGGCACGACGGGAGCTGGTACGACAGCGGCAGGTACGAAAGGAGCCGGTGCTGGTGCGGTCGAGACTTGCTGCAGTGTTGGCGCTGGTGCAGCTTGCGTCACGCTGGCACGGGCCACTTCAACGGCTGGTTCAGGTGCAGCAGGACTGGCTTTTTCATAGCTTTGCTGCGGTTGCAGTTCCTGGGCGCGCGGGGTGCTGTCTTCGGCGTCGCTGAAATGCGCCGTTTGTTCGCCGCCTTCCTCGTCACGCTCACGACGTCCACCACGACGTCCCCGGCGACGGCGACGACGCTCGTCACCGTCCCGTGCAATCGCTTCCTGATCGGCCAGAATGGCGTTTTCAGCCATTTCAGCGGGCGTTTGCTGCAACGAATTTTCTTCGTTCAGCGCTTCGGTTGTTTCTGGCTGACGGCGGCGATCATTGCGTTCGCCGCGCTCACCACGTTCCCGGCGTTCACCGCGCGGTGCGGTTTCGTTTGCATCGGTACGATCTTGGCCACGTTCGCCGCGATTCTCACGTGGTTCACGGCCAGCGCGTGGCTCGCGGCCCTCGCGTGGTTCACGGCCTTCGCGTGGTTCACGGCCCTCGCGTGGCTCGCGGCCTTCGCGTGGTTCACGGCCTTCGCGTGGTTCACGGCCCTCGCGTGGTTCACGGCCTTCGCGCGTCTCGCGTTCTTCACGGCGCGGTGCAGTTGCCTGGCCCTGGCGTGTGCCTGACGGCGTGCCTTCGGCGCGACCTGCCGCTTCACGTCCCCCAGTGCCACGGCGGTTGCGACCGCGCTCGCCGCCGCGCTCCGTGCGCTCGCGCGCCGGGCGGCTGGGTTTGCCAGTCGTGGCCGGAGTGGCTGGTGCAGGTGCTTCGGATGGAATTCCGAACAGATTCTTGAGCCAGCCGATGAAACCGCCTCCTGCTGGCGTGGTAGCGCGCGCAGCAACCGGTGCCGGGCGAACTGGCGCGCCTGGTGCGGGCTTTTCTGGCGTAATGCCTTTCACGACGGCTTCCTGCTTCGGCTTAACTTCTTCGATGCGCTTGCTGTAGCCGGTTTCGGATTCGAGTTCGCGGGCGGCTTCTTCCGCCATTTTCCAGGAAGCACGCGGGTCGTCGAGGCGGGCGTCATCGTGACGCAGACGCTCGAGTTTGTAATGCGGCGTATCGAGGTGCTTGTTCGGGATCAGAACGACATTGACCTTGAAGCGCGACTCGATCTTGTTGATTTCTGCACGTTTTTCGTTGAGCAGGAACGCGGTGACTTCAACCGGCACCTGGCAATGAATCGCCGCCGTGTTTTCCTTCATTGCTTCTTCTTGAATGATCCGTAGCACTTGCAGCGCGGATGATTCGGTGTCGCGGATGTGGCCCGTGCCGTTGCAACGAGGGCAAGTGACGTGGCTACCTTCAGACAGGGCGGGACGCAGGCGCTGACGTGACAGTTCCATCAGCCCGAAGCGCGAAATCTTGCCCATCTGGACCCGGGCCCGGTCATGCCGGAGGGCGTCTTTCAGGCGTTGCTCGACTTCGCGCTGGCTTTTGGGCGACTCCATGTCGATGAAGTCAATCACGATCAGCCCACCCAGATCGCGCAGGCGCAACTGGCGGGCGACTTCGTCGGCTGCTTCAAGGTTGGTGCGCGCCGCCGTTTCTTCGATGTCGGCACCTTTGGTGGAGCGGGCCGAGTTCACATCGACTGCGACCAGTGCTTCCGTGTGGTCGATCACGATAGCGCCGCCAGACGGCAGGGGCACGGTGCGCGAGTAGGCGGTTTCGATCTGGTGTTCGATCTGGAACCGGGAGAAAAGCGGCACGTCGTCGTGATAGCGCTTCACTTTGCCGACGTTGTCCGGCATGACGATATCCATGAAGGCGCGAGCCTGGTCGTGGATTTCGGTGGTGTCGATCAGGATTTCGCCGATATCCGGCTGGAAATAGTCACGAATCGCTCGGATCACGAGGCTGGATTCGAGATAAATCAGCATCGGCTGGCCGGACTGGCCGCTTTGTGACGCGCCTTCGATCGCACGCCACAATTGCATCAGGTAGTTCAGGTCCCACTGCAGTTCTTCGGCGCTGCGGCCAATGCCCGCGGTGCGCGCGATGATGCTCATGCCTTCGGGCAATTGCAGCTGGCCCATGGTTTCGCGCAATTCCTGGCGGTCGTCGCCCTCGATACGACGTGAAACACCACCACCACGTGGGTTGTTCGGCATCAGGACCAGATAACGGCCAGCGAGCGAAATGAACGTGGTGAGGGCCGCGCCCTTGTTGCCGCGCTCTTCTTTTTCGACCTGAACGATGAGTTCCTGCCCTTCGCGCAATGCGTCCTGAATGCGCGCCGAGCGCATGTCAACGCCATCACGGAAATACTGGCGGGCTACTTCCTTGAAGGGGAGAAAACCATGACGATCTTCGCCGTAGTTGACGAAACAGGCTTCGAGCGAAGGCTCGATGCGCGTCACGATTCCTTTGTAGATATTGCCTTTGCGCTGTTCGCGCCCGGCGGTTTCGATATCAATGTCGATAAGCTTCTGGCCATCAACAATTGCGACGCGCAATTCTTCTTGCTGCGTCGCATTAAACAGCATGCGTTTCATTGAGCGGCTCCAGAGCGGCGCTGCCTGCGTTCAGCCCATGGCTATCAGCCGTGGGGCCATGGCAGTGGCACGCCGCACTTTGATGTTTTCACAAGTACGCTGGAGCGGGAAACATGGCGGGAGAATTGCCTGAGAGGGCCTTGTCCCGATAGAAGGACTGGGGCCGTAGGGCACACGCGAACACGGCTTCAAATAATCGCGGGACACGCCGTAGCGTGAGGCAGCCTGACGTTTTCTGCATTTTTGCCTCTCTCGCCGGTGCGTCAGGGTGACGCGTGACCGGAGGTGCAAAAGCTGCCGTCATGCTGGAGCGGGTTTGCCAGAAAGGCTCGGCTTGCCGCCCGGGGTGTCCTGTTTCATTCTGATGTCGCCTGGAGCCCCGCACTTTCTGCAGGACGCGTTGGGCGCACGCCGTATTTTCGCAACTGCCAAGCCTCATGCTACGGGGGCAAACCGCACCGCACCGGGGCTTGTCAGTGAAATTCTTTTGAACCAGGATTCCGTTACCACTGATCCGACCTTGACCGAACGGGCCTGTGGGCACCATCCCTGCCGGGTACTGGATCGGTTGCGTACAACTTGTTGCATCTCATTTTTCGGGTGAGCAACCAGACCCGGGCACAAGTAACACAAGTAAAATAATCGTTTATTGCTTGCGCCTGAGCAATCCGCCAGACTCCCGGACAATGCGTCGACCGTCGCAGACTGCTGGGCAAATTATATTCAGAATGAAAGAGCTAGGCAAAATATCCCGGAAATCGGTCGCAAGCGACCAGGTATCAATCATCGAAATCGACGAAAGTGCGGCTGGACAGCGCATTGATAATTTTCTTTTACGCGTTTGTAAAGGTGTTCCCAAAAGCCATATTTATCGTATTTTACGCAGCGGCGAAGTGCGCGTGAACAAGGGCCGGATCGACGCGCAGTACCGTTTGTCGCTGGGCGACATGGTGCGCGTTCCGCCGATTCGCATTGCCGCCAGTGACGCCCCGCCGGCTGCGCCTCACGTGCCTGCCGCAGTGTTTACGATTCTGTATGAAGACGACTGCCTGCTGGTGCTGGATAAACCTGCTGGAGTAGCGGTGCACGGTGGCAGCGGCGTCGCGTTTGGTGTCATCGAGCAGATGCGGGCGGCACGGCCCCAGGCCAAGTTTCTCGAGCTGGTGCATCGGCTGGACCGCGAAACCTCCGGCATTCTGATGCTGGCAAAAAAGCGCGTGGCGCTGGTGGGGCTGCATGAGCAGATTCGCGCGAACCAGATGGACAAGCGCTATTACGCGTGTGTCCACGGGGTTTGGGACAGCGGCTGGGGCCGCCGCCGTGCGGTCAAAGAGCCATTGCACAAGTACCTCACCGCTGATGGCGAGCGGCGTGTACGGGTGCAGCCGGATGGCCAGGCGTCGCATACGGTGTTCAATCTGGTGCAGCGCTGGCCTGATTACGCGTTGCTCGAAGCCGAACTGAAAACTGGCCGTACACACCAGATTCGTGTTCACCTTGCCCATTTGGGGTTGCCGATTGCCGGTGACGTCAAATATGGCGATTTCACGCTGAACAAGGCGCTGGTTCGGGCCAATGCCCGTCCGGGCCTGAAACGGATGTTTTTGCATGCGCATCGTTTGAAGCTGACGCATCCGGTTAGCGGGGCAGCATTGCAGTTTGATGCACCGTTGCCGGCAGAATGCCGCCGCTTTCTTGAGCAGCTCAATGAACTGAACCCTCTCGACAACCCACCTGATCCGGAGACGCATACGCATGGCCCGCGAGCAATTTGACCTGATCGTCTTCGACTGGGACGGGACGTTGATGGATTCGACCGCGCATATCACGCGCAGCATTCAGGCAGCATGTCAGGATCTCGGCTTGCCCGTGCCAGCTGACGAGGCAGCCAGTTACGTGATTGGCCTGGGTCTGCGTGAGGCGTTGCAGATTGCCGCACCGACACTTGATCCGGCTGATTACTCGCGGTTAACGGAGCGTTACCGTTTTCATTACCTGCTGAAAGATCAGACCATCGAGTTATTTCCCGGTGTGCGCGAGATGTTGCAGGAATTGCGTGACGACGGTTATTTGCTGGCGATTGCGACGGGCAAAAGCCGGGTGGGCCTGAACCGCGCGCTGGATCAAGTGCACCTGACCAGTCTTTTCGATGGCACCCGCTGTGCCGACGAGACATTTTCCAAGCCACATCCCGCCATGCTCCATGAGCTCACCCGTGAGCTGGGTCAGGATTTGACCCGCACCGTGATGGTTGGTGACACCACGCATGATTTGCAAATGGCGCTCAACGCTGGCGTGGCAGGCATTGGCGTGGCTTATGGTGCACACCCAGCCAGCTCGCTGGATGCACTCCAGCCGCAATTTGTGGCGAGCAGCATCGCCGCGTTATCGGGCTGGCTACGCGAGTACGCATGAGTGACGTGAAATTTGACGCGGTCCGCATTTGTGCTTCCAGCGAACTGACCGATGGTGGCCCGGGTGTGCGTCGTGCAGCTTCTTTTGCCGGTGGTGCGGCCGTGGTGTTTTTTGTTCGCTATGGCGGCCAGGCATACGGCTATCTCAATCGCTGTGCGCATGTGCCCATGGAGCTTGACTGGGTAGAAGGTCAGTTCTTCGAATCGTCTGGTTTATACTTGATGTGCGCTACGCATGGCGCAATTTATGCGCCTGAAACCGGTAAATGTGAGGGCGGCCCGTGTCGGGGCGGCCGGTTGCGCCCGGTCCACGTTGATGAGCGCGACACGCCTGAGGGCCGGGCGGTGTTCTGGCTACCAGACGCTGAGCTGCATCCATCCTCCCCTTGATCTTCCTCCCTTCCTCTTTGTAAGCATGGCTGACAATCACACTCCAGATCCTTTTGCATCATCCGCAGCATCTCCTGCTAGCCGGCCTGCCGATGAGCCAGGCTGGGAGCGCGCGGCGCTTGAACGCATCGCGCTGGCCGCGATCAGCGAACAAAAAGCAGCGCGCCGCTGGAAGATTTTTTTCCGCTTCGTCTTTCTGTTTATTGTGCTGGGCATTATCTGGCGCATCTCTGACGTGTCGAGCGAGAAAGCCGTGTCGACGGGCCGTCATACGGCGTTGGTGACGCTCGACGGCGAAATCTCCGCTGATTCTGGCGCGAATGCCCGGGATATCGGAGCTTCGCTACGCGATGCGTTTAGCGATGCGGGTACGGCGGGCGTTATTTTGCGCGTTGATAGCCCGGGCGGCAGTCCGGTGCAGGCGGGCATTATCAATAACGAGATTCGCCGGTTGCGTGGCAAGTACCCATCCATCCCGCTGTATGTCGTGGTGGGGGAGATGTGCGCGTCGGGGGGCTATTACGTCGCCGCTGCCGCGGACAAGATTTATGTGGATAAAGCCAGCATCGTTGGATCAATTGGCGTGCGCATGGATGGCTTTGGCTTTACCGGATTGATGGACAAGCTAGGTGTCCAGCGCCGGATGCGCACCTCGGGCGAGAACAAGGGGTTTTTCGATCCGTTTTCGCCTGATACGCCGCAAATGGACGCCCATGCCCAGTCCATGCTGGACCAGATCCATCAGCAGTTCATTGATGCCGTGCGTAAGGGGCGTGGCAAACGTCTGCATGAAACGCCGGAGATTTTCTCGGGGCTGTTCTGGACGGGTGAAACTAGCGTTGGGCTTGGTCTGGCCGATGGCTTTGGCGATATTGACTATGTCGCCAGGGACATTATCAAGGCCCCCGATCTGGTTGATTTCACCGTGAAAGAAAGTCTTTCCGATCGCGTGGCCCGTAAATTTGGCGCAGCAGCAGGAAGCGCGGCGATACACGCGCTGGTCTTTGGCGACAAACTTAGCTTGCGTTGAATTCCATCGCCGTCGCCGCTGGGGCGGCGATGTTTGACGTGCGGGGTTAAACCGCGAGTAGCAGAAAAATGGCGGGCCGCTTGTGCAAATCAGGCACCGCCTTTTTTTTCCAGTCTGCCGTGGCGTGGCTCATGATCGTTTCGCTCCCCAGTGTGAGATCCACTGCGACGCAAACCAGCGTTGATGGCGCGCACGTAGCCAGAAGCGTGTCGAATAAGGCGCGATTGCGATACGGCGTTTCGATAAAAATTTGCGTTTGCCGGCCCTTGCGCGATTGTTGTTCCAGATCGCGCAGACGCTTTGCCCGTTCGACGGCATCGACTGGCAAATACCCATGAAACGCGAAGCTCTGGCCATTTAGCCCCGAAGCCATCAGGGCCAGCAAAATCGAACTAGGCCCGACGAAGGGCACTACTTTGACACCTCGTTCGTGCGCGCGCCTGACTAGCAGCGCGCCTGGGTCGGCGACAGCAGGGCAGCCAGCCTCCGAAACCAGCCCGGCATCGGTGCCTGCGAGGATTGGCGCTAGCAGCCGGTCAATTTCGCCCGCTGGCGTATTGACGTTCAATTCCTTGATTTCGATTTCCTGGATGGGCCGTTCGGTGCCGATTTTCTTCAAAAAGACGCGCGTGGTTTTTGCGTTTTCGCCGATGTAATAGCAGAGGCTTGCGGCTTTGGCCTGAACGGAGGCCGGTAGCACAGTGGCAAGCGCGTCGGCATCCCCTTCGCCGAGGGTGTTGGGGATCAAATACAGAACGCCGCTGCTCAAGATGCTTTCTCCAGTTCCAATAATGGGTAAGCCGCGACAAGCAGCATGTGTGTGAGTGCGATCAGTGGCAGGCCGACGAGTGCTGTTGGGTCGTCGGAGTGAATGGCTTCGAGCAGCACGATCCCGAGTCCTTCTGATTTGGCGCTGCCAGCGACATCGTAGGGTTGTTCTGTGTGTAAATAAGCCTCGAGCGCGGCATCGGACAGATTCCTGAAGTGAACCCGGGTGATGACATCTTGCGTTTGCGCCGTGCCAGAGCGGCTGTCAAACAGACATAGCGCGCTATGAAACAGTACTTCCCGGCCGCGCATGGCCTGGAGCTGCGCTAATGCGTTGTCGTGTGTGCCAGGCTTGCCGATTTGACGGTTATCGAAGGTTGCAACCTGGTCTGAGCCAATCACTAGCACGTCGCCATTGCCGCTGAACTGCTCTGCGACTGTCCGCGCTTTGGCTTCAGCTAGCCGCAATGCAGTGGCGGCGGGTGTTTCGCCAGTGAACGGTGTTTCATCGAGCGCCGGAACCGCCACGTCAAAAGGAATACGCAAACGCTCGAGTAGTTGCTGGCGATAGCGTGAGCTTGACGCAAGAATCAGACGGGGAAGGCGAGTCGCAGAGTCGGACATGTTGAACCAGCGGTTAGGAGGAGCGGGCGAGGTAAAAAAGGTGGCGGCGCAACGCGCGCGACGCCAATCTTAATTGTTTGACTCAAAAAGACAAAGTAGTTATGATTTTGGGCTTTTGGGCGTAGCGCAAATATTAAGCGGTGGGTAAGTCTTGGTTCTTGACCAAGCAAGCCTTGGCAAAACGCTGGCTCAGATCTGCCGATTATTTGATGGTTGCGCTAGTCGCTGCAGGTGCTGGGTGTTTTTGCGCTGTGGTGTGTGCCCAGCAACGATATTTTTGCCAAGCATGCTGCGAAAGCCTTTCTGATAAAGGAGCAAGCATGACTCAACATCAGGGGCTGCCGGTTGATCCCCGCGAACTCGATTTGTTCGAATTTGCGCGGAGTGGTTGCCAGGCGGCTGGCGCGGTAAGGGCTTCGCAACTGCCGCGCATGCTAAATGAAATTCCGGCCGAAGCGCCAGACCGTGATACCACGTTCACGTGGCAAGCCGAGGGCGCGACTCAGCCTGAGCTGCAAGATAATGGTGCCGAAGAGCCTCAGCCTTATTTACGGCTTGCGTTGCATGGTGCCGCATGGCTTGAGTGCCAGCGATGTCTCGCTCCCTATCTGCAAACCTTTGCTGCTGATGCGACGTACCGGATTGTCAACACCGAGGCTGAAGCAGAGGCGTTTCCGCTGGATGAAAGCGAAATTGATGTGATTGTTGGTTCGCGCCAGTTTGATCTGTGCGATCTGATCGAAGAAGAGTTGTTGCTTGCGTTACCGCTCGTGCCCAAGCATGAAATTTGTCCGGCGGTGCATGAAAGCCTTGTTTCTGGCATGGGCGCAGCACAAGGCGATATGCCGGACGAGGCGCAGGATGCCATTGAAAGCAAGCCAGAACGGCCAAATCCGTTTGCGGTGCTTGAGGCATTAAAGCGCAAGAAGCATTGAGTGGTTGAGTTGGTCGGTCGGGCAGGCATGCGGTCTGGCTGGCCATTGGGTTAATGGCGGCAGCGTCGCCGGGCTGTGTTAGAATCTGAAAAATTTTTAGGAGTTGTCATGGCAGTTCAGCAAAACAAGAAGTCGCCGTCAAAGCGCGGTATGCACCGCTCGCATGATGGTCTTACCGTTGCGCCTCTGGGTGTTGAACCATCGACAGGTGAAATTCACCGGCGCCACCACATTAGCCCGAATGGCTTTTATCGTGGTCGCAAAGTCGTTAAGACGAAAAACGATTAATCCCTGATTAATCGTTTTTCGTTAGTTGTTTTAACGCACGTGCCGTTAGCGTTTCGCTGAGTGATCGGCTCGCTTGACATTTCCCGGCTCAGCAAAAAGGCGGCATTCAATTGCCGCTTTTTTGTGCCTGAAATTCGTCGCATTCCATGACTGTAAAGCTCACGATAGATTGCATGGGAGGCGACCACGGTCCATCCGTGACCGTTCCCGCTGCGCTTAGCTTTGTCCGCTCGCACCCCGACGCACGCTTGATGCTCGTTGGTATTGAAAGTGCGATTCTTGCCCAGTTAAAAAAATCGAAAGCGCTGAATAATCCAGCGTTAACGGTTGTTGCTGCCTCCGAGATAGTCGCAATGGACGATCCGGTTGAAGTTGCGCTGCGCAAGAAAAAAGATTCCTCAATGCGGGTTGCGCTGAACCTCGTCAAGGAAGGTGCGGCACAAGCTTGTATTTCTGCCGGCAATACCGGGGCGCTGATGGCGGTTTCCCGTTACGTGCTGAAAACGCTGCCGGGCATCGAGCGTCCGGCGATTGCGTTTGCCATGCCCACTCCTACGGGCTACACCATGATGCTGGACTTGGGTGCCAACGTCGATTGCGAACCGCAGCATCTGTTGCAGTTCGCTGAGATGGGGCATGCGCTGGTATCCGCGCTGGAAGGCAAGGAGCATCCCACGATTGGGCTGCTCAATATCGGCGAAGAAGTGATCAAAGGCAACGAAACCATCAAGCGTGCGGGCGAGTTGCTCCGTGCCAGCGCGCTGAATTTTCGCGGCAATGTTGAGGGCGACGATATTTACAAGGGCACGACCGACGTGATTGTTTGCGATGGTTTTGTCGGTAATGTCGCGCTGAAAACCTCGGAAGGTTTGGCGCAGATGCTCTCCAGCATCATCAAGGAAGAGTTTGGCCGTTCGTGGTTGACCCGCATCATGGCTGTGCTTGCGCTGCCAGTGCTGCTGCGCTTCAAAAAGCGGGTAGATCCGCGTCAATACAATGGCGCAGCCTTGCTAGGGCTGCGCGGCCTTGTGATTAAAAGCCATGGTTCGGCGGATGCCTACGCATTTGAGTGGGCGATCAAACGCGGCTATGATGCCGCCAAAAATGGCGTGCTGGAGCGTCTTGCTCGCGCTATGGAGGACGACAATGCGCGTTCCCTGCAGCAGACGGCGCTTGATGCTGGTGGCGTGGCCGGGGTAGATTCCGCAATTGGCCTCCCCGCTGAGCCTTGCGCTGCATCGCTACCCTCGAAGGCATAAATGGTTCAATCGACAACTTATTCTCGTGTGCTCGGCACCGGCAGTTATTTGCCGCCCGGGCGTATCACTAATCAGGAACTTGCTGACCGTCTGGCGCAACAGGGGGTTGAGACCAGCGATGAGTGGATCGTTGCCCGCACGGGCATCCACGCACGCCACTTTGCTGAGCCGGATGTCACAACCAGTGATCTCGCCCTGATCGCTGCACAACGTGCAATCGAAGCCGCCGCTATTGACGCCCAGTCAATCGACTTGATTATTGTCGCCACGTCCACACCAGACTTCGTTTTCCCGAGCACCGCTTGTCTGCTGCAAAACAAGCTGGGTATCCGGAATGGTGGGGCGGCATTTGATATTCAGGCGGTTTGCTCCGGTTTTGCCTATGCAGTGGCGACTGCTGACAGCTTTATTCGCAGTGGCCAGCATCGCACCGCGCTAGTGATTGGTGCTGAAACTTTTTCCCGTATTCTCGATTTCAACGATCGCACTACTTGTGTGTTGTTTGGCGACGGCGCGGGTGCTGTCATCCTGTCGGCATCGGATGAACCTGGCGTGCTAGCCAGCGCATTGCACGCGGATGGCAGCCACGCACATATTCTCTGCACACCCGGTAATGTGAACCGCGGCGTGGTGGCTGGCAGTGCGTTTTTGCATATGGACGGGCAGGCGGTGTTCAAGCTGGCGGTCAATGTGCTCGAAAAAGTCGCGCTCGAAGCCCTTGCAAAGGCGAGTCTGACACCCGGCCAGATCGACTGGCTCATTCCCCATCAGGCCAATATTCGCATTATGCAAAGCACGTGCCGCAAGCTGGGTTTGCCGCAGGAGCGGATGGTTGTCACGGTGGGCGAACATGGCAATACCTCAGCCGCCTCTATTCCGCTGGCCTTCGACGTTGCCGTGCGCGATGGCCGGATTCAGCGTGGCCAGAATGTATTGATCGAAGGCGTCGGCGGTGGTTTTACCTGGGGCGCTTCAGTTATTCGTTATTAAGAAAATCGCACAGTAGCGCAGGCGCTCATTTTCTGGGCGCGCTATGTGCGCATGCACAGCTGCGTCTGTGCATATCAAATGGGGGCGACATGAAATTTGCGTTTGTTTTTCCCGGGCAAGGCTCGCAGTCGGTTGGAATGCTCAATGCGTTTGCCGATCACGCTGTCGTGCGCGAAACCCTTCAGGAGGCGTCAGAGGCACTCGACCAGGATCTGGGTCGACTGATTGCTGAAGGCCCTGTCGATGATTTGAATCTCACCACTAACACTCAGCCAGTGATGCTGGTTGCGGCCTGCGCGATTTATCGCGTGTGGCAGGCCGTAACAGGGGCTACGCCTGCGTTCGTTGCGGGGCACAGTCTCGGCGAATACACCGCGCTGGTTGCCGCTGGCGCGCTGGCTTTTCGTGATGCAGTGCCGCTGGTTCGCTTTCGCGCTCAAGCGATGCAATCGGCAGTTCCAGTGGGTGCAGGCGGTATGGCTGCCATTTTGGGTCTGGACGACGACACCGTGCGGGCAGTGTGCGCGGAGGCTTCAGGCGTGGCGGGTGCGGGCATCGTCGAGGCAGTTAATTTCAATGCGCCCGCTCAGGTGGTGATAGCGGGCCATAAGGCCGCGGTTGAACAGGCCTGCGAACTTGCCAAGGCAAAGGGTGCCAAACGCGCATTGCCGTTGCCGGTTTCCGCGCCGTTTCATTCGTCACTGTTGAAGCCTGCGTCAGACCAGTTGCGCGAGTACCTGACGAAGATCGAGATTCGCACGCCTCTTATCCCATTGGTGAATAACGTTGATGTTGCCGTGGTGAGTGACCCGGCTGAGATCAAGGACGCGCTGGTGCGCCAGGCCGCAGGTCCGGTGCGCTGGGTCGAAAGTATCCAGCTGCTGGCGCAGCAAGGTGTGACGCATGTGATTGAATCGGGCCCTGGAAAAGTGCTGTCAGGGCTAACGAAACGCATTGATGGCAATCTGGCTGGCGTGTCGATTACTGACCCTGCCTCGCTTGATGAGGCACTTCGGCTCGTCAACGCTTGAACGGGCAATCCGGATATTTATGACAGTTAATATTTTCGATAAACAGATCGCGCTAGTAACGGGTGCGTCACGCGGTATTGGCCGGGCGATCGCGCTGGAATTGGCGCGGCAGGGCGCAACAGTGATCGGCACGGCGACTAGCAGCCGCGGCGCTGAAGCGATTACGGGTTTGTTCGTTGAGGCGGGTTTGAGTGGACGTGGTGCCGTGCTGGATGTCAACGACGCTGCAGCGGCCGAAATTCTGATCGAAGGCATCGTTAAGGAGTTTGGCGCGCTTCATGTGCTGGTGAATAACGCGGGCATTACGAAGGATCAACTGACATTGCGGATGAAGGATGAAGACTGGGATGCGGTGATTGATACCAATCTCAAATCAGTCTTTCGCTTGTCGCGTGCAGTGCTGCGGCCGATGATGAAGGCCCGGAATGGCCGCATCATCAATATCACTTCGGTGGTGGGCTCATCGGGTAACCCGGGGCAGATTAATTACGCGGCAGCCAAGGCGGGTGTGGCAGGTATGACACGCTCGCTGGCGCGCGAAATTGGCAGCCGTGGCATCACGGTGAACTGCGTAGCGCCAGGTTTTATTGATACCGACATGACAAAAACATTGCCGGACGATCAGCAAGTGGCGCTCAAGAGCCAAATTCCGCTTGGCCGTCTAGGTAGCCCGGAAGACATTGCCCATGCGGTAGCCTTTCTTGCTGCACCGCACGCGGGCTATATTACTGGCACGACGCTTCACGTTAACGGCGGCATGTACATGTCGTAATTCAATCCAGTTACTTATCCGTTTTTGGGTGCGTTTGCAATGTGCCTGGGCGGTGTCTGGACAGGAACTGTGTGGGGCATTTTTACCGGGGCAAACCTGATAAAATGCCCGCACTTGTATTTATGAACTTTTTTCCCTTGGAGGGGTAATGGACAACATCGAACAGCGCGTCAAGAAAATCGTTGCAGAACAACTGGGCGTAGCCGAGGCAGAGATCAAGAACGAGGCTTCGTTCGTGAACGATCTGGGCGCTGATTCGCTCGATACCGTCGAACTCGTAATGGCGCTCGAAGACGAATTCGGCATGGAAATTCCTGACGAAGAAGCTGAGAAAATTACCACGGTGCAACAGGCTATCGACTACGCTCGCGCTAACGTCAAGGCCTAAGGTCATTGGCTATTTACGTTTGCGTGCTAGTGCTGCGTGCGTCCCTGTGATGCCCGGTTTCGGTGCAAGCAGGAATGGCGCGATGCTCAGGGCGAATGCAAGCGTATTGGCCAATGCATCTATCGGCGGATTTGTTGGCGTATTCGTCGACGCATTTATAGAGTTAACTAGCCACACGGTATGCAGGACTGTTTCTTGCTGCCGTTGTGGCTTTTGCTTTTGTCATCCTATGAAAAAGGGGTTACCGTGAGTCGTCGCCGAGTTGTTGTTACAGGCCTGGGGCTGATTTCGCCTGTTGGCAATAATGTTGCCGATGGGTGGGCCAATCTGGTCGCTGGCAAGTCTGGCATTGCCGACATCACGAAGTTCGATGCATCGGACTTCTCGACTCGCTTCGCTGGCGAGGTGAAGGGTTTCAATATCGAGGATTACATTTCCGGCAAGGAAGCACGCCACATGGATACGTTTATCCATTACGGCGTGGCAGCGGGCATGCAGGCGATGAAGGACAGCGGGCTTGAGGTTACTGACGAAAACGCTGAACGGATGGGGGTTGTGGTCGGTTCAGGCATCGGTGGGCTGCCGATGATTGAGGTGACCCAGACAGAACTTCTGAATCGTGGGCCGCGTCGCATTTCGCCGTTTTTTGTACCCGCGTCGATCATCAATATGATTTCCGGTCATTTGTCGATCAAGTTTGGCTTCAAGGGGCCGAATCTGGCGATTGTGACCGCCTGTACCACAGGGTTGCATTGCATTGGCGAAGCGTCACGTCTGATCGAATACGGCGATGCCGATGTAATGATCGCTGGCGGGGCCGAATCAACAGTGTCGCCGCTCGGAGTAGGTGGTTTCGCTGCTGCGCGTGCGCTATCGCAGCGTAATGATGATCCGGCAACAGCCAGCCGCCCATGGGATAAAGACCGGGACGGTTTTGTGCTGGGAGAGGGCGCGGGCGTGATGGTGCTTGAAGAATACGAGCATGCGAAAGCGCGTGGCGCGAAGATTTATGCGGAAGTTGGTGGTTACGGGATGAGCGGCGATGCTTATCACATGACTGCGCCGCTTGAGGATGGTGATGGTGCCCGCCGTTGCATGCTGGCTGCGATGAAAAATGCCGGAGTCAACGTCGATCAGGTGAATTACCTGAATGCCCACGGCACTTCCACGCCGCTAGGTGATCTCGCCGAAACCACCGGTATCAAACGGGCGTTTGGCGATCATGCAAAGCATATGGTCGTCAATTCAACCAAGTCGATGACGGGCCATTTGCTGGGTGGCGCAGGAGGGCTGGAGTCGGTATTCACGGTGCTGGCGCTGCATCACCAGATCTCGCCGCCGACCATCAATATCTTTAATCAAGATCCAGCATGTGACCTTGATTACTGCGCGAATACGGCGCGAGAAATGAAAATTGATGTCGCGCTGAAAAATTCGTTCGGTTTTGGTGGGACGAACGGCACGCTGGTTTTCAAGCGTGTTTGAGCGGGTGTCCGTTTGCTGGGTCATTTAATGCACCTATCACCCCCGGCTGCTTCAGTTGCTGCGCTTGATGCTGGAGCAGTTCTGGTTGGTGATGGCGCGCAGGCAATTCCGCTGCGGCCTTCGCTGCTGCTAGATGGCGCGGCCGCGTTGTTTATCGTGGTTGCAACGGCCGCGCTCTACCAGACAGTGGTGCCACGCTTTGGCTTCTGGCAGGTGCTTTTGGCCGTGCTGGCTACGCTGGCTGTGCTGCTAGCCAGCGCGTTGCGCCTCCGTCGGGCACAACCCGCTGTGCTTAAAATGGGGCCGGACTGGCTGGCAGCCTGGAGCGGTGCCGGCGTCAGGGTCGCTTATGGGCGGATTGTTGCCTGTTCGCAATGGAGTGGCTGGTTGCTCATGATCGTGCTGGTGGGGGAAAACGGCCGTTCCCGAATGTTGTTGATTCCCGCTGATACGCTGGGTCCACTCGCTTTTCGAGAGCTCGCCGTGCTTGCCCGGCGTCGTTCGAACGCTTGACTGTAAAGACTGTAACTGCTGTTACTACTACGACGTGATGTGTTCAGGCGGAACGCTACAATGAGCCCGCGATGTGCACCCTATAGTTAAGTTAACGGATTTATCAGGTGAGCGAAAAAGAAATAGACCAGATCCTGGTCGAGCGTGTCCAGAATGGCGACAAGGCGGCGTTCGAGCTTCTGGTCAGCAAATATCATCGCAAGATCCTTCGATTGATCTCGCGTCTTGTGCGGGATCCGGCTGAGGTCGAAGACGTGGCGCAGGACGCGTTTATCAAGGCGTACCGGGCGTTGCCCCAGTTTCGTGGCGAGTCGGCGTTTTACACATGGTTGTACCGGATTGCAGTCAATACGGCGAAGAATTACCTTGCGACCCAAGGGCGGCGGGCACCCACTTCGACGGAAGCGGATGCAGAAGAAGCTGAAACTTTCTCCGATGCCGACCAACTAAGGGATATCAACACGCCTGAGTCGATGTTGATGAGCAAGCAAATCGCCGAAACGGTGAATGCTGCTATGGCGGTTTTGCCGGAAGAGCTGCGCACCGCCATTACTCTTCGTGAAATTGAAGGATTGAGCTACGAAGAGATCGCTGAAATGATGGGGTGCCCAATCGGCACCGTCAGATCAAGAATTTTCCGTGCTCGTGAAGCCATTGCGGCAAAATTGCGTCCGTTGCTTGACACCCCTGAGGGCAAGCGCTGGTAATGCCAGCCAGCTTGAGGGGGCTGCGCCGCGATATCTGGGTTTAGTGTGTCACTTATGGTTGTTAGCAAGATGGAGAGCATCATGGGGTCGGTCTCGATGCAGTCAGAGATACAGTCACAAGCAGGAACACAGGCGAATGCGTCACGTGAGCGCCTGTCCGCGATTGTCGATGGTGAGCTGTCTGGCGAAGCGGATTTGAAGCAATTTCTTGCTAGCCTGAATTTCGCGGATCGCGCAGCCTGGTCGCAATATCACTTGATTGGCGACGCGTTGCGTTCTGATGATCTGGCATTGAGCCCGGCTGTCAGCAGCGCTTTTTTTAGCCGTTTTGCTGAGCGTTTCGAGCATGAGCCGCACGTTCTTGCACCCGCCGCGCCGCGCATGGCGGCATTGCGGCGTCGCATGGTGCCTGCTTTTGCTGTTGCCGCAGCTGCCGCGGCTTTGACGTGGATCGTCGTACCGCAATTGCAACGTCCTGGAGCCACTCAAATCGCGTCAGCCACAGCATTGAATGATTCAGCGTCTGTTCAGCGCGTGGCGCTTGTTTCGGCTGCTCCCGCGCAGCCGGTTACGCTGGATGCGGGCAATATTATCCGCGATGCCGGGCTGGACCAGTATCTGGAAGCGCACCAGCAATTTGCCCAGCAGCCGGTTATGGCGGGTTCAATGCCCCTCATCCGGACTGCTGCTGTGACTACGCAAGGCCAATAATCTGATGCAAACCTCGCGGTTGAACAACGCAACGTTTTCGGGGCGGCTATCTGCATTTCTGTTTTGTGCCGCACTTCTGCTGCCTGCCGCGCCCTCTGTGGTTCTGGCCCAACCTGCGGAAGCGCCCGCTTCCCGTCTGAGCGCCACTGACTGGCTCAACCGCATTCATCTGGCGGCACAGCAACAGAACTACGAGGGCGTCTTCCTCTATCAGCGTGGCACGGCTGTCCAGTCCTCAAAAATCTCCCATTACGCGACTCGCACCGAAGGCGAATTCGAACAAATCGAAAGCCTGGATGGCAAGCCACGCAAAATGCTGCGTCATAACGATGATCTCTACACGTTTGTGTCAGAGCGTCATTTGTGTGTGGTCGAAAAACGCCAGAACAAAGATGTCTTTCCGGCATTACTGGCAAGCGGCAGCGAGTTGATGCTGCCAGTTTATGAGCCGAAATTGCTTGGCCGTGACCGCGTCGCCGGGGTTGACAGCCAGATCATCGAACTCAAGCCGAAAGATGCTTATCGGTATGCCTACAAGCTGTGGGTCGATACCCAGACCGGTTTGCTGTTGCGGATTCAGACGCTCGATTCAGATGGCCAGGTGCTGGAGCAGTTGTCGTTTTCCCAGATTCGCATTGGCGTACCTGCCGACAAGGCACCGATTGTTAGCGGCATGCGCAATCTGACTGGCTGGACGATTGTGCGTCCGCCGGTTCAGCCGGTCGATATGGAGGCGCAAGGCTGGCAGGTGAGCCCGGTTGTGGCCGGGTTTCGTAAAATTCGGGAGCTGCGCCGGCCAATGGCCGCTCGTGATGCCGGCGATCCGACGATTCCAGTCGACCAAATGGTTTTCTCCGACGGTCTTGCCGCCGTTTCAATTTTTATCGAGCCAGCAGAAAAAAATACGCGCAAGGAAGGCGCGGGCAATAGCGGTGCGACACATGTACTAGTCAAGCGCAAGGGTGATTACTGGGTCACATTGCTTGGCGAGGTGCCGCAAACGACATTGCAGCAGTTTGCTTCTGCCATAGAATACAAGGCTCCCCGGTAATCAATCCTTCGGCTGACCACAACATGATGACTTTTTTGGTGCGCAAATTTTTTGCGACCGCAGTAGTAGCGTGTTTGCCGTTTGTGTCTCATCTGGCTTCAGCTGCGCCTGCTGTCAATCTTCCTGATTTCACTAATCTTGTCGATAAAGTTGGTCCGTCCGTGGTCAATATCCGGACCACGGAGCGTGGGGCGAGCAGCATTCGTGGTTTGCCACCAGGCCTTGATGAAAGCGATATGTCGGAGTTTTTCCGGCGTTTTTTTGGGATACCGGTGCCGCAGATGCAGCAGCCAGGTGTTCCGCGCGGCAAGGGCGATAGCAGCCCAGATAGCGCTGACAGTCCCGCTCCGGAACAGAATAGCGGCGTTGGCTCAGGTTTTATCCTGTCCGCTGACGGCTATGTGATGACCAATGCGCACGTGATCGACTCCGCCGACACCATCTACGTCACGCTGACAGACAAACGCGAATTCAAGGCCAAGCTGATTGGTGTTGATGAGCGCACTGATGTCGCGGTGGTGAAGATTAGCGCGACGAACTTGCCTGCCATTACGGTTGGCGATTCAAACAAAGTGCGCGTTGGTGAATGGGTGCTGGCGATTGGCTCGCCGTTTGGTCTTGAAAATACCGTGACGGCTGGCATTGTCAGTGCAAAAGGGCGCGATACGGGTGATTACCTGCCATTCATCCAGACAGATGTAGCGGTTAATCCGGGTAATTCAGGCGGGCCGCTCATTAATATGCAAGGCGAGGTGATTGGCATTAACTCGCAAATCTACAGCCGTACCGGTGGTTTCATGGGCATTTCGTTTGCGATTCCGATCGACGAGGCGATGCGCGTGGCAGACCAGCTTAAGAGTGCGGGCCGGGTGGTGCGCGGCAGGATTGCTGTGGCGGTGGGTGAGGTCACAAAAGATGTCGCTGACTCGCTGGGGTTGCCGAAGGCGCAGGGTGCGCTGATTAGCAGCGTCGAGCCGGGTGGCCCTGCTGACAAGGCAGGCGTGCAGCCTGGCGACATTATTCTGAAATTTAATGGCCGCCCGGTTGAGGCGGTGACTGACTTGCCGCGTATCGTCGGTGAGACCCGGCCAGGGACGACGGTGACGTTAAGCCTGTGGCGTAAAGGCAAGATGCGCGATTTCCCGATAACCGTTGTAGAGGCACGGGCAGACAACGCAACCGCCGCCGGACAAAAGAAAGAGCAGACGCCGAAGCGTCGCGCAACCAACGCACTTGGTATTTCGGTCAGAGATATTCCAGAGGATCAACTGAAAACGTTGAAGCTGCGCGGTGGTGTCCGGATTGAGGCGGTCGATGGGCCTGCTGCGCGTATCGGGCTGCAAAAGGGCGACATTATCTTGCGTGTGGGCGATGTTGATATCGCTAGCGCACGTCAGTTTGACGAAATTGTCGCTCGGCTGGATGCGCAGAAGATGGTGGCATTACTTGTGCGCCGGGGCGAAAACACTCAGTTTGTGCCGGTTCGTCCCCGCCCGGCTGCCGCGCCCAGATAACAATGGCTGCGCGGCTGACCTTGTATGGGCGGGAGTGGTGCCATCTGTGTGATGACATGGTGGCTGCGCTGGCACCATTGCTGGCGGAGTTCGGCGCGCGGCTTGAGGTCGTCGATGTTGATGCCGATCCGGCGCTGGAGCAGCGTTATAACGAACGGGTTCCGGTTCTGGTGTGCGACGGCGTGGAGCTTTGCCAGCACCGGCTCGATGTGGCGCATGTGCGTGCTGCACTGGCGCTGGGGCACGTGCAACACCACACAGAAAACCGGTAAAAAGTAGCGCATCCGGGCTGGAATTTTTACCGTTCGCTTCTTGGGCCAGTAAGGTCTGCCGGGCGGAGGCCTTTTCGGCTAAAATAGCCCGGTTTTTCCACCTATCTACAAGGCGTGCTCCGTAACCGTCCGAGCGCGCCTTTTTTGCTTGATCGGTACTGAATGGATCATATTCGCAATTTTTCGATCATCGCCCACATCGACCATGGCAAGTCCACACTCGCTGATCGCATTATTCAGCTGTGCGGCGGCCTGTCCGACCGTGAGATGGAATCGCAGGTGCTGGACTCGATGGACATTGAGCGTGAGCGTGGCATCACGATCAAGGCTCAAACTGCGGCGCTCTCTTATCGAGCCCGCGACGGTCAGCGTTACAACCTCAACATGATTGATACGCCGGGGCACGTCGATTTCTCCTATGAGGTGAGTCGTTCGCTTTCGGCCTGTGAAGGGGCGTTGCTGGTGGTTGACGCGAGCCAGGGGGTTGAAGCCCAAACCGTCGCCAATTGCTACACGGCTATCGAGCTTGGCGTCGAAGTCGTGCCTGTCCTGAACAAGATTGATCTGCCCGCAGCTGATCCAGACAACGCGATTGCTGAGATTGAGGACGTCATTGGCATCAATGCCACTGATGCCGTGCATTGCAGTGCGAAAACCGGGCTGGGCGTTGAGGATGTGCTTGAAGCGCTGATCGCTCAGGTACCGCCGCCGAAGGGCGACCCCGAAGCGCCGTTGCAAGCGCTAATTATCGACTCCTGGTTCGACAATTACGTGGGTGTCGTGATGCTGGTGCGTCTGGTCAATGGCACGCTGCGGCCCAAGGACAAAATCCGCATGATGGCAACCGGGGCTGAATATCCGGTCGAGCACGTTGGCGTTTTTACCCCGAAATCAAAAAATCTTGAGATGTTGTCTGCCGGGCAGGTGGGTTTCATCATCGCCGGGATCAAGGAGTTGACCGCGGCCAAAGTTGGCGACACCGTGACATCGCTGAAGCGGCCAGCGGAGCAAGCGCTGCCGGGTTTCAAGGAAGTTAAGCCACAGGTGTTTGCCGGCTTGTATCCGATTGAGGCGAACCAGTACGATGCGCTGCGTGAGTCGCTCGAAAAGCTGAAGCTGAACGATGCTTCGTTGCAATACGAGCCAGAAGTGTCGCAGGCGCTGGGCTTTGGTTTCCGTTGCGGCTTCCTTGGCTTGCTGCACATGGAGATCGTGCAGGAGCGGCTTGAGCGCGAGTTCGACATGGATCTCATCACCACGGCCCCGACGGTGGTGTATGAAGTGGTGCAGCGTGATGGTTCGTTATTGACGGTGGAAAATCCAGCCAAAATGCCGGACCCATCGAAAATCGAAGAAGTGCGTGAGCCTATCGTCACCGTGAATCTGTATATGCCGCAAGACTATGTCGGCTCCGTTATCACGCTGTGTACACAAAAACGCGGCAGCCAGATCGACATGCAGTATCGCGGCCGTCAGGTTCAACTGACTTACGAAATTCCGATGGGCGAAATCGTCCTCGACTTTTTTGACCGGCTGAAATCTGTCTCGCGTGGCTACGCGTCGATGGATTACGAATTCAAAGAGTATCGTGCGTCGGATGTGGTCAAGGTCGATATGCTGATTAATGGCGAAAAGGTTGATGCGTTGTCTGTCATCGTGCATCGGTCGCAGAGCCAGTATCGTGGCCGTGAAGTTGCTGCAAAAATGCGCGAACTCATTCCGCGCCAGATGTATGACGTGGCGATCCAGGCCACGATTGGTGCGCACATCATCGCTCGGGAAAACATCAAGGCATTGCGCAAGAACGTGCTGGCCAAGTGTTATGGCGGTGATATTTCGCGTAAGAAAAAACTGCTGGAAAAACAGAAAGAAGGCAAAAAGCGCATGAAGCAGGTGGGATCGGTTGAAATCCCGCAGGAAGCTTTCCTCGCTATTTTGCGTGTCGAAGACAAATAATACGAAACGACGGAATCCTATGAATTTTGCACTGGCTCTTTTTGTCCTTGTCATTTTGACGGGCGTCGCATGGGTAGCAGACAAACTGGTGTTTGCACCTCGCCGCCGCCGGGCCGCCGATGAAGCGGTTGCTGAGTTCGACCGGCAGCAGGAGCGGATCGGCGAGCGCTTTGCTGATGAAGATGCGCTACGTACCCGTTCTGAGCTGCACGACCAGAAATTACGCCAGCCTTGGTGGCTGGAGTATTCGGCGAGTCTCTTCCCGGTCATTCTGGTGGTGTTTCTGGTTCGCTCGTTTGTGATTGAACCGTTCAAGATTCCATCAGGTTCGATGATCCCGACGCTGGTCGTCGGCGATTTCATCTTGGTGAATAAATACGATTACGGTCTGCGGCTGCCGATCATCAACACCAAAGTTACCGAAGGACGTGCGCTTGAGCGTGGTGATGTGGTGGTGTTTCGTTTTCCCAAAGACACATCGGTCGATTTCATCAAACGTGTGATTGGCCTGCCAGGCGATGTCGTCGCGTACCAGGACAAAAAGCTCACGATCAATGGCAAGTCTGTCCCGGAAACGGTGCTGCCAGACTATTTCGACGAAGAGCGGGTGGGGTACGCGAAGCAGTTCGAGGAAGATCTGGATGGGCGTAAAAATGCCATTCTGAATAACCCGTCCGTACCGCCGTTTATTGTCGGCGCAGAGAATTTCCCGTATCGGGATAACTGCACCTATAACGAACGGGGCGTGATTTGCAAGGTGCCGCCAGGCCATTACTTCATGATGGGCGACAACCGGGATAACAGTCTCGACAGTCGCTACTGGGGCTTTGTCCCAGATAAAAATATCGTCGGACGGGCATTTTTCATCTGGATGAATTTCGGTCAGATGAAACGCATTGGCTCGTTCCACTGAGCTAGTTCACAGCGCTCATCTGGCAAGCCGTCCGCTGGGTAGAATCATCACGGGGCATCGCTCATCATGGCGATGCCTCGCTGTTTTGGATTCTGCGCTCCGGTGTTTCCGCCTCTGGTTTTCCCGGCCACCCGCCAGTAAGGCGGGGGTTGCGCCCGCGTTATACTCTGCCCCATGCCCCTATCTCCGTTGGAAAGCCGGTTGCGCTATGAGTTTCGCAATGCGGAATTGCTGCACCAGGCTTTAACTCACCGCAGTCATAGCGCCACCCATAATGAGCGGCTGGAGTTTCTTGGCGACTCCGTTCTGAATTGCGCGGTCGCAGCACTTTTATTCCAGCGTTTTGGCAAGCTGGACGAAGGTGATCTGTCGCGGGTTCGCGCCAATCTGGTCAAACAACAATCCCTGTATGAAATTGCTCAGGCCCTGAATATTGCAGACGGGCTGCGGCTGGGCGAAGGCGAATTGCGCAGCGGCGGCGTGCGCCGTCCGTCGATTCTGGCGGATACGCTTGAAGCTATCCTGGGTGCGGTTTTTCTCGATGGTGGCTTTGATGCGGCGCAAACCGTCATCAAGCGTCTTTATGTGCCGATTCTCGATCATATTGATCCGAGAACGCTGGGCAAAGACGCCAAAACACTGCTTCAGGAATACCTGCAAGGCCACAAAATTGCGCTTCCGGCTTATACCGTCGTGGCGACGCATGGTGCGGCGCACAATCAGCAGTTTGAGGTTGAATGCGCGGTGCCCAAGCTGGACGTGAAGGTGTCCGGTTCAGGTGCTAGCCGTCGGGCGGCCGAACAGGCTGCCGCGAAAAAGGCGCTTGATGAAGTGCTTGCTGCTGCACCGGCCGTGGTTACCCGGCCGCGCCGCTCAAAGGCGGGCCGGGCGGCCAGGCAAACTGAGCCGGAGATTGTGCCTGGCGTGACCGGGGTCCAGGCCGCGCTTGATCTGAGAGCGCCTGATCGCAAATCTGAACGCACGGCACGCGGGGAGGGCAAGGTTGGCACGGTGCTGGAGGCGATGGGGCGGCCAGATGCTCATTTACCGTTAGCCGTGATTCGTGCGGCGCACGCTGAGCTCCACCCAGGCGCGGAATCCGGCAAAGAAAAAACGCTGCGTGCCGACAAGCCCACAACACTGACGCTCCCGGTTGCCCAGTTAGCCAGTCAGTCCACCGCTACCGCTACCGTTGCCGCGAAGGCCGATGCCTCCCTGATGGCCGCCGCTCCCGCCTCCCAGGACGCCTCCCGAACCGTTGACAAGCCCGACGCTGCGGCTCCGCGCAGTGCTGACAAAGCGGCACATCATCCGTCAGTCTTACCGTCTTCCGGCTTGCCCGCGGCGGACACTTAACTCGAATCCGGTATGGCTGATGCGATGCAGACCCGTCTTCAGCGATACAGGCCATTGATGCCATCAGTGCCCGCTAGCTTATTCGCTGGCGAGCGCTCATAACTGCCGTAGCCGACTATGAATACCCCCACCCCTACTGGTTTTCGTTGCGGCATGGTCGCAATTGTTGGCCGTCCGAACGTCGGTAAATCGACGCTTATGAACGCGCTAGTCGGCCAGAAAGTCAGTATTACTTCGCGTAAAGCGCAGACCACGCGCCACCGTATTACGGGCATCCATACGTTCGAAGATGCCCAGTACATTTTTGTTGATACACCGGGTTTCCAGACCCGCCACAGCGGCGCGCTGAACCGTTCGCTGAACCGGGCGGTGACGTCCACGCTGACAGCAGTGGATGCGATTTTGTTTGTGATCGAGGCTGGGCGCTTTGGCCCGGATGACCAGAAGGTGCTGGATCTGATTCCGCCCGAGGTGCCGACATTGCTGATTGCGAACAAGATCGACCGTATTTCGGACAAGAGCGAGCTGTATCCCTTCATGCAGAAAATGGGCGCACTGCGCGATTTCAGCGAAATCGTGCCGCTGTCTGCCAGACACCCAGACGACATCAAGCGGTTGATGACTACCGTCAAACCGTATCTACCGGAAGGTGTGCCGATCTATGCCGAAGACGATCTGACAGATCGTAGCGAGCGCTTTCTGGTGGCTGAAATTTTGCGTGAAAAAGTCTTTCGCTGGACCGGTGATGAGCTGCCCTATACCAGCACGGTATTGATCGACAAGTTCGAAACCGAAGGGCGTTTGCATCGCGTGTTTGCCACGATCCTGGTGGAGCGCGATACGCACAAGGCGATGATCATTGGTCAAAAAGGCGCGAAGCTGAAACAGATCAGCACTGAAGCGCGTCTTGACATGGAAAAGCTGTTTGGTGGTCCGGTCTATCTCGAAACTTTTATCAAAGTGAGGAGTGGCTGGGCTGACAACGAAGCCGGGCTCCGCGCGTATGGGTACGAATGAGTCCGGTGTGACGCTGGCGCTCGCGCCAGCTCCCATCGCTTCAGAGCCTGCTTCAGAGCCCGCTTCGCCCATGACGGGCTCGGGCTCGCCGTCTGCCTCATCTCCGCCTGAGCTCGCAGGTAGCAAGCCAGACCTCATCGATGGCAAGCGCAGCGATTCACGTCAGAGCACTGCGCGCCGTCCGCCCCGGGCTCCCGCATCGGGTTCACGGATCGCGGAGCAGCCCGCGTTTGTGCTGCACAGCTATCCCTATCGGGAAACCAGCCTGATTATCGACGTGCTGACTTGCGACCACGGCCGGCTGGCATTGGTGGCGAAAGGGGCCAAACGGCCCCATTCGGCATTGCGTGGTGTTTTGCAAACATTCCAGCCATTGGCGCTGTCGTGGTCCGGTAAAGCGGAAGTGCGCACGCTGACCGGCGCGGAATGGGTGGGTGGCATGTTGCCGTTAGCGGGCGATGCACTGCTGTGCGGCTTCTATGTGAACGAACTGCTGGTCAAATTTTGCGCCCGCGAAGACCCTCATCCGCAGTTATTCCAGCATTACGTCGTGACCTTGACCCGGCTGGCACACGATGAGCCTCCGGTTCAGGTCCTGCGTTCATTCGAGCGCGTGCTGTTGCGCACGACCGGCTACGCGCTGGCACTGGACCGTACTGTGACGCGTCAGGCCGTGCAGGCTGAGCGGCGCTACGTGTTCGATCCCGAGCGCGGAGTGTGCGAAGCCTCCAGTGCGCTGCCCGCGCACTGGCCGGTAGTCGCGGGGCAGACCCTGCTCGATATGGAGCAAGACGATTACCAGCGGCCACAGACCGTTACCCAAAGCAAAACGCTGATGCGTTTCCTGCTCAACATCTATCTTGGTGGCACGCCATTGGCCACCCGCCAGATTCTGATTGATTTGCAAAACTTATGAGCTTTTTCCTGACCTCCCCGGCGGTGATCGACCTCGGTGTCAATATTGACCACGTGGCCACGCTGCGTAATGCGCGCGGCACGACTTATCCCGATCCATTGCGCGCGGCGCTCGAGGCGGAGGAGGCCGGGGCTGATGCGATCACGCTGCATCTGCGCGAGGATCGCCGCCATATTGTTGATGCCGATGTGCGGGCGTTGCGCCCGCTGCTTAAAACCCGCATGAATCTGGAATGCGCGCTGACACAGGAAATGCTCGATATCGCGTGTGAAGTGCGGCCGCACGATGTTTGCCTGGTGCCGGAAAAGCGCGCAGAACTGACGACTGAGGGTGGGCTTGAGGTTGCTGGTCAGCTCGAGATCGTGCGAGCTGCATGTGCGCAGCTCGCACGCGTGGGCTCACGCGTGTCGCTTTTCATTGATGCGGACGAAGCGCAGATTCGCGCGGCGCACGAGGCTGGGGCTCAAGTGATTGAGTTGCATACCGGCCGTTACGCCGATGCGCCTGACGCCAGCGCGCAGGCGCACGAATATGCTCGCATCGTGCGTGGGGTTGATCTGGGCGTGAAGCTCGGCCTCAAGGTGAATGCTGGCCATGGCTTGCATTACACGAATGTCCAGCCGATCGCGGCAATTGACGGCATCACCGAGCTGAATATTGGCCACGCCATCGTGGCGCACGCGATTTTCGCGGGCTGGGAGAACGCGGTGCGTGAAATGAAGGCGATCATGGTTGCCGCGCGTGTCGCGGCACGTGCCTGATACGACGGACGACACATGGCGATCTATGGCATAGGCACCGATATCGTTCAGGTCAGCCGCGTGGCTGCCGTGATGACTCGCACTAACGGACGGTTCGCAGAAAAAGTGTTGGGGCCGGACGAACTGCGGGTCTATCACGCGCGCCACGCACGATCGGCGGCGCGTGGGCTGGCGTTTCTGGCAACGCGTTTTTCCGCCAAGGAAGCATTTTCGAAAGCAATTGGCCTCGGCATGCATTGGCCGATGACCTGGCGCGCGTTGCAAACGCTCAACGAGGCCAGCGGCAAGCCGGTTGTCGTGGCGTCGGGGGAATTGGCTGCATGGCTCGATGCTCGTGGCATTAGTGCTCGTGTGACGATCAGCGATGAGCGTGATTACGCGGTGTCGTTTGTGATTGCTGAGGTTGGCGCTGAACCCGGCGAATGACCTGTAATCGGCGCGGCTCCCGCGCCCTGATGTATTTAACGTGGCTTGACGCCGCACTTTGTCTTGTACCGAATACGATGAAAAATCTTCCAGGACCGGTGATGCTCGATGTTTCAGGGCAAACACTGAATGAGGACGACGTGCTGCGCCTGTCTCATCCGATGACGGGCGGCGTGATTTTATTCGCGCGCCACTTTAGCAGCCGTGCTCAGCTTGTCGCTCTGACGGACGCGATTCGCGCTGTGCGAGCTGATTTGCTGATTGCGGTCGATCACGAGGGCGGGCGGGTGCAGCGTTTTCGCACAGATGGTTTTACGGTCTTGCCGGCGATGGGCAAGCTTGGTGCGTTATGGGACAAAGACGTGCTGCAGGCGACGAAGGTCGCCACGGCGGTGGGCTACATCCTGGCGGCTGAATTGCGCGCTTGCGGCATCGACATGAGTTTTACGCCGGTCCTTGATCTGAATTACGGCCATTCGGACGTGATTGGTGATCGTGCGTTCCATCGTGACCCGCGCGTGGTGACGCTGCTGGCGAAGAGTCTGAACCATGGCCTGGCGCTTGCCGGGATGGCGAATTGCAGCAAGCATTTTCCCGGGCACGGGTTTGCTCATGCTGATTCGCATGTGGCGATGCCGGTCGATGAGCGTCCACTTGAGGCGATCCTGCGCGACGATGCCGCGCCTTACGACTGGCTGGGGTTGTCGCTCGCGGCGGTTATGCCCGCTCACGTGATTTATCCGCAGGTAGATTCAGTGCCGGCTGGCTTCTCGCGCATATGGGTGCAGGACATCCTGCGCCAGCGGCTGCATTTTCGTGGTGCGGTGTTTAGCGATGATCTGTCAATGGAGGCCGCGCGTCAGGGCGGCACGCTGGCTCAAGCGGCTCATGCCGCGCTCAGCGCGGGCTGCGACATGGTGTTGATCTGCAACCAGCCGCAAGCCGCGGGCGAGGTGCTCGATACGTTGCGCTTCACGCCGTCGTCAGACTCGCAACGCAGACTCGAACAGATGCGGCCGCGTGGCAATGCGCTTAAGTGGCAGCAGTTGCTTGCCGAGCCGGCGTACCAGTCGGCTCAGACGCTACTGCGTGGCGCGTTTGCCTGAGTCTGGTCCTGGTCCGCTAACGCGGGGCTGTTTGAGCGGACCCCAAACTGCATTCGTTGCAGTTTGTTGTAGAGCGTTTTCGGACTGATTCCGAGTAACGACGCGGCTCGGTGGCGAGTGCCGCCGACTGCTTCCAGCGTGGCCCGAATCAATAAATCTTCTACCTCGGCGAGTGCGGTGCCCACCGTCACCTGAACGCTACTGCTGCCCATTTGGTGCGTCTCGTTTGCATGCAGCGATTCCAGCACGTCATCTGCGGCCAGATAGGCTGCGCGGACCCGTTGCTGCAATTCGCGCACATTGCCGGGCCATTCATAGGTCATGCATTCCTGAATCAAGCGTGCGCTAGCTACCTTGGCGCTGAATGCGCTGTCGCGTGCAAGCGCCGCGTGGTTCAGCTCATCGAGTACCGCATACGCCAGCAAGACGGCATCGCCATCGCGTTCGCGCAATGGCGCGAGAGTCATCGTGCTGGCTTCGACGAGCGCGGCTAGCTCAGGGTCAAGTAAGCCGTCGGTGATTGCCGTGCGTGGGGCCTGGTCGATCGTCAGGACGAGACGGAAATCGGTTGGTGCCGGTTGTGTACCGCTGGTCCGCAGGCAGTTCTGCCGCTCTAGCGCTTGCAGCAGCATTTTTTGCTGCGTGAGAGGCACGGCGGTGATGCCGTCGACGACCAGCGTGCCGCCATGAGCTTGCTCGAGAAGACTGAGCTCTCGGGCATCGTGCAGGCCGGTCATGCGTTGTGGCTCGTCGAACCAGTTGAGGGCATTAGCCGGATGGCCCGCTTGCGCGTAACGCGTGGCATGCATGGCTGTCAGGTGATGGCCGTCCACGACGATCAAGGGCCCTTTACGCCGTCGGCTGAGCTGGTGCAGTGTGCTCGCGGTTAGCTTTTTGCCGGTTCCGGTTTCACCGGCAATCATTACGGCGATCTCTGTTGGGGCTAGCGTTTCGAGTGCGTCGTAGACCGGTTGAAGCGCCCGGCTTTTGCCTGTCAGTGGTCCGAAATGACCAAGCTGCCGGAGCGTTTTGCGCAAGCCGTGGATTTCTTCGGCTAGTTCATGAGGGCGTGGAACGCGGGCCAGCAAGCTACGCAAGCTCGGGATGTCGACCGGTTTGACCAGGTAATCCCAGATCCCATGGCGTAAGCCTTCAATGGCGCTTTCGACGGTGGCATTGCCGGTCATCACGATTACTGGCACCAGCGCGCCTGGTCGTTGCAAGGGCAGGCTATGCAATAACTCAAGGCCGCTGCCATCCGGCAGATTCAGATCGACCAGAATCACATCCGGAATAAAACGGGCGAGCGCAGCACGGGCTTCGGCCAGGGTCGAGGCGCTAGCGACGGAAAAATCGTCGGCGCTGAGCAGCGCTGAGAGTCCAGACAGGCTGTTGGGATCATCTTCGATGATCAGGGCGTGTGGCATGGTGGACATAGGCATGACCATTCAGGAAGTGCCCCGCAGCAGGGGGCTGGCGGTTTAGCCGGTGGTAACGAGCCTGCGCGGCGGCGTGAGTGCCTAACGACGCGCAGGCTGGCGGGTTAATCCCGGTTGGAGTCAAAGAAGCGCCGCACTTCAAGTTCCGCTTCTTCACGGGTTTTGCCATAGCGCTCCTGGATCAGCCCCGCGATTTTGTCGGCGCGCCCTTGGGCCTTGGTCAATTCATCGTCGGTTAGTTCACCCCAGGCCGTTTTGGCCTTGCCGAGCAACTGCTTCCATTTGCCTTCAGCAATATCGTTGTTCATCGTATTTCTCCAGTAGTGGTTAGCGAGCATAGAAGCCGTGTGGCTTGCTGCATTCCATGCAGAAAGCGTGCCAGACCCACTGAAGCCGGCTGGAGCGGTGATGAAGCAAAACGGGAGGAGCGTATAGGCGGCAAATTTGGGTGCGGCGGCGGCAAATTTTGCCGGAGGGTGCCAGGGTGAAAAGCCGCTGAAGGGCTGGGCGTTCAATGCCGACGCACGTTTAGCGTGCCGTGGTGGTTCGTTGTGATTTTTTGGGAGATGGCCTTTTGAACCATCCTCCTTTTGACTCATCCTCTTTAAGGCAGGCACGCGATGGACTGGCATGGCCAATTGCGCCGCGCCATGAAAAACACCCCAAAGGCTGGATCTGTTTCCAGTCTTTGGGGTGTTTTGATGGCGATGCCTGGTTTAAATCTGCCCGTGCCCTGTTACACCAACCCGGGCAGATGAATCAGGCCAATCAGGCACTTACGCGCGGCTGCGGTATTCGTTCGTGCGGGTGTCGATTTCGATTTTGTCGCCGATGTTGCAAAAGAGCGGTACCTGCAATTCAAAACCTGTGTGCAGCTTGGCGGTTTTGAGGACCTTGCCTGACGACGTATCGCCTTTGACAGCAGGTTCCGTATAGATGATTTCCCGAACCAGTGTGGTAGGCAGTTCAACCGAGATGGCTTTTTCGTTATAGAAAACAACTTCGCAAGCCATGCCGTCTTCCAGGTAATGAAGCGCGTCGCCCATCATTTCGGCTTCGACTTCAAACTGGTTGTAATCGGCGTCCATGAAGACATACATCGGGTCGGCGAAATACGAGTAAGTCACTTCCTTGCGTTCCAGCATGACCACGTCGAACTTGTCGTCAGCCTTGTAGACCGATTCCATGCCAGCGCCGGTCAGCAGGTTCTTGAACTTCATTTTGACGACGGCGGAATTGCGGCCCGATTTGTTGTATTCGGCTTTTTGCACGACCATCGCGTCGCTGCCGATCATCACGACGTTGCCAGTGCGGAGTTCTTGAGCGATCTTCATAAAACTGTCCTGTACGAAATAAGTAGCTATAACTGTGCGCAACGGCATACGGAGCGAAACGTGCGCGGTAATGGGGGCGGCGAATAACGGGTATTGCCATGACCCGCGGTTACCGGAGAGCTCGCCCGGCAAGGGCCTGGCAATGACGGCGGGAGCCTGTTGTTGCCCCGCTGGTTGCCCGGGTTTTTGCCCCGTTTGTTGCCGGATTTATTAGCTTGTCAGCCCAGCTTAGCCGTTGGGTAACCGCTTATTTTAACTGAGTTTTTATAAAATCGGCCAAATTTCCGGCGAGGTCGCCGACTTCGGCCAGCGTCTCAGCCCAACGGCCCGCTTGCGTATGGAAGGCGGGGAGATGGTGTCTAAAGTGAGCCCAGTCGGGCGTACCGGCTCCATTCCACGCATGCCAGAAAGCTACCAGTGCCGCGTGAGCGGCCGGTTCCATGTGAGCCGCGTAGCGCGTTAGCGCGGCGTCGAGCTTGGGTAGGTGGGCCGCGTCCGCTTGAGGGTAGATGTGCCAGATAAAGGGTTTCTGTGCCCATTGCGCGCGGGCGAATGAATCTTCACCCCGGACGAAGTTGACATCGCTGATCCAGAGCAGGGCGTCGTAATCTTGCTGGCTGGAAAACACCAGCGCATGAGCGTGCAGATTGCCCTGGCGAGCCTGGGTGCCAGCAGCAAACGAAGCCAGCCCGAAAAAATCGGCGAGCGCGCCGGAAATCCGGCCCTCAGGGACCAGCAGAATGATCGCTTCGTGGCCATCGCGCCATTGTTCGAGCAGGCTGCCAATCGCAGGGTTTTCGTAGGCAAAGAGCGAGATGACGGTGGCTTCGGGCGCAGGCGGCGGCTCGCCGGTGGCTTTCAGCCACCATGCCGCGCGTGCTGCGACGGAGGTGCTAAAGGCATGACGCCTCGCATCCAGGTCATGTTCTTTCAGCACGCCTCCCGTTCCGGCGCTTAGCCCCGGGAAAAAGAAGGTTTTGACGAGCGGGTAGCGTGGATGGGGCGATGGCCGCAGGTGAAATTCGGCGACCCAGTCTTCGGCGCTGAGATATTCCAGGTTCAGCCACACCGGCTGGCGGATACGCCGCGCCATGGCGGCGAGATAAACCGGTGGCAAGTCGCAGCCGAACGCTTCAAGCACCACATCGGCGATCTTCAGCACTGCGCCTGCGTGGGTGGGCTCATGCCAGTGTTCGATAACGATCCCGTCGATCGTTTGCCGCGCTACAGAAGGAACGAGCGCAGGGCAGAGCGCCTGAAAGGCGTGCAGGTCATCAACTAGCACGCGCACCTGCCAGCCGTGCTCGGTGCTGAGCTGCCGCGCGAGCCGCCAGCAAACCCCGATATCGCCAAAATTGTCGATTACGACGCAGAAAATATCGCACGCAAGCGAAGCGCTAGCGTGTTTCGCTGAATGATGCGGGGCTAAAGCTGGCTGAGATGATGGGGGTGAGGCGGCAGGCATGGGGCATCAATAAAATTGAGAAGCAGGGTGGACTCACCCGGGTGCCAGCGGAAGTGATGGCCTCATGCGCTCTTCGGCAGCGCAGGGAATGCTCTAAACTGCCAGATTCTAAAGCACACTCCCCCTCCTACTTATTGCGCTGCGGCATTCGCTCAGCCTGATCCTGCATGACAGATTCCGCTGCCCACGATACCCCTGCCAGCCCTGAGCCACCGGCTGTTTTCGAGCCTAAAAAGCTGCTGGCACAACTGCCGCACCTGCCGGGCGTCTACCGCTACTACGACGCGCGGGATACGGTGCTGTACGTGGGGAAGGCGCGAGACTTGAAAAAACGTGTCTCGAGTTATTTCACCCGGACTCTGCCTTCGCCGCGGATTGCGATGATGGTGGCGCGCATTGCCCGGATCGAGACCACGGTGACGCGCTCCGAAGCGGAAGCGCTGCTACTCGAAAACAACCTGATCAAGGCGCTGGCACCGCGCTTTAACATCCTGTTCCGGGACGACAAGTCCTATCCCTATCTAATGCTGACGGGGCATGCTTATCCGCGCATGGTGTATTACCGGGGCGCGGTCGACCGGAAAAATCAGTACTTCGGGCCGTTTCCGGGTGGGTGGGCGGTGCGCGAAAGCATCCAGATCCTGCAGCGGGTGTTTCAACTGCGCACTTGCGAAGATTCTGTTTTTAACAACCGCACCCGGCCATGCCTGCTTAATCAGATCGGACGCTGCACGGCTCCTTGCGTGGGTGCGATCAGCGCCGAAGATTACGCCCGTGACGTGAGTAACGCATCGCGCTTTTTGCTCGGCAGGCAAAGCGAAGTGATGGATGAGCTTGAGCAGAAGATGCAGGCGCTGGCGGCCGAGCTGAAGTTTGAACAGGCCGCCGTGGTGCGCAACCAGATGAGTTCGTTATCGACCGTGTTGCATCAGCAGGCGATTGAAGTGGGCGGGGATAACGATGCCGATATTCTCGCGGTGGTGGCGCTGGGCGGACGTGTCTGCGTGAATCTGGCGATGGTGCGTGGCGGCCGTCACCTGGGCGACAAGGCGCATTTCCCGTTGCATGTCGAGCGTGCGCTGACCGTGGCTGAAGGTGGGCTGACGCCTGCCATGCCATCGGCTGCGGCGCTGAATACCCTGGCGGATGCAGCACCAGTGGTGGTCGATGGCGATGCGGGTGCTGAAGCACCAGACCCGCTAGCGTTTCTGTCTGTGCGGCAGCCGGACGCTGAGCTGGACGCGCCGGCTGCGGCATCGGTTGCGCCAGTTGACCTCGACGAGCCCCCCCTGCTGCAGGTGACGAACATTGAAACCGAAGTGCTGGAAGCATTTATTGCGCAGCATTACCTCGGGCATCGCATTCCCCCCGTGCTGGTTGTTAGTCACGCACCTTCGAACCGGCATCTGGTGGATTTGCTGATTGAACAGGCTGGCCACAAGGTAACGATCTTGCGCCAGCCCCAGGGGCAAAAACGAGTGTGGCTGGCGATGGCTGAGCACAATGCCCGTCTTGCGTTGACGCGGCTGCTATCCGAGCAGGGTTCGCAACAGGCGCGCACGCGTGCGCTGGCGGACACGCTGAGTCTCGAATGCGATGACTTGGCTGGCCTGCGCATCGAGTGTTTCGATATCAGCCATACGATGGGCGAGGCCACCCAAGCCTCGTGCGTGGTGTACCACCATCACAAGATGCAGTCAGGCGAATACCGGCGTTACAACATCACCGGCATTACACCCGGCGATGACTATGCCGCGATGCGCCAGGTTCTGACCCGCCGTTATGAAAAGCGTGTGGCGCAAGCCGCGGCGGTGGCCGCCGTTAGCGAAGCGGAGGCCCCCGAGACTGCCGCCGTGAACGCTGTGTTACCGAACATCGTGTTGATTGATGGCGGCAAAGGGCAGGTCGAAATTGCACGCCAGGTGTTCGCCGAACTTGGGCTGGACAGCGGGATGCTGGTTGGCGTCGCAAAAGGCGAAGGACGCAAGGTCGGGCTTGAAACGCTGATCTTCGCTGATGGCCGTGCGGCGTTGGAGCTGGGCAAGGAAAGTGCGGCACTGATGCTGGTGGCGCAGATCCGCGATGAGGCTCATCGCTTTGCGATTACCGGCATGCGCGCGCAACGCGGCAAGTCTCGCCAGACATCACGGCTTGAGGAACTGGAAGGCGTGGGGGCGAAGCGCCGGCAGCGTTTGCTGGCGCGCTTTGGTGGTCTGCGCGGTGTGCTGGCCGCGAGTATCGAAGATCTGGCCAGTGTCGAAGGCATTTCACTCGGGCTTGCGGAGCAGATTTACCGCCAGTTGCATTGATCCACGCGCGGGCCATCGGCAGTGTGACGAGCGGGTTTGCGCGGGTTTGCTTGTGGCGCTCTTTGTGACACGGCACAATTGCACCTCTCTTGTCCGATGCGACGCCTGCTCATGCCGTTCAATTTCCCGATTTTCCTGACGTGGCTGCGGATCGTCCTGATTCCGCTAATAGTTGGCGTGTTTTATCTGCCTGACATGATGCTTGGTGAGGCACACCGTAACTGGGCGGCCGCGACGATCTTCATACTTGCGGCGCTGACAGACTGGTTCGATGGTTTTCTGGCGCGTAAATGGAACCAGACTTCAGCGTTTGGTGCGTTTCTTGATCCGGTCGCTGACAAGCTGATGGTGACGGCTGCGCTCCTGGTGCTGGTGCAGCTATCCCGGCTTGATGCTGCGATTGCACTGGTGATCGTCGGCCGTGAAATTACGATTTCGGCGTTGCGTGAATGGATGGCGCAGATCGGCGCATCGAAGAGCGTGGCGGTGAATTCGCTGGGTAAATTCAAGACGGCCTGCCAGATGGTTGCGATTCCGATGCTGCTGTTTTACGGGCCATTGCCCGTGGGCGGAGGCCATGTGATCGACACGCGGGTGTATGGGTTGTGGCTGATCTATCTGGCGGCGTTTTTGACCATCTGGTCGATGCTGTACTACATGAAGCTGGCGTGGCCGCAAATCCGCGAACGAGGCGGCATGACGTAATGTCATTCGATTTTGGTGCTCAAAGGGGTTGACACGTTTCAGCGGTTTATACATAATTTCGTTTCTCCGGCGTTTGCGGGCTTTAGTTTTTAGGCCCTTGGCACTGGTAGAAAATGCGGGAGTAGCTCAGTTGGTAGAGCGCAACCTTGCCAAGGTTGAGGTCGCGAGTTCGAGCCTCGTCTCCCGCTCCAGATTCAAAGCCAGTCGCTAGTTGTTCGGCTGGTTGGCAAGTAGGTAAATCAAGCAGCAAAGTTGTCTGGTAAGGCCATGCGGGAGTAGCTCAGTTGGTAGAGCGCAACCTTGCCAAGGTTGAGGTCGCGAGTTCGAGCCTCGTCTCCCGCTCCAGTAAAAAGGGAAGCAAAGCTTCCCTTTTTGTTTGCTGGGCCTGCTGTCATGTCAGGCAATATTCAAATTTGTATCGGTTGCAATCATTGTGGTTCGCAACAGTTTCATCTCCGTTTTTGGCGCGATAGCAAAGCGGTTATGCAGCGGCCTGCAAAGCCGTTTAGGCCGGTTCGACTCCGGCTCGCGCCTCCAGATAAAGCCCTGATTCGTCAGGGCTTTTCTTTTTTCTGCACATTTTCATGTATGGAAATGTGTTGTCTAAAGCGCTACAAAGCCCTCTCTACTCACTCAAAAAACGCGAAACCACTCGCATATCGGCTCATTGGCCGTTTGCGTGCGTTTTGCGGCGGATTTTGCTACTCAAAACGGGGCCGTCGCCGGCGCTTCCCCGCGCGCCACGGCCATTTGCGGGGAAGCCTCGCGCACTATTTATTACTGCTTCAACGCTGCTTGTTCCGCATTGGCCGTGGCGCCATACGGATGGTCAATCAGATATACCCAGCGTCCATCTGGCTGGCGCTTAAGCACCTCATTACTTTCACCCTCGGCTAACACTTTCTGCCGCTCCTTGCGATCCAGAATGCGCCAGTGCGCGCGAAGCAGCGCGATGTCATCGTGTTGCAGCACATATAGATCACGGCTTTCCAGTACCCCACCCAGCGACTTGAACTGCACCAGGTTCTCCCGAATTTTCTCGGTCCCGTGGAGCGGGATGCCATCGGTGACGACCAGCGCATCGTTGGCATACAGCGAAAGCAAACCATCAAGATTGCCGCTGTTCATCGCTGCGACAAATGTGCTGGTGAACTGCTGCGGTGCCGTCACGATAATCGGCTTGGCCATTGCAACCTGGGCACCCGCTAGCATCGCGCTAGCCACCAGGCATTGAGTAATAAAACGATTTTTCATAGTCCTCCCGAAGAGATCAGCGTTGGCAAAAAACCAGGCAAGACTGGCCGGAAGCGGCAGCAACATCTTGTCCCGCGCAGCAGACTACCGCATACGGTTCTCGTGCCTTACCAAATTTGGGCACGCCAGAAAGCGGCTTCACGGAGCAAAAAAGAGGCTGACTGAATAGGTAGATGAAGGCGAAAGCGCTGATGCGCTATCCAGGATTTTTGAGAGCGCGAGACAGTGAGGCGAGTGAGGAGTGAGCGCATACGAGGGCACATCAGCCCGCGCGCCAGGTTACGCTAGCGGCGGCGCACCGCGTCGGCCGTACGCCGAGCGTATCTCCCTCTCTTCCTTGAGCTGCTCATGACCCAGTCCACCCATTTCGATCGGCCCTCGCAGCCGGCCCTCACCCTGACATGGCGCTGGAGCGCTTTCGACGAGTTCACTCCGGGCGAAATCTACGATGTACTCGCGGCGCGAAGCGCGGTGTTTGTCGTCGAGCAGAATTGCGTTTATGGCGATATTGATGGCCAGGACAAGCACGCATGGCACTTGCGTGCGCATGCTGCGATGCCCGATGGCCTTCAGCTTGCCGCCTGCCTGCGGGTTCTGGTTCCCGATAGCGCTGATCCCGATGTGCGTATCGGCCGCGTGCTGACCTGCATTGATTTTCGTGGCTTCGGTCTGGGGCGGGCGCTGATGGAGCAGGCGCTGGCGCATATCGGCGTGCAGTGGCCCGGAGTCGCCATGCGTTTGCATGCTCAGGCGCATTTGCAGCCGTTTTACGCTGCGTTCGGTTTTACGCCTGTTTCAGAGATTCACGATGAAGATGGCATCGCGCATGTCTGGATGCGTTCCTCATGTAACCGGGAGCGGGCTGACAGCCGCATCCAGTGACGCAACGCGAGTACCGCGCCAATCACACTCATCATTGAGCCAGGTATCCAGAGCAGCAGGCCGCCAATCTGCTGATCGCGCATCGGGCTGAGCCAGGTGAATGCGCGTCCGCAGATTGAATAGATTGGATAGAGTTCGCGCGACGAAAAAAAGATGAACGCGCCCAGGATGATCTGTGGCGGAATCGCCGCGACGATCACCAGCACACGGCGGCCGGGGGCGAGCCGAGCCGGTGGTGCGGGGCGTGGGTCCAGCACGAGCCACCAGAACATCAGGCCGTCGAGCGCCATGCTCCAGTTCATTACCCGGTAAAGCCGCCAGTCGAGCATGGCGACAAAATGAATCGGTGCAAGCAGCCAGAAATAAATGAGCCCGACGAACAAACCCACCGCGACGACCGGATGCAGCAGCACGTTGAGCACGGCTCGTATCGGGCGCATTTGTAGCGCTGGCCGCACGAAACGCTGCCGCCAGGCAAAGGGAATGCCAGCGCGCAATGCCGCGCCGGGATACGCCAGCACAATGAAGAACGGCCCAAGATGATGCAGGACGAGATGCTGCGCCCGGTGCATGAAAAATTCATGCTCAAAGAAATAATCGAGACGGGTATGCAGTGCCACGTAGAGCGCCCCGAGGCCAAACCAGAACGAAATTTGCCGTGCTACAGAAAGCTTTGCCCGCCTGACGCCGCGTAAGAACAGAACGGCTGTGACAAGCATGACGATGACTACGGTGGGTGAAGGTTCCCACGGTTCGAGCCAGTAGAGCAGGTTCATCGGGTAGTGTGATTTCGTCTGAAAAAAGAAGCGGGCGGGCTGATGGCCATTGCCATTGCGGTGACAAGCAGCTCAGGCGCGGCTGCCGGTCAGGCGGCGTAAATCGTGCGCGATGGTTTCGGCCGAATCCTGATCGGTGGCAAGCAGCCGTGCGTGGCCCTCGGCGTCGAAGATATAAACAGCGGAGCTATGCGTAACTTCGTAGTCGCCGTTCGGATCGCGCTGCTCCATCTGATAAGCGACCCGGTAGCGTTTGGCCAGGTCTTCGATTTGACGCTCGGTGCCGGTTAGGCCACGAGCGTGCTGGGCATCGAATGCGCGGACATATTCGTGCAGTGCTTGAGGCGTATCGCGGGCGGGATCGACGGTGACAAATGCAATCCGCACTTGCTGAGCATCGTTACCCAGCAAGGCCATGACTTGCATGAGCCGGGCCATGGTTTCAGGGCAGACATCCGGGCAATGTGTGTAGCCGAAATACACCAGCGTCGTGTGGCCCTTGAAGGTGTCGCCGGTTGCGCTCTGGCCATCATCGCTGGTTAGCTCGAAGTCGAGATTGGGCAGATGCCCTGAGACATTGGTCAATTGCCACGGCGTGGCATCACGTGAGCAGCTTGCAAGCGGCGCGACGATGAATGCGAGGCAAAGCCATGTCAGTAAAACAACGGGTTTGAGACGTCTGGCTGAAAACATAAAAGACGTTGGAGTGAGAACGGGTGCGGAGTGGATTGCAGAACGAAGGGGAATAGCCAGGCTGGCATCAGCCAGCAGGCCCTGGCCAGAGGCGTTGCGTGGCAACTCCAGCCCCAGCGCCAGCGCCCGCTCCAGCGAGCGAGCAGGGCAAGAGGCTGCGACTGTAGCGCAAATGAATGGGCGTTGTCGCGCGAGATCGGCGCGAAATGAGTGTGAAGCCGGCACTAGGCGGCGAACGGGGCAATTTGCCGCACTGCCTGAAAGCTTATTGAAGCCTGATCGTGTGCTGTTTGAATGATGTTGCTCCGGCGCGGGCGAAATATTGGGATGTGACCTTGGCGCACCTACGTCCTTTTGCGGAAATTGCGATGAGGCACGGTAAGATGCCCGCTCCTTTGCGTAAGCGAAATGGAACGACAAGACGAGCCGATGCAAGCACTTCCGGAAGTATTGTCTCCACTGGAGACTGCGTTTTTCCTTGACTTCGATGGCACGCTGGTTGAACTGGCATCAACGCCGGATGGCGTCCGGGTTCCGCCCGAAGTCATTCGTCTGCTAACGGCGCTGCGTCATCTGACGCATGGTGCCGTGGCGCTTGTATCAGGGCGAAGTATTGCCAGCATCGACGCCTTTCTCTGCTTGCCTGATTTGCCGGTCGCGGGCTTGCATGGCGCTGAGCGGCGTGATGCCAATGGCGACATCCAGCGCACAGGTTTCAACGATGAGCGGCTGCTGGCCATGGAGCGGGTGCTGGCCAGTGTGGTGAACACGCATCCCGGCATGCTGCTCGAAATCAAGGGGGCCGCGCTGGCGTTGCATTACCGCAATGCGCCGGATAGCGAACCCGCCGCTCGCGCCGTGACGCAGCGGCTGGTGGCGGATTATCCCGAGGCCTATATGGTGCAGCCAGGCAAGATGGTCTACGAAATCAAACCTAAAAATGTGGACAAGGGCCGCGCACTGCAAGCGTTTCTGAACGAGCCGCCATTTGCGGGACGTCTGCCGGTATTTGCGGGCGACGATCTGACTGACGAAAAAGGTTTCGCGGTAGTGAATGCCTGTGACGGGTGGTCGATCAAGGTGGGGGAGGGCGCAACGGTGGCGCGGGCCCGGGTTGAATCGGTGGAGGCGTTGCTCACGTGGCTGGCGCAGATGGTCGCAGGGGCCTCGCGCTCATGATGACCGTGCCGGCCCGCTTGATTCTTGCGTTGCTTTACCCCTGTCACACCTGTCTTTCACACGGAAATTTCGCACTATGAGCCGACTCATCATCGTATCGAACCGGGTCGCCCCGATTTCTGAAGGGGGGCCGGCTGCGGGTGGTCTGGCCGTTGGCGTTTATGACGCGTTGAAGGAAACCGGAGGGATGTGGTTCGGCTGGAGTGGCGAGGTGCAGTCATCGGGGCAGCCACAGATCAAACTCGAAGAACGTGGTGCCGTCACCTTCGCCACGATCGGCTTGTCACGGCGCGATTACGATCAGTACTACCGGGGGTTTTCGAATGCCACGCTGTGGCCAGCGTTTCATTACCGGGCAGATTTGCTGCAATACGACCGGCATGATTTTGCCGGCTATTGCCGCGTCAACATCTGGCTGGCGCGACAGCTCGTGCCGCTCTTGCATCCAGATGATGTGATCTGGGTGCATGACTATCACCTGATTCCCTTTGCCCAGGCGCTACGCGCAGCGGGCGTGAAAAACCGCATTGGCTTTTTCCTGCATATCCCGTTTCCGGCTTCGCAAGTGTTGCTGGCCGTGCCGCCGCACCGGGAACTGGTCGAGGCGCTGTGTTCGTTTGATCTGCTGGGGTTTCAGACCGCACCGGATGTCCGGGCATTTTGCGATTACATCGTGAATGAGGCCAATGGGTCCGTTGAGCCAACGGCGGAAGGTCCGTGCTGCGTGAAAGCGTTTGGCCGCACGTTGCGCGTGGCGGCCTATCCGATTGGCGTGTATCCCGATGAGATTGCCGAACTGGCGAAAGCGGGCCAGCGCGGCCGGCCGGTGCGGATGATGAAGGCGACGCTGCATGCCCGCAAGCTGGTGATGAGCGTTGACCGGCTGGATTATTCGAAGGGCCTGGTCGAACGTTTCAGAGCATTCGAGCGCTTGCTGGAGCAAGCGCCTGGTCAGCGCAACAAGGTGTCGTTTTTGCAGATTGCGCCGCCGACCCGGGCTGACATGAATGCCTATCAGGACATTCGCCTGCAACTGGAAGGGGAGTCGGGCCGCATCAATGGCCGCTTTGCTGAACTGGACTGGACTCCGATCCGGTATATCCACCGGCAGTACGAGCGCTCAGTACTGGCTGCGTTGTTCCGGAGCGCTCATGTGGGCTACGTGACGCCGTTGCGTGACGGCATGAATCTGGTGGCCAAAGAATACGTGTCGGCGCAGGACCCGGAGGATCCCGGCGTGCTGGTGCTCTCGCGTTTTGCAGGTGCCGCGCAGGAACTGAACGGCGCGCTGATCGTCAATCCGGCTGATATTGATGGCATGGCAGAGGCGCTGTCTTGTGCGCTGGCGATGCCGCTGGCGGAGCGGCAAATGCGTTATCAGGAAATGATGACGCAGATGCGCGAAAACAATGTCTCGGTCTGGCGCGACAACTTCATGCGCGATCTTCAGGCAGCGGGTACAGCAAGGTAGGCAAGGTAGGCCGCGCGTGGGCTTGATGCCAGCCTGGCGTGAGTTCGGCATGGCAATTTGCCCGAACCCTGCGCCTGAACCCTTCGCAGCAAAAGCAATCAACCGCACCTCAGCGTTCTGGGGGGCGGTTGATTGGTTTAATGCATTAAATAACGCTTAATTAATGTTTAAAGCCACTCGTCTGAGCGTTGCCTGATATTTGCCCGATATCAGGCAACCGGCTGCTGTTCATCGTGCTTTTTGCCACCGAGATGCAGCGTAGTGGTTTTGCCGTGCTGCTTCGAGAGCAATTCGTTGTAGAGCCCAGGGCGGTTGCGCAAGATTTCCGGGCTGCCATCGTCGATCACCTTGCCGTTGCTCATCACGATGATGCGGTCGAAGTGATGCAGCGTCGATAGCCGGTGGGCAATCGCAATCACCGTGCGGCCGACCATCAGGCGGTCAAGCGCGTGCTGGATGGCTTCTTCCGAGGCGCTATCGAGTGCTGAGGTTGCTTCGTCAAGCAGCAGAATCGGAGCGTTTTTCAGAATCGCACGGGCGATGGCGATCCGTTGCCGCTGCCCGCCCGAGAGTTTCACGCCACGGTCGCCCACGATCGTGTCATAGCCATCGGGCATGTTCTCGATGAAATCTGAGCAGCGTGCTTCGCGGGCGGCGGCGAGCACTTCGTCACGGGTGGCGTCAGGCCGCCCATAGGCGATGTTCTCGTACACCGAGCGGTGAAACAGCGAAATGTCCTGCGGCACAAGCGCGATGGCGTGACGCAGGCTTTCCTGTGTGGTGCCCGCAATATCTTGCCCATCAATCTTGATCTGGCCACCCTGGGTTTCATAGAAACGCTGCAGCAGCGCCAGCACCGTAGATTTGCCCGCGCCCGATTTGCCGATCAGCCCGACGCGCTGGCCAGCTTCGATACGCAGGTCAAAGTGGTCGAGGATTGGTTTGCGGCGGGGGTAGGCAAACGTCACTTTGTCGAACTCAACCTGACCGCCCTGCGGTATCAGCTCAACAGCATTGGGCCGGTCAGGCATGCCGTGCGGCTCCAGCAAGGTTTTGACGGCTTCAGCCAGTCGCGCTATGTGCTGGGTTACGTCGACAAGAGCAACGGCCAGATCCCGTGTGCCGTGCAAGATGGTGAAGCCCAGCGAGCTGACCAGCACGATATCGCCGGACGTGGCTTTGCCCTGATCCCAGAGCCACAGCGCCCAGCCCAGCAGGCCCGCCGACAGTAACGCGGTGATGACAGCGTGCAGCAGGCGCAGCTTTTCGAGGTAAAGCAGGCTTTGTTGGCGCGCGTCCATTTCTGCCTTGACCGTGGCACCGAAGCGGGCGTGTTCCCGCCGGGTCATGCCAAACGCCCGCACCAGCCCCATGTTGCTGATGACATCAACCAGTTCACCATCCACCGATGCGGCCCGGGTGGCGAACTGATGATGCCGCTCCGAGCCGCGCCCGGCCAGGCGGTACAGCACGAGGGCGAGAATCGCCGAGCAGGCCAGCAAGCCCGCGGCCATCAGCGGATTCACCGTGACGATCATCACGATGGCCCCTAGCACCGCGATACAGGGTGGCAGCACGTTCCATGCAACGGTGTTCTCGGCGGTGTAGACCGCATTTGACGTGGCGGTGATGCGGCTGGCGAGCATGCCAGGTTGCCGCTCTGCGTAATAGGTCGGAGAGTGGCCGCTCAGATACTGGAACAAGTCGCGGCGCAAGTCGCCGGTGACGGTGACGAAGGTATGCGCGGCCACCCAGCCGCCGACGCGCCACAACAGGTTATCGGCGGCGATCAGACCGACCAGGATAGCGAACGCGCTCCAGAGCGGCCCAGGATGATGGCGGCCAGTGCCGAGCACGTCGATCAGGTGCTTGATTGCATATTGCGAAGCAAGCGCGCAGCCGACTGCGGCCAGCACACTGCACAGCACGGTGGTGTGGGCGAGCGGATGGCGCCGGATATAGCGAAAGAGAAACGCCAGTGGCCGGTGCGCATAGCTGGCCATCCGGACATTTTCTGCGTTCCGCTGGGCGATGGTGAGAGGTTCCAATTGGGCGAGGAGCTGAAGGAGTGGGGTTTATGTCAGGAGCCATAGAGGTGCTACGGGCAATGAAAGCTGGGCCCCCTGGCAGAGTGCTTCGCATTGTAAACATGCCGAAGCCAATATGTAGCAGCCTGAGCGCAATGATCTGCAGGCTGGTGCCTGGTGAATCGGCGATGGATGGCGGACGTCCCCGCGCACCGCAGCACCGCGTATGCCGTAGCTTATCCCAGACTGTGGTTTTTTCGAGATAGAATTACAGATTGCATTCGGCTTGTCCGGAAATGGCGGGGCGGGTGCTAGGCAATGTAAAACTCTTATTTAAAACAAAGGTTTGTAAAGTGTGTCAACTTTGTAACAAGGTAAAGACTTTGAAATAGCTGCCTCGCATGCGCCATGTGACACGGATAATCGCTCCCCAGTCGCTTTGAATTTGTTGTAAAGACTTGCCCGCCGTGTCAACGAATGTTCTTCCGGTGCGTTAGGCACGGAGCATGATTTCTGTGAGATAGCTTGCCTGGGCACTGTGGCCAGGCACTTTAAGCGACGAATTGATTTTTAGACATGAGGGGGCATCCGGACTGGTTGGCCCATTCATCCTGATGAGCCTGCGGCTAGCCCCTGATATACCGCAGCATTTTTTGCCTGATTTTTTACGAGGAGTTTTTATTATGCGAATCGCTCAAATCGCTCCGTTACACGAGGCGGTTCCTCCCAAGCTGTATGGCGGCACAGAACGGGTGGTGTCTTACCTGACCGAAGCACTGGTCGAACAAGGACATGACGTGACGCTCTTTGCTAGCGGCGATTCACAGACCTCGGCAAAACTCGAAGCGTTTTGGCCCCAAGCCCTGCGTCTTGACCCGACGATTCGGGACACGATGGCACCCCATATGCTGCTGCTCGAGGAAGTGCGCCGCCGCGCCGACGAATTCGACGTGCTGCATTTCCACATCGACTACTACCCGTTCTCGCTTTTTACACGCCAGCCGGTGCCATTCCTGACAACTCTGCATGGCCGCCTTGACCTGCCAGAGCTGCAACCTGTTTTCAGCACCTTTAACGACGTACCGGTGGTGTCGATCTCGGACAACCAGCGCATCCCATTGCCGCAAGCCAACTGGCTCTCCACCGTGTATCACGGGCTGCCAGAAAACCTGCTGACCCCGCGTACCGATGTCAAACCAGGCTATCTGGCGTTCCTCGGCCGCATTTCGCCGGAAAAACGTCTGGACACAGCGATCCGCATTGCCCAGCAAGCGGGCATGCCAATCAAGATTGCAGCCAAGCTCGACAAGGCTGACCGTGCGTACTACGACGAAGTCATCAAGCCGTTGATGTCGCTGCCGCACGTTGAATACATTGGCGAAATCGGTGAAGCCGACAAAGCTGAATTTTTGGGTGGAGCGCATGCATTGCTGTTTCCGATTGACTGGCCAGAGCCGTTTGGCCTGGTGATGATCGAAGCGATGGCGTGCGGTACGCCGGTGATCGCCTTCAAACGCGGCTCGGTGCCAGAAGTGATCGAAAACGGAGTGTCGGGTTTTGTCGTCGAAGACGAAATCAGCGCGGTAGCCGCTGTTAAACGCTTGTCGTCATTGCCGCGCGCCCGAGTGCGTCAGGCATTTGAAGATCGTTTTTCATCGAAAGTAATGGCGCAAAACTACGTCGCTTCATACGAAGAGCTGTTGCGTCAAAAGCGCCGGACTGTGCTGCGCGAAGTCAACGCTAGCTAACACGCTGACCGGGCTTGCCCCGGCCGGTCGATGATCTGCTGAAACAGCGTCTGAGGGGAAACCCATCAGACGCTGTTTTTATTTGCGCAGCTGAAAGTGCAGGAGGTGGCCGGGAGCGGCAGGAGGCGTTTCGCGGGCTGGCCGGTGAGATGCGCTGCCATTGTCCCTATAATGGCCGGGCTGTAAATTTCGCGGTCGTGCGTTTGATGACGAGTGATGACAGGAGAATGCTTTGACGAGAACGACAGAAACGCGTGCGAATACGGTGCCCGGTGCCGGGACGATTTTCGTGCTGCGCGCCATCGGGCTCGTGATTCTGGTGCGCTGGCTGCTTTCGATGTGGCAAATGGGCATGCTCATTTCGATATTTTCGGTGCTGGACGCGTTTTCAATCATGCAGGCGTCACCGTGGGTCTATATCAGCCTGGTTTTTCTGTTTTTGCTGATTTTTTTGCCAGGCGCGCGCGCTCGTGCCGAGCGCCCATTTCATCCGCTGCCGCAATGGCTACGGCAGGCGTTACGGCTGCTGGCTTTACCTGGATTTTTGTTCGCCGTCTGGTCGATTGGCGTTTTTGTCTCGACGGTTGGTTTGAGCCAGGCATGGATCGCCGTTGCTGAGACCAACGGCTGGCTGATTGCGGCTCCCATGCTGTATGCCGCCGTGATCTGGATTTGCCGGCCACGGCCACTGTGGCGCAGCAATTTTGCTGCACGGCGTTTTGCGCTCGGACGTTATGCGGTGGCGCTTGATGTTGCGACGCGCACGGCGAGTGTCTGGGCTGAAAACCGCAAGCTCGGTCAGTACGATGCGCGCGAACTATCGGTGCGCTGGGCGGGGCGAGGGCCTGTAGGAAGGCCGCTGGCTGGGGTGGCCATAGGTGAGTTGCCCGCAGCAAGTGAGGCAAGTGAGGTGCCGCGGCACATTGCTGCTGCGCCGGCGCTGCGGGATGCGGCAAACCTGTCGCGCTGGACCAAGGTCGAGTTGTTATGGGATTCGCCTGCGGCAGCGGGCCACAACCGGCAAAGGGTGTTTCGGGTCACCCTGATGACCGAAGGTGACCGGGCGGCGGTGATGGCGCTGGATGCCGCGCTCGCTTCGTTACGGCATGACTGAACTGCATGGTTTATCGCAGAGCACAGTCTCGCCGCATTACCGTTACCGGTTTTTAAACGCAGAGATTCTTCTGCTACCCGTTTGCGGGGTGATGGCATGAACGTCGTGAACCTCACCCGTGACGGCGCAACCGCTGATGGGCGAAAGCGTCGGCATGTCATGCCGGCAATCCCAATGACAGCGCACGACATAGCCGAGACGACGTGCGATATCGCGGAACAGCATCGGGTCGATATCGGCATTCCACAAGCGGCGCAGATAAGTACGGCGATCTTCAACAGAGAACGAGGCGAGCTTGTCGAGAGGAAAAAGCGGGGTAATCGCGCGGATCATGTCGATCTTCCTGTCAGTCGGCTAGCGTTTGTTGTTTGAGATTTGGCATCAACATCTCAAGATTGCAGGCCGGCATGCCGGGTAGATAGACGTCACGTGGGCTGAAAATCCGGATCTGCTGGCAGTCACCGGATGTTTTGGGCTCGACCAGCCGAGTCATTAATTCGGTAAGTTCGTTGGCACGGCGCTTGTTAGGCAGGTTGATAGCGCTGCGTTTTTCATCACTCAAGACCGCCTCAATCGAAGGTGCCTTTAGCCGCGGCACGCTATGCCTGTCAGTCACATCGAATTCGATGTTTTCGAATAGCAGAATTGCGTTTGAACAAATGCTTTCCATAGGTGTCTCCTTTTCCTTTTGTCAGGCAAAAAAATCACCACACACCAGACAGGCGTGATTTGAAATCAAACAGGGGATTCGTTAAAAAAACGTTAGACAGGCAATTCAGGTTGCTGCGCAAGCGTTCACGCGCGTGTGGTGAGAGCAATAAATTCAACTGGCAGGTTCGGCATAGCAGAGGGCGATAACGGTTCGCGCGAACGCTATATCGACTACATACGTATGGCTGCATTTCGGGCTTGTTTTCTCACGGTATGTGCCCCGGACGAAATGCAAGTTTCAAACGACATCTCAGCCGAGCGCCCTCTCATCCATAGTCCGGATATCCCGGCATGTACATGGCAGAAGTGCGTTGCAGGCTAGACTGCGCAGCGGAATCCGGCTGACCAAGAAGGGGGTCGTAGCAGGCGAGCAACTGACCGTCTGGGCAGTAGTAGAAATTAACCATACGTGGCGGATCACCTTCATCACCCGAACCAGTCGCCACGCGCACGTGAATGACTTTGATTAATTTTGTTTCAACGGAAAGCGGAGAGAATTTATTCATGAAAGCCTCGGGGAAAATTTTCGTTATTCATGGCGATAGTGATTAATCTGCCGGTATGCCTATGCAGATTCAATGTCATGTAAAAACCAGGAGGAGTTATTGAACTTCGATTACATTGAGCAGCACTGCGCTTCCGATAACCAGATCAGGCAGGAGGAGGCCGGGTATGAAAGGCTTTAATTGCGCTTGCCTTCAGTCGGGAAAATTCCAGTATTGGGTGATGCGTATTGATTCTGGCGGAAGACCATTGCTGAACGGTATTGCAAGCGGAAATCTGTGCGATTTTCCCTCTGCGATTAAATATCGAGCGATTTTTATCGGAGAGGAGATGGCTTAATGTGTTTTTTTCGTCTGGTATTAGGAACATGCAAATCGGCTTGCCAGACAACGTGCCGCGTGATGTGCGCGTGACGGGATATTTCTTCGGAGTCATGTCGATATACTCGCTGCTGGTAACTTTACACAGCACTCGTAATAGTGAACAAACGTTTACCTGTATACGAATATTGGTGGCCAATTGATTGATTTTTTCCAGCGTCTGAAAGAAGAGCGAAAACGTCTCAAGATGAATCAGACAACCTTTGCTGCTTTAGGAGGAATCACAAAAGAAACTCAGCTTCGATACGAAAATGGTTCACGACAACCAGATTCGTCTTATCTGAAAGCAATTGCTGGGCACGGGGTGGACGTACTTTATGTATTGACGGGCCGTCGGGATACCTCAGCGTTGTCGCCGCATGAAGCCGACCTCATTAACCGATACAGGGAGGCGCCGGACGTGGTGCGTGTTGCGGTGTTTGCTGCGCTTGCTGCAGGCTCCGCACCCGGCAAATACCATCAAGACTTTAGCGGTGCGAACATTGGCCAGCAGGTAAGCGGTGACGTCACCGCGCCATTTTCAATCAACATGGCTGCAACAAAGCGCACCGGGAAGAAGCGGGAATCCTGAGCGCGAGGAATGCGCAAAATGATCTCACTGGCCGTAAGAGAAAAAGAAGAGAACGTTGCCAGCAGCAGCGCGCAGCCCAATCAATGAGCCAAGTGCGGATATAGCACGCTGACCCAAGGCATTGAGTCATATGCGGTGCAGTAGCTTCGTTTACCTATATACGAACGGCCTAATACCCAGCCTCAAACGTCCCGCATCACATTTTTAAGATGGTCGCAGAGATATACTTTTTTCCTTCGCCTTGCACTGCGCAAAAGAGTGAGAGCCATCTAGCCTGCGCAGAAACCCAAGCCACGATCGGGCCGGTCGTGAAGGAGATGAGTAAGGAAATGAATCAAAAATTCTCAGGGGACATCGGGCAGGTGGCCGGTCGGAATGTGTGGTCAAACAGCATTCAATCTACAGTGAGCGTGCATATTCATGATGGAGCGAAGGCTCGATATGTCACCGAGCGGCAGCGTGCTGCAATCGCCAGGCTAGTGTTCAAAATCGAAGCAAAGACCTATACCGACAAGCTGATGGTTTATCGGCGGTTGATGAACGAATTTGGTTTCCCGAGCATGGATACGCTGCCTCGCGGAAAATACACCCACATTATTTTTTATCTTGATAACTGGTTGCGTACCGGTGAGGCACCGCAACGGATCAGCGATCCGGTCTTTGCAGCGCGAGTCCGTCCTGAATCTTGCCCGAATAACAATGCCAGGTTGGCGCGATCCAATACGAAGCAACTGCGCGAGCCGGCGTTTGCTCAGGCGCTGCCTGTTCAAAGCGCAATGCTTGCCAGAAAAATATCCTGGCGCATCGTTGTTGTCGTAGGTGGCGCTATAGCGGTAGCTACCACAAGCACGTATATCGCTATAGGGCAGTCTAGAGCTATGGCGCTTGCTGCTGTCGTTACTCATGCGCCGCTGTGTGAATACGGTGGCAGCCAGTACTCGATCGGGAGTGTCGTCATGCAGGCGGGTGTGCGCCAGCGCTGTGACGTAGCGGGTAATCAGTACGTTGTATGGCAACAGGCTAATGCGGGCCGCCAACGCTGACCGGTTTGAGAGGCTGATATGAGCCGTCTCGTGCTACGTGCTTTTGCTCAAGATGATTGCGCTTGAATGATTTAAGGGCGGCGGTGATGCCGGTTTTCCGGGAGGCGGTTTTAGTTCGCTGAGGAAGGGCAATGATCTGACGCGAAGGGCTCTGTAAAAGCAGGCCTGCGATAAGTTTTGATGATGAGCGCGCCAAAGAATTGTTGGCATTGCCGGCACGTCGGATGGTGACGCAAGCCTGTGCTTCGCGGCTGCTGAGCCAGATTCGGGCAATAAAAAAACCACGCCGTGTAGCGTGGTTTTTTATATCAATGACTTGGTTTGCTTCTAAGTCATTGATTTTTTTGGTGGGCGGTACAGGGTTTGAACCTGTGACCCCTGCCGTGTGAATTCTATCTACGCTACCTAGTGCCTTTATAAATCAACGCCTTACGCAACTCGCAAATTGCAAAACCAAGGTGGATCAAGGCCAATCAAGGCTGATAAAGATCACTTCAGCTGTAATTTAGCTGCACTATTGCTTTGGCCGAGCGTACTAATCTCCCCACTGATGTTTGCGTCAAAGTGCATCATTTGCGCATCAAAATGCGTCAATTTTCCGCATCATGAAATCCGCTCCAGCACGTGTGGCAAGGCCTTGGGGCTTTGGCGGGGTGATGCACCAAAACCACACACTTAAGCGAAGCCCGCAGGCGGGGAGGGGACTGCGATTTTGCCGCTGGTGTTCATCATGCCGCGACCCAATATTGAGGGGGCGGCGGTCGAACCAGATCATCTTAAATGGGCCATAGTGGCTCATAGGCAGCCCGCCAGAGCTTTTTGGGTCGCGCGACCTTCCAGGTCGCATCGGACGCTGTCAGCGTGCGGTAGCGCGTAACAATCATTTAAAGCAGAAGTTACAATTACGCTAGCAAATTTGTCCCTCATGGATTACGATTTCAACGTGAACACGATTCTGCGCACCTCCGAATTTGATGCTTGGCTCGATAAGCTGCGTGACCCAGTAGCGAGTGCCGCGATTAACATCCGCATCGAGCGCGCACGGCTCGGCAATCTCGGAAATTGGAAGGCGGTGGGAGAGGGGGTGTGCGAGATGAAAATTGACGTCGGGCAGGGATACCGTGCTTACTTCGTACAGCGCGGACAAATCATCGTGGTCCTGCTCTGTGGCGGTAGCAAATCGACGCAGCAAAAAGACATCAAGTTAGCGAAAAAGCTCGCCGGCGAACTGGAGGAATGATTGATGAAACTCAGCGAACTGAAAGAATATGACGGGTCGAAGTATCTGAAAGACGAAGAAACGATCAGATGCTATCTGGCGGGAGCTTTCGAAGATGGCGACCCGAGATTGATTCAGGCCGCGCTCGGAACTGTTGCGAAAGCACGCGGTATGTCAGCGCTCGCACGAGATTCGGGTGTCAAGCGTGAAGCGCTTTACCGTGCGCTGTCGGATGGGGGAAATGCCGAATTTGCAACGATCATGAAAGTCATGCTCGCGCTCGGGCTGCATCTGACGATCGCTGAACCAAAGCCTGCAGCCAAAGCCGCATCTAAACCTGCGCGTAAGTCCGCGCGCGAACCGGTGCATGTGTAGCGCTTAGGTTGGAATAATTGTGTCAAATGATTTTCGGCTTAGCTAAACGGCTGCCGGTAGAGTCTCATGTCCGCCACTTCTCCCCCTAATAGGGGGATTTTTCGGCAAACCAAAAATCAAAAGACCCCTCGGCTTTACGCCTGAGAGCTTTTTGCTGCGGGGGCTTCGTGAAGCATCCCGCAAATCTGGTGGGTGGTGCACAGGTTTGACCCTGTGGCCCGTGCCGTGTGAAGGTGCTAGGCAGAAGTGATTGGGTACGCGCGCGGCTGCATGTGCATATGTAGCGGATCATGGGGCTCTTTCAAGCAATCATCTAATCATCTCGACAGCCGCAAAGAAGTCTTTGAAATTACTCTCCGCAAAATCGAGATGCACCTTGACGTTTCTTTTCAACACGGCTCGTGCATTTTCAACCATCCGGTCAATCTCTTTGCGGTCGCAATCTTGTTTCTTGAGTTTCTTAATTTCTTCTATCGTCTCCGGGTCTTTATATGGTCCGTCAATGTATGACTTTATCGATTTTTTTAGGAAAGGAAACTGCCCGATCAAAAGAATAAATGAATTTATCGCCTTGTCTGAGCCGAGTTCGCTAACCGGCAACTTCGACATAATATCGACGAATGAATCAATTATCGAATCGTGGTAAACGTCATGGATATTTAGATCAGATTCTTCAAGCCCTTTTCTGATTTCATCCAGGCGGAATTTGGCGGCCTGAATCACAGACAATATGCTTTTCTGGCGCTTTTCTTCAGCCAAATTATGTGCATCCTGTGCCGCACGTAACGTCGCTTTGGCCTGGCGCTCGCCGACAATGTAGGCCCCGACGATTGCAACGACAGAGCCGACCGCCTGCACCCATGCTGCGACACTCTCAGAGTTCCAGCCCCACGCACGGGTTGCCATGGCTGCGACCGAAAGAGTGATTAAGAATGTCGCAGCGATGACAAAAAATGCGTCTGAGGTGATGCGAAATAGTTTCACTTTATTTTCCTTTTCGGAGAAATCGTAACACGGGGGATGTTCAGATGGCATTGCGCATTTTCCACAAAATCACTCGCGTAAGCGATTCCTCATTTGCGACGAAAAACCGCGTAGTTATGAACTGCCCCCCAAAGATTGGATCAATGTCCAACTTTTTTGGGGGGCAGTTTATTACGCGGTTTTTTAATCGATTCTCTGTTCGGCAACGTGTTTTTTTTCTTGGGTGGTCGCCGCTGGAATCTCGTAATCGTTGAATCGGATTACCTCTTCTCCAAGCCACTCATTAAGCTCAAGAAAGCGTGCCTGGAGCGGATTAATTTCATTCCGCGCGAACACGCGGGCTGCGGTGTCCGGCGTGCCAAAACCGCCAGAATTGCTGGGCACTATGCCCAGCAGCTGAGGCGGCGTCCGATGCGCAGCAAGCAGATCGTCGCGCGTCACGTTCTTGATATTGAAAAACTCATCTTTCGCGGCGACCTCCGACACCGGAATTAACTGAATGCCATCCTTTTTACCGTTCGGCGCATAAACGAAAACGTTCCGGAAATTGCCGGGGCCTTTGCTCTTCTTCAGCGCATCTCGCATGCCGTCCACGTCGGCCTGATTCTGTGCCGCGTCGGTCATATACAGAATGAACCCAGCATGACTGCCGTTCTCGTAATACTTTCGGCGGAATAGCGTCGAAGACTCGTTCAGCCACGCCGAATGCAGTGAGCTGAGATATTCCGGCAGGCCGTACACCTCCTGATTAATATCCGGTCGCATCAGATGGAATACGCTATCCGGCTCGAACTCGTGCGTGTCTTGCCAGCCGTTCACAAACACGTAGCCGCTAAAATCCGACTTGCGCCGCATATATTTGGCCAGCGCAGGGATGAGTTGCAGCGCTCCGCCCAGGCGATTGCACCGCTTCTCAAGGTAGCCGTTCCCAAACGTCAGAAAATCCAGTGCGAAACGCTCGAATGCCTGCCGCGATAACAACCGGTGCGGTATGAACGTCGAAGCCAGCAAATTCGATTTGAAATACAGCGCAGAGCTGTGATGCGTGCTCGCCCGGAAAGATTTCGCCAGTCCGGCCCAGCTAACCGGCGGCTCAAACCACTGCCCGTTGGACCAGCATTCAGCGTAATCGAGAATTTCGGCGCGGCTCATTACTGGCACCGGCTCATCAAAAGTGAATACCTCGGCCTTTGATGGTGGCGAAGCGTCACGCTGCTCATTTTCGACTGACACGTGTTTCGTACGCTTTTTTCTCATGAATAAAACTCCATAAATCCTGTGGTTTCAATACCGCCACCGGCAAGCGGTTCACGATCAAGGGCATGCAGGCAAGCCCAGGCCAGATCGGCATGCCCCGTTTCCTCATTGCGGCCAGCCGAATAAGTTGACTGACGCCCGCTTGCCGTCATCGCGTGTTTGATCGCCATAAACGATGCGGCGAAGTCCGTCCAGCCTGCATCGAACTGCAAGCGGCCATTGCGAATAACCGATTGCCCTTTGAGAACCAGCCGGGTCTTGACCTCGGGCGAATAATTAATCGCCACCACGGCGGGATAGAACTTGCGCACGAGTTGATAGGCCCCTTGGCCCATACCCGTTGTGTCGATAGCTAAATGCCCGACGTTGTAGCGTTCAGTTATTTTCTTGATTGCCTCAGCCTGGGATTCGAAGTCATTCCCGCGAAACTGATGTTTTTCCAGAACACGGAATGCACCGCCTTCGACCAGCGGCGGGGCGATCACCACCAGACCCGCCGAATCACCGGTTAGCGCCGGGTCGTAACCAACCCAAACCTCGCGGTAACCAAATGGGCGCAACGCGAACGGCGAAAAATCCTCGGACCACTCCTCCCACGAATCGACCATGCAGCGTTGCAATTCAGCGAGTTTGAATGCCGATGCGGTGTCGTCAATGAAGCCGCACATCAGCAGATTTTCAAACTCTTCCGGGCTGTACTCGCGCAGTAACTCGGCCAGATCAAACAAGTTACAGCCGCCCTCAATGGCATCCCGCACTGTGACTATCTGGCGCCACTGCGCATCCGCACCCAGCATGCCGCGCACCAGCGCTTCGTGGCTCGTATCAATCTCAATCCGGTCGGACCTGTCGCGGCTACGGCCACGGTTCGCGTGAGACCCGCTCCAGAATGCGTAGGCCTCGTGCGTGACGCTGGACGGCGTGCTGAAATAGGTTTTACGCCAGCGCTTGTGCATCGCCATGCCCGACGCGACTTTATTCAGCTCGCGAAATTTCGGAACCCAGAAATATTCATCGAAATAGAAATTGCCATGGTAGCTCTGAGCCGTGCGCGCATTCGTTCCAAGAAAATAAAGAATGGCTTCATTCGGTAAAACAATCGGATCGCCGGTTAATTCAACGTCCGTTGCTTCACGCGCGAACTGCGCGATGTACTGCTTGAAAACGTGCGCCTGAGCTTTACTCGCGGACAAAAAAATCTGGTTTCGTCCCGTCTCAAGCGCGTCGACAAACGCTTCGCGGGCGAAATACCAGGTCGCGCCAATCTGTCGTGACTTCAAGATATTCCGCGTGCGTTGATCGCCGTTTCGATACCATACTTTCTGATAATCGAACAGCGATTCACGAAATGCCGACACGATGCGCTCATGCTGCTCGTCGCTGATCTCGTTGCGTCTCGGCTTTCTTTTCCGGCCTGCATTACGCGCTTCAATATTCGGATTGAGATCAGCCTCCCGGCCCGTCTCGCCGTACTTGCGCACGCGTGCGATTCGCTCGATTTGCCGCCCAAGAAGATCGATTTCTTTGAAGTCAGCCCCGTCTTTTTTCTTTTTCTCGATCAGCACCACAAGGCGTGTTTCTAGCGATGACTCGACTCGCTCAATCGGGTTCGCTTCCTTCCATTTTTCGCGCCGACACCATGACGCAACGGTAGATCTTTCGATCTTCAGTTGGCGCGCAATCGACGAAATGCGCCAGCCCTGCCAGTAAAGCGAGCGCGCAATTTTTCGAACGTCGGTTTCGCGTGAATGGTTTGTGTTTTCGAGCATGCGGCAAGGGTAGCGACACCTCGCGCGCGTAAGCACGCGCGGCAATATGTCCCCAGCCCCGCGACCTACGGCGGTCGTTGAGACATCGCGTGTAAACGCAGATGATGAGAATCAACCGAACTCAACCGAAAAACAGGGCATTCGAAATGGCAACAAAATCGAAGTTCTTCCGGGTCGCAGTCGAGGGAGACACGACGGACGGTCGTGTCATTCAGCGCGAATGGATTCGACAAATGGCGGCAAGCTACGACCCCGCGACCTACGGCGCACGCGTCAATATCGAACATATCCGGGGCTATGCGCCGTTATCCGACAAAAACCCATTCGGCGCTTACGGCGACGTGATTGAGCTTGAGGCGCGCGAGATTGAAGACGGCCCGCTAAAAGGAAAAATGGCGCTGTTCGCCAAAATTGATCCAACGCCACAACTCATTGAGCTGACGAAGGCACGGCAAAAAATCTACACGTCGATTGAGATTGACCCGTCGTTTTCCGATAGCGGTAGCGCCTATCTTGTCGGACTCGCCGCGACCGATAACCCCGCCAGCCTCGGCACAGAAATTCTCTCCTTCGCAGCACAAAACCCGAGCGCAAGCCCGTTCACGGCAAAGAAGCAACGTCCAGAAAACCTGTTCACAGCAGCATGTGAGGTGGTTATCGAATTCGAGGCAGACGGCGATAACGCGGGTCTCTTTTCTATGGTCAAAAACCTCCTGACCGGGGCGAGCCGGAAAAATGCTGTCGATGACTCACGATTTTCCGACGTAGCAAAAGCTGTCGAAGCGCTGGCCACGCATTCATCCAGCGAAGCTCGAACGCTTGAAAAATTGGACCTACGCGTTGCTGGCCAGGAAAGCGAGCTTGTTGAATTGAAGAAAAAAACGGACGACTGCAAAGAAGCGTTTGAGGCTCTGAAACAAACGCTATCTAGAACTGACGGCAGCACGACACATTGACCGAAATCGACCGGCGGCGGAACAGACGCGGTAACTGATTGCTAAACCTGTTCATCGTCTCTCGCTAAACATCCCGGAGAATAATTAATGAAGAATCAAACTCGCGTGGCATTCGATGGCTACGTCTCGCAGATTCAAACGCTCAACGGCGTTGAAAACGCACGGACAAAATTCAGTGTGACGCCATCGGTTCAGCAAACGCTAGAAACGAAGATGCAGGAATCCAGTGAATTCCTGAAGCAAATTAACGTCTGGCCAGTCGCCGATCAGGAGGGGGAAAAGCTGGGTCTCAGTATCGGCAGCCCGGTTGCCGGAACCACTGACACGACAGCGAAAGAACGGGAAACCCGCGATTCGACGGCGCTGGAAAGCAATAAATACCGATGCGAAAAAACCGATTTCGACAGTCACATCACATATCAAAAGCTTGATGCGTGGGCAAAATTCGCGGACTTTCAGCAGCGTATACGCGATGTGATCGTGCGTCGCGCGGCGCTCGACCGGATCATGATCGGATGGAATGGAAAAAGCCGTTCTGCCACATCAGATCGCGTGACAAATCCCTTGCTCCAGGACGTCAACATCGGCTGGTTGCAGCAATACCGAAACGCTGCACCGCATCGCGTATTGAGCAGCGGAAAGGTCGACGGAAAAGTCACGTTTGGCTCGAAAGATGCCGACTACGCGAACATCGACGCGGTCGTGATGGACATTCTGTCGAACATGGTTGATCCCTGGTTTCAGGAAGACACCGAGCTCGTCGTGATCTGCGGCCGAAAGCTGCTGCATGACAAGTACTTTCCTATCGTCAACGCGACCCATTCACCCACTGAGCGGCTGGCAGCTGACCTGATCGTCAGTCAGAAACGCATTGGCAACCTGCCAGCCGTCCGCGTGCCGTCGTTCCCCGCCAATGCGCTGATGGTCACGCGATTGGACAACCTGTCGATCTATTTTCAAGAAGGCGCGCGGCGTAGAACGATTGTCGATAACGCAAAGCGTGACCGGATCGAAAACTACGAATCGTCAAACGACGCCTATGTGATTGAAGATTTCGGTGCGGGTTGCGTTGCTGAGAACCTTGAACTGCTCTCGGATGCGAAGCCATGAAGAGCCCAGCGCAAGTTCATTTCGAACGGGTAGCCGCCTCGCTCATGGCGGCGGCTACTCCGCCAGGAGCCTCGATGGCGGGTGCCAGCCGCTATGAACTGATGCTTGCGAAGCTGGCCGCAGACCGGCGCACGCTGAAAGGCATTCAGTCCATCGCGCGAAAAATAGAGGTCAAAAAAAGGCTATTGCCTGAATACCTCGAGTACGTTGCGGGCGTCCTTGAATCGGGTCGTGGAGCACAAGACGACGTGATCGTGACTGTGATGATCTGGATGATCGACGCCGGTGGCTATGACGATGCGTTGATGATCGCCCGCTACGCGCTGAAGCATGGCCTGGCGTTGCCGGAACAGTTCGAGCGAACGCTTGCATCTGCGGTCGTTGAACAGTACGCGGATGCGGCGCTCGCCGCGCTTGCAGAAGGCGAAACGTTCGACGCGGCGCTACTCGCTAACGTTGCAGAGCTGACCGAGGGCGCTGATATGCATGACCAGGTGCGAGCGAAGCTCTACAAATCGTTGGGCTACGCCTTCACTGAATCAGAGCCGCAAGCCAAACTTCACTACTTGCGCAAAGCACTTTCGCTGAATGATCGCGTCGGCGTAAAGCGAGATATCGAGCGGCTGGAAAAACAGATCAAAAACGATGCCGCCGGTGAAGGTTCCGGCGACAGCGAGTAAAGAGCCCCTACGGCATGGCGGCACCGGCGTTCAATTTCTGCACTCCATTTAACGAAAATGTAACGCCGGTCCACCGCCATCCATCGTCAATTTTCAGTCGCGGAATTTCACGCATGAGTAGCTTTTTTGCATCGCCGCCAAATCCTGCGCCGCAGCCGGATACAAGCACGCTGGTTATCAAAAACGATAGCTGGTTTCCAGATATCGACCTGATTGCGCTACGGGCGTCGGCCAGATTTGACGGCACCGTCACGCATGAGCGGCTGCGCGAATCGGCTATCGATGCAATCTCGTCTGTGAATGAAGAGCTAGCGGAGTGGCGTTTCACACACGCAGATTCAGCCACGCTGGCGGATGTTCCCGCACCGAAAATTGGCGGCGAAAGCATGCAAGTCGCTCGATATCGCCGCGCGGTTTATAGCCTCGCGCATGCCGATTTGACGGAGCGATACCGCGATTTAGACACGACAAAATCGGGCGGGCAGAAGGCGGAAGAGCTTGAGGAAACGATATGCCAGTCGCGGCGAAACGCGAGATGGGCGTTGAACGATTTACGCGGTATCGCGCGCACCACGATTGAACTGATTTGACCGATTACTAACCGATGACACGGATACCTGAACAATGATCGTGCTGGCCCAGCAATACGACACCGTTGACTCACTCTGCTGGCGTCATTACCGCCGCACGGATGGAACGGTAGAAGCCGTGCTGGAAGCTAATGCGGGTCTCGCTGATTTTGGCGTTTTCATCCCCATCGGCACGCCCGTATTTCTGCCAGAACCGGGGCGAATCGATACAACTGCGCCGTTACTTCAACTGTTTGATTAAACAAAGGAGCGCTGCAAATGGCTGAACCGAGTACAACCGCGCTGGCCTTGTCAGCATTGACGGTTGGCATCGCGAGTCTAGCGCCAGGCGTTGACGGAAACGCGATGATTGGTGCGTTCGCGGGCGCGGCGCTCGTCGTCGTCACATCGAAAGACCTCGGCATTCTTACCCGCGTTACGTACATGCTGATCTCTCTTGTTATGGGATATCTCGCGGCGGAAGAAATTGTTAGCAAAACCCCAATCAGATCAACTGGTGTTGCGGCATTTTTTGCCGCAGCGCTGGTTATCTCGGTGACGCTGCAACTGATCGACCGTATGAAGAGTATCGATCTGCTATCGGCGTTCAAGAGGAAAGGTTAAACATGCCCGTACTTAAACTGATTGCAATGCCGACTGTGCTTTCGATCATCGCTATGGCGGCTTACCTCGTCGCTATTGTTCGAGTTCTAACGTACCGAAAACAGGGCGCGCGCCATCGACCGCATGTTTCATGGACCGCATGGGCGCTTGTCGCTGTACTAGGCGGGTCCGCCATCGAAATGGCACTTCACGTGCAGTCAGTTGGATTTTTGGAAGCGTGCCGGGCGACTTTACTGGCGCTGTTCGTCTCGTGCGTCCGAGGCAACGTCGCGTGCTTGATGAGGAGCTGGTCGAAATGAAAACTCATCGACATGGCGATTACGGCGACGATATCGGTTTGCTGCAACGCCGCCTTGTTCGAGCTGGCGAGCCCGTCGCAATCACGTATCTGTACGACGATGAAACGGAATCTGCTGTTGCGTCGCTGCAGAATCGCTTTGGGCTCGTCGTGGATGGAATCGCAGGGACAAAAACATACGCTGCGTTGCTGAGCGGCCAGCGGGACGTCAAACACTTGCGCGATGCCGATTTGATCGAAGCTGCGGATGCACTCGGCGTGCCTGCGGCATGCATTCGCGCGGTGAATGACGTGGAGTCCCGAGGTTGCGGCTTTCTAGCTGATGGACGCCCTGTCATTCTTTTTGAGCGGCACAAGTTCTGGCAGCGCCTGGAAGCATGTGGCACCAATCCATCACCGTTTGCTGCACGTTCGCCGAATATCGTTTCGCAGAAAGCGGGCGGCTACCAGGGCGGGGCAGCTGAATACATCCGTCTCGCAGCAGCGGAGCTAATTAACCCCGTAGCGGCCTGGGAATCCGCCAGTTGGGGCGCATTTCAAGTGATGGGCTATCACTGGCAGCGCCTGGGCTACGCCAGCATTGATGATTTTGTCGCGAGCATGGAGCGCGACGAAGCGTCCCAGCTCGACGCATTCGTGAGATTTATCGCAGCCGATCCGGCGCTTCTCGCTGCGCTGAGAGGGCGGAAGTGGATACAGTTCGCGAAAACCTACAACGGCCCGAACTATGCGCGAAATCTCTATGACGCGAAGCTGGCACAGGCATACCTCAAATACACCGCCCCAGCGCAGCACGCCCGCACTGATGAGGTTGCCGCATGAGCGTATTGACCGTGAAGTTAGTGACAGGTTTTGTCGCGCTGTCAGCGATTGCTGGCGCGTCGTTCTATGTCCGTGCACTGCACGCGGATATCACTCGATTAACTGTTCAGGCCCAGCGCGCGCAGTCGGACGTTGCTGCGCGCGACGCCGTGATTAACCGGTTGAACGCAAACGAACAGGAAAAAATTGAAGCACATCAGAAACTCGAATCTAGTCGCGCGAGCATCGCGGGAACACTTGAGCGCGTACAGGAAATTAACAAAAGGCTAGTTTATGAAAACGCTGAATTTCGCACTTGGTCTAACGGCGCTTTACCTGCTGACGTTATCCGCATGCAGTCCGCTCCCGCTCTCACCGGTTCAGCCGATTATCTTGAACACGTGCCTGCCAGTGACGGCGTGCCGGTTACCAGCGATGCATCCGCGAACTAACGGCGAGTTGAACGCCGCGCTGTCAGTCACGAAAGCCGCCTGGGCGACATGCGCGGCTCAAGTGGATGCGGTTATGACCTGCCAGGCCATGGCGAACGAAAGATGAAGAAACCAGCGAGCCTGCGCGCGGCGCTGGTCGCCGCTCTTCCCGCGCTTGAAACCGATCCGGACCGGCTCGCCGTTTTTATCGACAAAGGCGTGACGATGGCTACCGGCACGAGAACGCCATCGTTCGAATACCGCTACGTGCTGAACGTGCTGATGCTCGACTTCGCTGGCAATCCCGATGAGGTGATGATCGTGCTGATCGGCTGGGCAAGGGCAAATCAGCCCGACCTCGTGACGAACGACGCGCTGCGAGATATCGGCATCACGTTCGAGATCGACATCCTCAATCACGAAACTGTGGACCTGTCGATCAAACTGCATTTGACCGAAAGCGTGGTGGTATCGACCAGCGCAAGCGGCGAGCGCACGGTGACTCACGTCGATGATGCGGCGGAACCGTGGCTGACGTAACGGACAATCTCCAGGCGCTGGAAACGTGGGCCACGGCGTTGCTGGCAAAGCTCTCTCCGGCGCAGCGACGCACCGCTATGCGCGACGTGGCTCGCGCGTTACGGACAAGTCAGCGCACGCGTATCGCTTCGCAACAGAACCCGGATGGAAGCGCATACGAACCTCGCAAAACTCGCAAAGCGCGTGCGCCGAAGAATGGAAAGAAGCTGCGCGAGAAAAAAGGACGAATCAAGCGGGCGGCGATGTTCAAAAAAATCCGTACCGCTCGCTACCTCAGAACAGAAACGAGCGCCTCAGGTATTGCAGTCGGATTCAGCGGTCCCATCGCACAGATCGCGCGGATTCACCAGGAAGGCATGACGGCACCGGTCGCGCCGGGCGGTCCGGAATACCGCTACCCGGCACGGGCGATACTCGGTTTCACCGAAGCGGAGCGAGAGTTGATTCGTGACAGATTGCTGGGACATTTCACGCCAGACAAGTAGCCCGCCGTGGCCCCCCTGTTCACAGGCACGTCCTTCAGTATAATTTTTTGGGGGTACAAATAATCGTTGAAAATCATATTTTCCGGGGGTACAATTATTCGAATGGAAATCACATATGATCCAGCCAAGAATCAGACAAATATCGCAGAGCGCGGTTTGTCGTTCGAAATGGCCCGCGAATTCGAAATGGCGGGTGCGCTAATTTCGGAAGACCAGCGAAAAGCATATCCGGAACGTCGGTTCCAGGCGCTGGGTTATATCGGGACGAGAATGTACATGCTGGTATTCACACCGCGCGATGAAAAACTCCATGTCATCAGCTTCCGTAAAGCCAACCTTCGTGAGGTAAAGCATTATGAGCAAGAAAAAAGTCAGTAAGCCGATGGATGACAACCCGGTATGGGGAGCTGCAGAATTTGCGCGTGCACGGCCAGCAGAGGAGGTCTTGCCAGAGCTATTTGGAAAGGACGTAGCCGAAAAAATAATCCGGCCACGTGGGCGACCGAAGTCATCGAATCCGAAAACACCGCTCAAAATCCGCATCGACCCAGATGTTTTGCTGGCGTACAAGAGTCAGGGTGACGGATGGCAAACACGAATGAACGATGCTCTGCGCGATTACGCAAAATCTCACGGAATGATGTAGAACCGCGAAAAATAGACTCGATCCCGCCGATAAAAAATTACTTTGAAGTAGTCCCTTCTGTTCCCAGTCCAACGACATACCGTACTGCTCGCGTGACGCGCGAGCGGTCGGCACTATGTGCGTATGGACTCAAACGAAATTCAACGCCAGGCACGCAACGCGGTTCGAAAGGGATCAGTTCTCGCCGTCGATCACGCGCGTGCGTTATGTCGTGTCGCGGTCGGAAATCCGGCTGAAGGCGACGGGCTGGAAACAAACTGGATTCCGTGGATCGCCGCCGCAGCGGGTGAAACCCGTGACTGGAATCCACCTACCGCTGGCGAACAAGTCATTCTTTTGTGCCCGATGGGCGACCCTGCCCAAGGCGTTGCGCTACGCGGCATTTACTCCGACGCCGCGGCGGCACCAAGCCAACGCGCGACTGTTCATCAAATCGCTTATCCGGACGGCGCCGTGGTTCAGTACGACCACGCTGCACGCGCTCTGGAATGCACGTTACCCGCAGGCGGTACCGCAATAATTTCGGTGCCGGGAGGAGTGGTCACGGTCGAAACGCAAACGGCAATCGTGAAAGCTGAAAGCGTCACGCTGGATTCACTGGAAACAACCTGCACCGGCAGTTTGCTGGTGAAAGGTTCGCTCGCGTTCGAAGGCGGAATGAGCGGCAAGGGTGGCTCAGGTAAGACCATCAGGATTGACGGCGCGGCAGAATTCACAGGCGACGTAAGCGCAGCTGGCGTCAGCGTGGCGAAGCACCGGCACATGGAGCAAGGCGACGGCGCGCCGACTGGAGAGCCTATCCCATGATCGGCATGAACGCTCAAACTGGCCGGTCGATATCCGGACACGCGCACCTCTATCAGTCGATTGCGAAAATCCTGACGACGCCGTTGGCTACGCGCATCAAGCGCCGGCATTTCGGCTCAGAAATTCCCGACCTGCTCGACGCTGCAAATAACGGCACGACACGAGTCCGGCTGTATGCGGCAATCGCCACTGCACTGCTGCGCTGGGAGCCACGCCTGAAACTCACGCGAGTTTTGCTCACAACAGATGGACAGAGCGGTCATCAGTACGTCGATATCGAAGGTATCGCCAGCGAGGCTGGAGAGCCGGTTTCGGCACGCGTACCAGTCTTTTACGGGAGTGGAAAATGAGCGCCACGCCAATCGACCTGTCACGCCTGCCGGTTCCCGACATCGTTGAAACGATCAGCTATGAGGTTCTACTCGAAAAACGCAAGGCTGAATTCATCGCGCGATTTCCTGAGGATGAGCGAAACGACGTAGCGGCTGTTCTGAAGATTGAGTCTGAGCCGCTGGCGATTCTGGCGCAGGAACATACATACCGCGAGATCGTTATCAGGCAGCGTGTCAATGACGCCGCACGCTCGATCATGCTGGCCTACGCGGCCGGAACAAATCTGGAGCATCTCGCCGCGCTGTTCGACATCGAACGTTTAACGCTTGTACCGGGCGATCCGGAGAACGGAACGGCCGCCGTCATGGAGCGCGATCCGGATTTGAGAAAGCGCATCCAGCTCGCGCCACAAGGGTTTTCTGTGGCCGGGCCGGAGGGCGCGTATATCTCGCATGCACTCAATGCCGATGGCCGCGTGCTCGATGCGTCGGTGACAAGTCCGGCCCCGTGCGAAGTGCTGGTGACGATTCTTTCGCGGGAAGGTGATGGAACTGCTGCAAGCGACCTGCTGGCGAAGGTTAGCAAAGCGCTGCGTGATGACGACATTCGTCCGCTGACAGACAAGGTGACAACGCAGAGTGCCGAAATAAAACGGTATCGCGTGCGGGCTACGCTTTACACATTCTCCGGGCCGGATTCCAGCGTCGTCTTGACCGAGGCGCGTAAACGCCTGGCGGTATACGCGAAGGAAACGCACCGGAACGGGCGAGAGGTCACGCTGTCCGGCATCTACGCCGCGCTGCATGTTGACGGTGTCGAGCGAGTCCAGCTCGACGAGCCAGTAGCAGACATTCCGGTGGCTAAAACCCAGGCGCCGTACTGCATCGAGATGAGCGTTACTCACGGTGGCATTTATGGCTGATCTGCTCCCGCCGAATTCGACCCGGCTAGAACGCAACGTCGCAGCCACCTGGGCGCATATCAGCGATATCCCGTCACCGCTGCGCGATTTGATGAATCCGGACACGATTCCGCTAGCGCTCTTGCCATGGCTTGCGTGGCACATGGGCGTGAACACGTGGAAAGACTACTGGCCGGAGCAAGTCAAGCGAGCGCGCGTCAAAGCTGCGATATCAATCGCACGAAAGAACGGCACGGCGGCGGCTGTCCGCCAGGCCGTCGCGGCTTTCGGCGCGAACATCGCGCTGCGGGAGTGGTTTGACATGGCCCCGCAGGGGAAACCGGGAACGTTCGACGTCGTGGTGACGGTCAGCGGCAGAGAGGGAGAGCCAGCATCGGCCGAATATGTTGCCGACATCATCGCCGAGATCGAACGAACAAAGCCGGTTAGCGCGCATTACGCCATCACCCAGGGTATTTCAGCTCGAGGGCCGCTAGCGGTAGCCGCCGCGATGCGTGTCGCCGTTTATCGACGTATGTCATTAGTGGATGCATGAGATGCCGGGATTTTTAATCACAGTGACTGATGCGGGTCGTGCCGCGCTCGTCGCGGCTGGAAACAGTGGAACGAATGCGCACTGCGTGCTGGAAATTGGTCTGAGCACCGCGCCGTTCAACGCGGATAAAAGCCTGGTCGCGCTGCCCGACGAGAAGAAACGCATCAACACATTCGCCGGTGAAAACGTCGCCGCTGACACGATACACATCACGTTACAAGACGAAACCGCCGATCAGTACACGCTGTTTGGATTCGGCTTATATCTGGAAAACGGTGTGCTCTTCGCGGTCTACAGTCAGGCCGCGCCGATCATGGAGAAATCGCCAGCCGCTATTTTGCTGCTATCGGCGGACATTCAGCTCACGACTATCGACGCCTCTGCGCTGACGTTTGGCGAGACGTCATTCACGAATCCACCGGCTACCACCGAATGGCGGGGCGTGATTGAAATTGCGACGCAAGATGAAACTGACGCAGGTCAAGATTCGAGCCGGGCATTAACGCCGAAGACGGCCGCGCAGCGTTATGCCGCTTTGCCCGGTGCCCGATTCACCGGCACGGTCGGCATGCCGGAATTACTTGTAGGAAAAAGCGAGAGCGACGGGAAGAATGCATTGCAGGTAGCCGGTTCGGTGCGCATCGATTACGACTTGACCATTCGACGGGAGGGCGGTGAGGGTCGCATCTATATCGGTGAGAACGACGGCTATTTTTACGCAAACGCGGGTGGTGCCGGCTGGTATTCGTCGCTGGGTGCCTTTCAATATTTCGCTGACAGCAAAGAATTCAAGGTCAATGCCAATCCGGTCTGGCACACCGGGAATTTAACTCCGCTCGACAGAAACAGAGGCGGCTCGATTTACGGTGACGTTCGCATGGAAGTCGGCAAACGCTTGTTCGTTGCCGAAGGAAGCGCTGCGTCTCCATCGCTGGTATTTGATCGCGCCGATTCTCCGGATACCGGTTTGTGGCACGACGGGAAGGGAACGATTGGCGTCGCATGCGACGGGACGTCAGTCGCCCGATTCACGTCTGAGAAGACCTGCTTTGATATTCCTGTTCAGGGACCTACACCGCCAGAAAACGACCGCTCTGAGCGGTTTGCCACTACCGCGTGGGTCCGGTCGGTCATGTCGATGGAAACGATTGGACAGATCGTGCTGGAGCCGCGCACGTCAGCGCGAGCGGGCTATATAAAAGCGAATGGCGCATTAATTAATCGTGCGGATTATCCAGCATTGTGGGCGTACGCCCAAGGGAGCGGCGCACTTTATACAGAAAGCGATTGGGCCAGCGAATTTTCCGGCGGTTTTTCACACGGTGACGGCGTCACAACGTTTCGCATCCCGGACCTGCGTGGCGAACATTTGCGCGGCTGGGATGACAGTCGCGGACTCGATCCGCAGCGGCGGATCGGGACAAGACAGGACAGTCAAAACTTATCGCACGATCACGCTGCTAAAGCCGACGAAGTTGCTGGCCACCAGCACCCGGTCTGGTCCGAGATGGCCGGACAACACGAACACCCGCTGAGGGACCCGGGGCATGGCCATAGAGTGCACGGACAGGACCCGGGATATCCCGGGATTGTCACCGACAGCGCGGTTTTGATTCGAGATAGGCAGGGAAATTCGCCATCAGACATCGATGTAACGAGGTCGGCTACGGGGATAACCATCGGTCAGGCCGGTGAGCATTTTCACATTATCAAAATGGGTTACGCCGGGGGGCACGTTCCTGTCGTTCATATCGAGCGCAGCGGCGGAAACGAAGCTCGGCCGCGAAACGTGGCGCTGCTGGCGTTGATCCGCGCGTACTGATTAGGGAGAAAAAATGCTGATTCATCAATACGACAGCGCCAGCGGCCAGTACATCGGTAGTTGTCTCGCCGATGCCGATCCGCGTAACCCGGAGCGCTGGCTCATTCCGGCTAGCAGTACAACGGAGACGCCTCCGGAGCGCACGTCTTTGTCCTGGCCGTTCTATAAAAACGATGCCTGGTTACTGCTCCCCGACTATCGCGGTCGGCAGCTCTATAAAAAAAGTGACGGCGAGCATGCCGAAATTTTTACGCCGGGCGTCACGCCGGACGAGTGCGGTTTGACGGATATTCCCAGACCTTCTGAAAAGTACGTGTGGGGTGAAGCTGGCTGGGCTATCGACCCCGAAATTGAACAGCAGGAAAAGCGCGCGGCCGCGATGACTGAATTCGAGCTTCGGCTTGATCGTGCTCGAAAGCAAAACGCGGGAAAGGCCGATGCGTTCGCGGCTGGCCTGCTGTCGGACGAAGAGATTTATTACTTCAAAGCGTGGGCCAGTTATCAGATGGCGCTTGTCGCAGCGATTGAAAAATCCACATTTCCTGACGCGGTCGATTGGCCCGACACGCCAGCGGCGTATGCGCCTCCGCCGCCCGTCGTTGACGCGCCAGGCGACGCGTCTGATCGAACGGGTTCGTCAAGCTGAGACTGGTTCAGCTCCCGATTTCACTCACCTTAGGAATTCACATGCCCCAGGACTATCACCACGGCGTTCGCGTTCAGGAAATTAACGAAGGAACGCGACCGATCCGAACGATATCGACAGCAATTATCGGCGTGGTCTGCACAGCAGAAGATGCAGATGAAAAAACGTTTCCACTCAACACACCGGTCCTGCTGACGAACGTCGTCGCTGTGCTTGGAAAAACTGGGAAGAAAGGCACGCTGCGCACCGTGCTCGACGCAATTGGAAAGCAGACGAAGCCGGTCACGATAGTCGTGCGCGTGACCGAAGGCAAAGACGCGGACGAAACGACAAGTAACGTGATCGGCACCGTCACGGCAGAAGGCCGTTACACCGGCATCAAGGCATTGCTGACGGCCCAGGCTGTGATGGGTGTGAAGCCGCGCATTCTGGCCGCGCCAGGTCTCGATACCCAGGCTGTCGCAGCGGAACTGGCTGCAACCGCGAAATCGCTGCGCGGCTTCGCGTATGTCAGCGCAAACGGCGCTAAAACAAAAGAAGAGGCGACGACATACAGGAAGCAGTTTAGCCAGCGGGAAGTGATGGTGATCTGGCCGAATTTTCTGGCGTGGGACCCCACGACGAACAGCACGGTAGAGGTTCCGGCTACGGCTTATGCCGTGGGTCTTCGAGCGCTCATCGATGAGGAAACAGGCTGGCACAAAACGCTATCGAATGTCGGCGTGAACGGCGTGACGGGTATCAGCATTCCCGTGTTTTGGGACTTGCAGGAATCGGATACTGACGCGGGATATCTCAATGAGCAGGATGTGACGACGCTGATTAACAGGGATGGTTACCGCTTCTGGGGCTCCCGCACTTGTTCCGATGACCCGCTATTCGCGTTTGAAAACTACACGCGGACCGCCCAAGTGCTAGCGGATTCGATTGCGGAAGCACAGATGCCAGTGATCGACGGTCCGTTAAATCCATCGCTCGCGCGGGACATTATTGAAGTCATCAATGGGAAATTCCGCGAGCTGAAGTCGCTGGGCTATCTGATCGACGGATCGTCGTGGTACGACCCGGAACCGAATACTTCGGACGTACTGAAGTCGGGCAAGTCATATATCGACTACGACTATTGCCCCGTTCCACCGCTTGAGAATTTGAATATGCGCCAGCGAATAACGGACCGGTATTTAGCCGATTTTGCTGCGCGCGTAATGGCATAAAAGGAGTTTGAAAAAAATGGGTATGCCGCGAAAACTGAAGGGATTCATGCTGTTTCACAACGGTTCGAATTTCATGGGGCAAGTCAAGGAAGTGACATTGCCGAAGCTCTCACGAAAAATGGAGGATTACCAGGGCGGCGGCATGGGCGGCCCAATTCAGATTGACTTTGGACAGGAGGCAATCCAGATCGAGTGGACGTGCGGCGGCTTCATGTCGGAAGTGATTGAACAGTATGGCGTGACAAAACACGATGGCGTCTTACTGCGTTTCGCGGGCGGATATCAGCGTGAAGACCAGGGCAGTTACGATGCCATTGAGATCGTGATTAAAGGTCGTCATAAGGAAATCGATTTCGGTACGGCGAAACCAAAGGAAGACACTGATTTAAAAATCACAACGGTGGCTAGCTATTACAAGCTGTCGATGAACGGTGTCGATTTAATTGAAATGGACTTCATCAACATGGTCGAAAAAAATAACGGCACAGACTTGCTTGCGAAGCTTCGCACCGCCATCGGTCTGTAGATCACGAAGGCCAGACTTTCGACGTGGCAAGCCGCGCATTAATCACCCTCATCACTTTCAGAGATAAAACATGAGCAAGGATAAAAATCAGGAACGCATTGTGATCGACTCCGGTCCAGACGGGCATGCATTCAGCGTGATCGACACGGGAAACCCGGGAGATGGCGATATAGACGAAGCGAAAGACCCGAATACCTGCACGCTGGATACCCCTTTGAAGCGCGGTGAGCAAGTCATTACGAAAGTCACGCTGCGCAAGCCGGATGCCGGTGAGCTGCGCGGGACATCGCTTTCCGATCTCGTCAGTCTTGATGTGGCAGCGCTGCAAAAAGTGTTGCCTCGTGTCAGCACACCGACGCTGACGGAAATCGACGTCGCGCGAATGGACCCCGCTGATCTCGTCCAGCTCGGTGGGATTTTCGTTGGTTTTTTGATGCCGAAAGCCGCGAAATCGAAACTGGAATACCAGACCGGGTAGAAGACCCCATGGCCGATATCGCCACGGTATTCGGCTGGACACCGGAAACGATGAATCGATTCAGTCTGCCCGAACTGATGGCGTGGCGAGAAAGGGCAAGGCAGAGAAGCGGAAACGGCGACGATGGATAACACGTTAAAGCTACGGGTCATGTTTGACATGATCGACAACATGACCCGGCCGTTGAAGGCGGTTATTAATGGCAGTAAGGAGATGGGGCGGGAGCTGAAAAAGACGCGCGACGACCTCAAGAAAATGGGGGAGACGCAGAAAAATATCGGCGCGTTCAGGGAGATTCGAACCGGTCTGGCCGATACGGAATTGAAGTTGGAGAAAGCACAGGCCCGTGTGAAAAAACTCGCGGGGGCGCTGCGCGAAGTCGGTCCGCCATCGTTGCAGATGATGCAGCAGTTTGACCATGCCAAGCAGGCGGCCGCCAGGCTGTCTGTCGAGCATGAAAAACAATCCGGGAAAGTTCGGGAACTGAGATCCCGATTATCAGAAGCCGGAGTGAGTACTCAAAACCTGTCGCGGCATGAAAGGGAATTGAGGTCGTCTATCGCGGCTACCAGCGCGACGATGAAAGACCAGCTCGGCAAACTCGATGCGCTGGCTGAGCGGGAAAAGCGCGTGGCCGCATTGCGCGGAAAAATGCATGCGATGCAGGGTGTTGCCGGTGGCATGGCCGTGGGTGGCTATGCCGCGCGCAGCGCCGGTATGCACGTGCTGGGCGACATGCGTGAAACGCTTGATGAATCGAAGAAGGTTGAGATTGAAGCGATGAAAATCCGGGCGCTCGGGCTGGGGGATCATGCGGCGAAAGACTCCGAAAAATATGCGCGCGCGATGAAGGTTTACGGCACAAGCACCAGCGATAACATTCTATTGATGCGTGATTCATTGACAATTTTTGCCGACGAACATCACGCAAAAATGGTGATGCCAACACTGACAAAAATGAAGTTCGCCAACGACGCGATGTTCGGCTCGGAAGACGGCCACGCGAACGAAGAAAAGTTTATGAACATGCTGAAAGTCATCGAGCTGCGCGGCGGCACTAAGGATGAAGCGACGTTCAAGAGCGAAGCCAATATGGTGCAAAAAGTGCTGACGGCGACCGGGGGGCGGGTCGGCGGCGACGAATGGCGAAATTTCATACAAACAGGCGGCGTCGCCGCAAAGCAAATGCGAAAAGACGCGTTTTTTTATCAAATGGAACCGCTCATTCAGGAAATGGGAGGGCATGCTGTCGGGACCGGATTAATGTCCGCGTACAACAATATTTATCAGGGAAAGACGACGGTTAAAGCCGCGCGAACATTAGTCGGGCTCGATCTGATTAAAAAAGATGGTGTTGAATACAACAAGATGGGGCAGGTCAATCACTTTAAAACCGGGGCGCTAGCGGGCAGTGATCTACTGAAAGCGTCTCCGCTGGAGTGGATGGAGAAGGTTTTGTTACCGAAGTTGCAAGCCAACGGCATCACTGATCAGGACAAGATAAAGGACACGATTGCGACGATTTTCACGAACAGGACAGCGGCGAACCTGTTCACAACGATGTACATGCAGCGCGACCAGATTCATAAAAATGAAAAGCTGAATGCGGGTGCGGATGGCATCGAGGAATTAAACGAAAAAGCCAAGCAGACAACGCAGGGCCGTGAACTTGCGGCACTGGCAAAAATACGTGACCTGAAGCTGGAAATTGGGGAAAAAATTTCGCCTCTTTATAACGCTGTGCTCGAGAAAACAGCTGCGGCAATCGACAGGATCAACGGCTTTATGAAAGAGCATCAGACCGCTGCAAGATTCATTCTTGTTACGGTTTCGGCACTTATGGGTTTGCTGGTCGTGGTGGGCACGTTGACAATCGCGCTCGCTGGTGTGCTCGGCCCGCTGGCGGTCGTCAAGTTCAGCATGCAGACACTGGGCATTCAAGGCGGAATACTGTCTCGCGTGCTCGGTGTGGGTGCTACCGCACTCCGTATTTTCGGCACTGCCGCCATGTTTGCTGGCAGGGCGATGTTTGCCAATCCAATTGGACTGACGGTTCTTGCGATTGTCGCGGTGCTAGCTGTCGCGGCTTTTCTGATTTACAGATACTGGGAACCCATCACTCGATTTTTCGCGGGTTTATGGCAAGAAGTTAAAGCAGCATTTAGCAGCGGTATTTGCGCTATTGCGGTGCTGCTGGTCAACTGGTCACCACTCGGTCTTTTTTATCGCGCGTTCGCGGGTGTTCTATCGTGGTTCGGAATTGATCTGCCCGCGAAATTTACCGAGTTCGGAGCGAACATCATGAGCGGTCTGGCCAGCGGCATCACGAGCGCCATCGACATTGTGAAAAATGCTATCGGCGGCGTTGCAGATAGCACGACCGGCTGGTTCAAAGAGAAGCTGGGCATCCACAGTCCCAGCCGGGTTTTTGGTGAGCTCGGCGGCTTTGTCGGGCAGGGAGCCGCACTCGGCATCGACGGCGAGCGCTCACGTGTGGCCACCGCCGCGCTGGGGCTCGCCACGGCGGCCGCTGTTTCTTTTGGCACACCAGTGTTCGCGCAGCAAACCGCTACGCTGCGGCCCGATAGCATGCCGGTTGTGCGCGCGGCAATTCCGATAGACAACAGGCTGGCACTGGCGTCCGCTGCCCCCGTGCGAACGGCCAGCGCACCCGCTCAATACGTTTTCAATATTTACGCGGCGCCAGGCATGGACCCGGCTGAAATCGGCAGAGTTGTTCGGGCGGAAATTGAGCGAATCGAGCGGGCGAAACAATCGCGTCTCGGCTCGCGTCTGTCAGATTAGCGCAGGGGAAAAGTCATGATGATGTCTCTCGGTCAGTTCGTTTTCAGCCTGACGACTGTCCCGTTTGTTGATCTTCAGCGCCAGCGGAACTGGAGGCACGCAACGAGCTCGCGGATCGGTGTGATGAACGCGAGTCAATTTACCGGACCCGGCGATGACACGATCACGTTGAATGGCATTGTCGCGCCGGAAACCATCGGTTCCATCGCGTCGATTGATGAGCTGGCGGAAATGGCCGGTAAAGGCGAGGCGTATGTGCTGGTCGATGGCCAGGGCAGCGTATACGGTCTGTTCGTTATCGAGAGCCTTAACGAAACGCAGACCTTTCATACTCAGAATGGTGTTCCGCGCCGCATTGAATTCGCGCTGGCGTTAAAGCGCGTGCCGGATAACATGCTGGCTCAGGCCGACAAGGCTGCGAAAAACTGATGGCCAACTCGCTCACACGCACGGCAGAAAGAAACCCAGATAGGGTGGGGCGCACTCAGCCCCAAGCCGACTACAAGATCACGCTCGATGAAAAGGACCTGTCGAGCCTGATCGCCCCTCGGCTGATTAGCCTGTCGATATCGGAGTCGCGTGCGGAGGAATCTGACACATTGGACCTTGTCCTGGACGATTCAAAAGGCGATCTGGCTATTCCAAAGCGCGGGGCAAATATCAAAGTTTCGGTGGGCTGGGTTGGCGAGCCTTTGATCGATAAGGGAACGTTCACGGTTGATGAGATCGAACACAGCGGCGCGCCAGATATCGTGACGATCCGCGCCAGGTCGGCATCGATGACGAGCGCAATGCATGAGCGACGTGAAAAGAGCTGGCACGGTGTGAACATTGGCGCAATCGTGCGGGCGATTGCTTCACGGCATTCGCTGAAGCCGGTTGTCGCTGACGCGCTCGCAAAAGTTGTTATTGCCCATATCGATCAAACGCACGAGAGCGACATGTCATTTTTAACGCGTCTGGCCAAGCGCTACGACGCTGTGATGAACGTGAAAGATTTACGGCTTCTGTTCATGCCCATCGGCACCGGGAAAACCGCGAGCGGGAAAAGCCTGTCCGTGCTGGAGCTGACGCGCGCTAGCGGCGATCAGCACCGGTATCACATCTCACAGCGTGAAAGTTACGCTGCAGTGCGGGCGCACTATCACTCGAACGCGAAGGGAAAGCGGAAGTCAATTGTGATCGGCGGGGAGAACAACAAGAACATCAAGGTGCTGCCGGAAGACTATGCAACCGAAGCTGAGGCACGCGCGGCGGCCAGCGCTGAATTTGCGCGCACGCAGCGCGCCCAGGCGACGAAGGGCTATACGCTCGCGCTGGCCAGACCGGAACTGTTTCCTGAAATGCCAGTGACAGTTGCTGGGTTCAAACCAGAAATTGACAAGACGCCGTGGCTTGTAAAGAAGGCCACGCACTCAATGGGCGACGGTGGATTTGTGACGACGCTTGAACTGGAAATGCGAGACGATCCCACGTCGGAGCGGCATCGTTCGCATTTTAGGAGGGGAGGAAAGTAGCGATGAATGAACAATTGGTATGGGTAGAAAATCAAGCACTTGAAAATATCCGATTCCATATTCAAAGTGCGGAAATCATTTCCAAAGAGGCCAATACGACGCTAACGGTTTTTCTTGCAGGTATTGGTGGCGCTGCCGCTTACACGGTTAATCTGGTAGATACCCACGCAACTATCTGGTTGATATCGGCCACCATTGTTTTTGGAATTTGTTTGCTGATACTCGCCGGATGGATTGTATGTGGCTGCTTGCGACTTAGGCCGATCCCTTCCCCGACAAACGAGCCGGTAAACTTATATCAGCCGGAATTTTCATTGGGGTCACTAAGAGAAGCTGAATTAAAAAATTTGCAAACTCGAATTAACGATCTGGTAACGAGAAATGCGCAGGTAGCGGACCGGTTGAACCGGATCCGCTTTTGCGCTTTGATTTCACCGATTATCGCTTCGGTTGTGGCGCTGGTGGTTTGGGTGAGTCGTTGAATTGATCTCGACGGCTCGGCTGAGGTTGTGGGACTACGGGCTTTGGTTCGTTCATTTTTTGTTTCTTGGGGTGTTATCCGGATTCACGGGATATTTATTCTTCGTCGATTAGTTCGCCCGTTTCTATGAAAGTAGCGAAATGATTACCTGAAATAATATATGTTCCTTGCGTACGCGATTTTTCGATTTTTACTGGGCCAGCATTGGGTCCAGTGCATAGAAACGTCAAGTCTTTCGTAACATCTTTGCGGACATAAAATCCAGCCGCCCACGCACACTGCTCCAATTCATCCCGTTTATTTTTTGAAAATCCGGTGAAAAGAATTTTTGGCACACCAGGCGGAGGCGAGTCGCGTCTGTTTTCTGATGGAATTGGTCGTTTGGGTGGTAGGCACGGAGCGCTAGTCGCTACAGGATTTTCTAACAAATTTTCCGAACCTTGCAGGTATTTTGTTACCCGATCTTTACGGAACGTCCGAAACATGCGTGCGCGTGTACACACACCCTGAATATAATTTCCACTCTCACTCCAATTTACTAACTCATACTCCTGGAATTCGCCTAGATATTTCTGATATATAAATTTCATGGCCGTTAATTTCTCTGTGATTTAGGGCGTGTACAGGCATCGTCCAATGCGTACTTAAACAGCACCGCTGGCTTCAAAATACATCACCACACCATTCAATTTTTAGTCTGCGAGCCCATTTTTTAGATTCAAAAATTTCGCCTGTGTCTAGATCGGATACCCTACTGCCCATTCGGTCGTATCGAAAAGTACGAGTGTCGTGCCTGGATTCGCAATATGCTTTGAAATAGCTTTCTGATACCGAAAGCACGCGGACCCGTCTCTTACTAGGAATGCCTTCCCCATCGGTGTAATTAAATTCTATATATACAGATGTGAAATCTAAATTTTCATTTTTTGAAATTTCATGAGAATTTTTAGCGCTATATTTTTGTAATTTCCATACTCCGACTGCTAGCGCAATTGAGATTAATATAATTATCATGTTTTTCTCGGATTTTTATTTGACCAGAGATTAATGATCTAGCGGCGCCGATTTTTATTTATGGGCTGCCACTCCGCGATGCGCTCTGTATTTGAAACACATTGCTGGCGAACACCGGCTTGCATGACGAAGCTGCCCACCGAGTAATGGCTACCACCGTATTCACATAGTGGCGCGTGGTTAGCAACGGACTCGGATGCAGTTGCAGTTGCCTGAGGTCGCCCAATAGCTATGTAAGCGGCCGTGGTAGCTACAGCGATAACGCCGCCTGCGGCAACAACGATGCGCCAGGGTATTTTCCTTGCGGGTAATGCACTTCGAGCCGACGGTGTTTGAGTGGATGCAGATTCGTGCAGCTTCTCTGCATTCGGTCGTATTAACCCTGCACCTCTACCCGATTGCAATTCGGGACGTGTTTGTGCTGGACGCGTGGGCGTATCGGGCGGCCGGGCTATATCCCGGTTGCGTAGCCATCCATCCAGATAAGCGGTGACGCGCGAATATTGATCCCGGGGCAACGTATCCATACTGCTGAAGTTGAATACATGCAGCAACCGGCGATAGACCATCAACTTGTTGACGCCGGTTTTTGCTTCAATTTGAAAGGCTTTGCGCGCGATTTCTTTGCGCTGCCGCTCTGTGATATACCGCGTCTTGGCTCCATCATGGATGTGCACGCTCACTGTAGATTGAGCGTTGTTTGACTGAACATCTCGACCGGCGACTTGTCCGATATCCCCTGAGAATTTTTGATTCATTTTCTTACTCGTCTCTTTCACGATCGGCCTGATCGCGGCTTGGGTTTCTAAGCAGGTTAGATTGCCCTTACTGTTTTGCGTTGTGCAAGGTTAAGGCAAAAAGTATATCTCCGTAGTCATCTTAAAAATCATGGCGAGGGACGTGTGCGGTTGGGTATATGGCAGCCCGTATATAGGCAAATAACGCTGGTGTATCGCATGCGACTCGATTCATCGAGTCGCCACGTCGCAGAACCGGTTTGCTTATTGGCTGGATTTCATGTTGCTGCTGACATCGTTCACTTTTTTTTTCTTGCAGCCAGCACGCTCCTGTCGCGTGTTCGTCGCAGTCAGGATTCCCGCTTTTTGGCAGTGCGTTTTGAGGTCATGTTGATCGAGAAGGGGGCAGTGACATCGCCGCTGACTTGCTGGCCAATATTGGCTCCCTCGAAATTCTGTTGAACCTTCGTTGGGTTATTCCCCTTTTTCATCGCAGAAATTTGCTGTGCCATCCCTCCGATCATGCCTAGCACGCCAGCACGGCCCGTTGCGTCAAGAGAACGATATCCCGTCAACAGGGCTTGCTCATCACTAGTCAGCGCCACTCCAGAACGTTCTCCAGTTAGTAAATAAAACAAATCAACACCAATTCGGGCAAGTGCAGCCAAATAAATAGCATCGGGTGTTCGCTCTCCAGACTCATAGTGAGTTTGCGCGCGCCGCTGAACGCCACCAACGACGGCGAACTGTTGCTGACTTTGACCAACGCGGATTCGCTCCTCTCGAAGCCGTTCTGAAAATGAGCTCATTTGTTCCAAAATATTGTTGACAAGAGTCCAATTGGACTCTATATTTAAGGTTGTGCAAGGTTACCAACCGCGAGTATATCGACATGACTCAGAAAAAACCCCCTGTCACGCGCTCGCCGCGTGGCGTGCTGTCAAGCAAACCCATTTACATGCGCCTGATGCCGGATGAACGCTGTGCGCTGGAACATCTCTCTGCGATTCAAAACCGCTCGACCTCCAGCGTGGCTCGTCTGGTATTCCTTGAGGGAATCGAAAAATATAGCGCCAAGGTTAGTGGCAACGCCGCTCAAGCGCATTCAAATCGTGTTGCGGGCCGTTGATGATGAAAACGCTCGCCCGCATTGAACCGGCGTTGCGCCATGCCCTGAACGGGCCGCAGCGCCACGAGGTGCAAGCCTCTCTCGGCTGGGATGACTCTCAAATCAGCCGTTTTTTAAGCGGTGGCCAAGGCATCGTGATTCACAAGATCGACACGCTTGTCGCGGCTATTGGCTTTGTTCTGGTCACGAGAAAGTATCTGGATGCCGTCGCCACGCTGGGCGAGGTCGGTGTGCATTGCGAATGTGCTCGCCAGGGCTATGGCGAGTGCGGAAAGCACTGAACGAGGAGCTGGCCGGGGAATTCGGCGAGGCGGGTTAGTCACCACAGCGCATCCACCATGTCGTCCTGATACGAATCATTGCCAGACATGTACGCATCGTTTTAATAACCGCGGTCTGATCTTGTGGACTCAGCTTCAACGCAGTTTCGCTGAAGTAAATGTGTGCAGCATGAACGAGTTCTTCAACTTTTTCGACGCAATACGGACAGACGCCTTGAAACTGGTGAGAAATTTCGGTCAGTTCGTTTATCGCATTGCTGTTTGGGCCAGCGTCATGCTGTGAATCTAAAACCTGCTCAATTTTGAGCGCAAGTATCAGAATTTCATCTGAGGTTTTCATGAATAAATTCTCTCCGCTTCTGGTTGAAACAAAACTAATTAAGGTTATTCACGTGCGCGTGGCGGCTGGGTCGGGCGATAAAGGTGATCCACCACGCATGGTTAATTTTTACTACGGCCAGGACGGTCAGCTGATCGCATGCTACGACCCATTGATTGGCCAGCCGGATTCCGCTGGGCAGTCTAGCCTTCAACGTGCTTCCGCGATGCGCATGCCCGGTGATATCCGGACTATGGATGAAATCACCCTCGGATGAGCGGTCGTTTGCGTATTGCATGCCGTCTGGAGAAGTCATGATGAGAATCCTGAACCGATGCCCCCACTGCCGCTCGCGCGCGACGGCGCGCAGCAGCCGGGATATGTCGCTGACATTCCGCGAAGTCACGTTCTCCTGCAATAACCCGGAATGTGGCCATACGTATGTCGTGAATATGGAGTTCGCACGGACGTTGTCGCCCTCCGCGATGCCGAACCTTTCGCTGAATTTACCGCTCTCGCCGCACGTGCGTGAACGGCTTGCGCAACAGCTTGAATTGCCTGTTTAGCGTTTTTTAACCCATCCCCTGTTTGATTTCAAATCACGCCTTTTAGGCGTGCGGGGATTCTTTTGCCTGAAAAAAGGAGAAGCCTGTGGAAAACATCTCTTCAAACGCGATTCTGATATTCGAAAACATCGAGTTCGATGTAGTCGATATTCATAATGAGCCGTGGCTAAGGGGTCCCCAGATCGGGGACGCCTTGGGCTATGAAAAAGGCCGAATTTCGATTCATAAGCTCTTCGAGTCGAACACCGACGAATTCACCGACTCAATGACGCAGCTCATTGAGCTCGACACAGCCGGTGGCCGCCAGCAGGTCAGAATTTTCAGCCCGCGCGGCTGCTATCTGCTCGGCATGCTAGCCCGCACTGAGCGCGCCAAGGCATTCCGCGCCTGGGTGCTCGACGTGCTTGAAGGCCGGCTCGTCCCGCAGCAGACCGGCCGCCTCACCGTCTCGCAGCGCCTCGCGGCACTGCGCTACCGCGGCACGCTCGCCAAGGACCTCGCCCGGGCAACCGAGCGTGGTCTCGCGCTTGAGCTCTACGCGAACCTCCAGCATGTCTCTCGTCTGCTCGGTATGCCGGTCTGCGACCTTGAGACGTTAGCGTCAGGCCTTAAACAGCAAACGCTAGCCGACTGACAGGGAGACCAACATGATCCGCGCCATTACCCCGTTTTTCCCTCCCGACAATCTTGCCGCGTTTTCGGTCGAAGACCGCCGCACTTATCTGCGTCATCTATGGGATGCCGATATCGACCCGATGCTGTTCCGCGATATCGCGCGCCGTCTTGGCTATGTCGTGCGCTGTCACTGGGACTGCCGGTATGGCATGCCGACGCTTTCGCCCATGCTCGCGCCGCTCCATTAACGCGATGAACGCGATGCATTCCCCCTTGACCGAAGCTGAGCTACGGGCCGCCTGGCAACGCTTGCGCATGTCTGGCGATTTCGACAAGGCAATGAGCCGCACGCCCGTGCGGTGCGCGGTAGAAGCGGCGGCCCGTGCATTCAACGCGCGTATCCGTACTCGGGAAACCCGTTCTCTGGATGCGAAGGAACGCGCTGCCGGGGAAAGGGAAAGCTAGTCAATCTGCGTCAGTTGCTGGCGCTCGCATGAAGGAATTTTTCTATGAAACCGTATCTCTTCGCCGTCGGCGTTGTGCTGATGCTTTCGTTTTCGCTGGCGGGTCTGGTCTGGACGGCCGCCATGGCGCTGCGCCGATTGTTTCCTGAGTGCTGGCGGCTTGGGCCATTAACCGCATTGGCTATTGGCACCACCTTGCTTGTCATTTTGATCACGGTTCTGTCCTGGTCGGTTCCGCCAGGTGGAGGTGTCGCATGAGAGGCGAACTTGAAAATACCGAACACGATGCAGCCCTGGCACATGCCATCGTCCGTGCAGCGGACCAGTTGCGTTTCGATAACCGGCCAGGCAGTCTCGACCGGCAATGCACTCTGGGCCTGTTCGTTGCCGCGTTAAGCGACCGGCTTGCGCTGGAATTTCCTCGGGCAGCGATGGCGTTACATGAGTTGGTGTTTGCGCCCGTGACCACGGGCAACCCTGTTGAGCGGGAGGTTTAAATGAACCTCCGATATCAGATTGTCATCGGCTCACGCTTCAGGACGAAGACTGGCAAATACGTGTCCAGTTTCCGGTTAAAGCCCGTTACCGGAGTCACGGTTGTCATTCCGAACCCGCTTGGCGCGACCTTTGCCGTGCATGAGGAAAAGTACCTGCCAAATGGTCACAAGGAGAAGTTTGTGGCCACCCACGTTGAAAGCGGCTGCGCCGTGGCGATGGGTGCGACGCGCAATGAGGCCATTCAAAAAGCGATACGGGTTGTGACAAGCCAGGCTGGCCAAGCTGCGCTGCTTCATACGCTCAGGCAAGACGTCGCATTTCGGCGGCAAATCGAGCTGGAAGAAGCATTCGACGCACGTCGTGAGACACGGGGCTCTCATGGCCTCGATTGACGAACTCAAGCAGCGCATCGACTTGCACGACCTTGCCGAGCGCCTAGGCCTCAAGCGTGGCCGGGGCGGCGACAAGGCGCTGTATCACTCGCCGCAGCACGAAGACAAAAGTCCGTCGCTGTCGATCTTTCAAAACCATCCGAAACACGGTACCGGCTGGCGCGACCACAGTGCGGACGCGGGCGGCTCATGCATTGACCTGGTGATGTATGCCCGTGGCGGCTCTGTCGCGGACGCGAGCCGGTTCCTGCATGAGGCGTATGGCATCCCATTCGAGCGGCCAGCTAAAGCAACAGAGCGGCGCGAGAAATCGACCATCGAATTTATCGCTGAGCGGTGCCTGGCGGAACGGGTGCGGGTGCGTGACTATCTCGCTGGCAGAGGGATTGCCGACGCGGCGATGGATGCCGCGATCCACGCGAAAACGCTGGGCTTTAACGACTGGACCAGTTCGAGAGTTGCTTCTGGTGATGTGGGCCACGCTGGTCCGGCTGCCGCTTTCATCGTCCGGATGCCAGGGTCTGGCCAGATCGTGGCCGTCGATATGCGCTACGTTGATCCAGCGCTTAACGGCGGTGTCAAAACGCAAACTCAAGGCGGCAAGTCCGGTTATGGCTGGAGCGCTGATCCGCGACGCCTGGACCAAGCCCGCCGGGTCGTGATTGTCGAAAGCGCGATCAACGCGTTATCGGTCGATTCGTGTGCGATTCCTGGAACGGCGGCGTTCGCACTGCGTGGGCTGGCCAACGTCGATCACGTGGATTTCACGTTTCTGCGTGGCAAGCAGGTGGTGATCTGTCTGGATAACGATGAACCGTTCGCCGACGGGCATCCCCGTGCGGGTCACCGGCCAGGGCCGGAGGCAGCGTGGGCGCTATACGAGCGCTTGACCGGGCTGAATATCAGTGCGGTGCTGGTGGACCAGCGCGAATGGCTGGCCGATCTGGCGGATGGCGAGACGGTGGCCAGACCAATCAATGATGTGAACGACTATCTGCAACTGCGGGGCGCACGTGAGTTACAGCGTGCGCTGGATCAATACGAGCCGTGGCTAATTGCCGGGATGGCCGGTGACGACAGCCGTAAGGGCAAACCCAGGATATTCCTGCCTGCTCACGACTTCGCGCAGTACTGGAAATTCCGCACGCGGCCTGATTTCACAAGTCACATTACGAAGATGGATCGGAACGAGGAGAGCGGCGTTGATACGCCGGTGCTGGCCGATTTGTGCGGGTTTCGCATCGCCTCGATTAGCCGGGTTTCGGTGGCCAGCGCGACGTCAACGATGACGGGTGATGCCGACCAGGCTCCCACGGTGTATTTCGCGGTGTCGGTGCAGGCGCCCCGGCATGGCCCCACGCTGCTCCGGCGCGTGATGATGGACGATCAGCTTCACAACACCGATCAGTGGGCCAAGTTCGGACCGATCTGGGCGCGTTCGCCGTTCTTGCGCATGGTGAATATTCTGGAGCGCGGGGCGGATCTTGGGGCGCGGCACGCGGCGAACTTCGTCGGGCTCGCGTGGCGTGATGGGCGGTTGATCGTCAACGAGGGGCCGGACTGTTATTTCACCGAGGCGGAGAAGCAATGCCCGTATCACAACCTGTCGTTCCCCTCCGGCCCGGTTAGCGACGCGCGACGCGTCATCGGCGCTTATCAGGAAACGTTTAAGCAAAGCGCCGCGACTATTCCGCTTGTCTGGGCGCTGGGTGGTCATCTGAAAGCGCTGCTGGGCTTCTGGCCGCATATCACGGTGCAGGCCGATAAAGGCGCGGGTAAATCGACGCTGATTAAACGGCTCGAGCGCACGCTCGCGTTCACCATGTTTTCAGGGCAGTCGCTGCAAACCGAATTCAGATTGTTGACCAGCATCAGTCACACAAGCCATCCGGTGGGGTGGGAAGAACTATCCGCACGGCGGCAAGACGTGATCGACAAGGCCGTTGGCCTGCTCCAGGAGAACTATCAATACACGGTTACCCGGCGCGGCACCGATATGACGGAATACCTGCTGTGCGCGCCGGTGATGCTGGCGGGCGAAGACGTTCCCGTTAAAAGCCTGCTCGGCAAATTAGTCCGCACGTCTCTCACCGGCAAACGTGGTCCGTTGCTGCCCGACGATTTACCGCGCTTTCCGCTGCGGCAATGGCTTGAATTTCTGGCCGGACTCAATAAGCGCGACGTGCTCGATCAGTATCGGGCGATTCGTGAACGGTGTCTGGCCAACTGCCGTGCGAGTAGCGGTGACGATGGCGCGTTACGGATGGCTGGCAATTATTCGGCGCTCGCGCTGGCGTGGCTTTATTTGTGCGAGTTCGCTGGAATGGACCATACGGAAGGCAATTTTGCCCGCGACCTGACTGCTGAAATGAATGGCCATATTGCTGAGACAAGTGCCGACCGGGAGCCATGGGTTTGGATCATGGAAACGGTGCTGTCTGAGATCGACGGAGGCAACTATAAGCACCCGTACACCTTCGACACCATAGCCGGAGAGTTTTGCATTCTGCTGCGCACGGGTCATGTCATGGACCATATCGCGCACACCAGCGCATTGCGGGACAAGTGGAATGGCCTGCCGGTTAAATCTGATCGGGTATTCAAGCGCCAGTTGCACAGCGCTGGCGTGGTGCAAGGCGAAAAAGAGGTGGAGCGGCGGATATACACGCGGCGTGTGCCTTACCTCACGCCGATTTCGCTTAATCGCCTGCATGCGTTCGGCCTGCATGTCTCCGTGCGTGATGACCTGGCCACCGATTGCCGGGAAAACAGGAGCCACTCATGACGCTTTCACCGTGTTCACGGGCGCTGTGCGGCCGTGCCCCTGGTCTTGTTCATTCAGGCCGCGTAGCGGCCCTGGATTCGGGTTCTGTTGACGCAAGTCAATGCGCGCAGCGAATGGCGCGCGTCACCCGGTGCACGCTGCCTGGGTTACTTCCCCCCGTTCCCCCCGCGAATAAAAACGGCTGGGCAACGGCGATAACTGGGAAGAGCGGGGGCCTGGCAGGCGGATTTTGCCAATGGCAGAGGGCGGGCAGCACAAATAACACGTGGTTTTTGCTGGTTGTCGCCGCTAAGTCATTGATTCTTGAGAGAAGTGCCGACATGAGTTGGGCGTTATTTGCCATCAATCGGGCCGTTTTTGCCGCTAGTCGGGTTTTCTGCATTTTTCGCGTTCTATCTCTTTCTTCTCTCTCTAACTTATTGAAAAAGAAGAAGAAAGAAGGCGATGAAGAAGCGAAAACTGATCCTATACCCATGCCATCAATAGTGAATTTTTTGCCATCAGTTAGCGAGGCTGCCTATTTTTTAGGCCATGAGTTACACAGGTCGGAATGGCCTGACTCGTGGCAACTGATGGAAAATAAATTCAATAAAATCAAATGCTTATGTTTGCCGCATAGGCAAGCCACGCGTCCACGTGTTGCGCTGTGTGTGGTCCGCCGCAGCGCCCCTCGGAGGGCGGGCTGATGGATGCCGATGCGAAAACGCTGACGTTGACGCTGGCCGACGCGGCGGCGCTGCTGCACGCCCATCCTGAAACGGTGCGACTGAAAGCGAAGGCCGGCGAGCTGCCGGGCCGCAAAGTCGGAAAACGCTGGATCTTCTCGCTGGTTGCCCTGCAGCGTTATCTGGCGGGAGAATGGATCCCGCGCCTTGTGCAAGGCGACCACAATGAGGAAGTCAAAAAATGTCGCTCTATAAACGGAGTCGAAGCCCGAACTGGTATTACAAGCTGTACCCCCCTGGAGGCGGAACGCCGTTACAGGGCAGCACTGGAACCAGCGATAAAAAGCGTGCGAAGGAATTCTACGACCGGCTGAAAGCGGGTCTTTGGGATCAATCGAAACTTGGCCGAAAGCCAAGCTACACATGGAACGATGCTGTGCTGGAATACCTGACGGATCGGAAGGGCGTTGCGAGCCTGGAAACGAGCAAGACGCATCTGCGCTGGCTTGACAAGCATTTGTCTGGCGTTTTGCTGACAGATATTGATCGTCAACGAATTGACGCGATTGCGCGGGCAAAACAGAAAGAAGTCATCGTGGTCCGCACTCGCACTGGCGTTAAGCCCATTGGACGAACGGTTCGTGAAGGCACTGTGCGGCGGGTTATCGGCGTTCTCGTTGCAGTTTTGAATGCAGCAGTGGAGCGAGAATGGCTGGATCGCGCGCCGGTGTACAAACCGTTAAAGACAATCGTTAGGCGTATTCGCTGGCTCACGCATCGTGAGGCAGACCGGCTGATCAAGGAGTTGCCCGTTCATCTTGCGGATATGGCGCAATTTGGCCTTGAAACCGGGTTACGACGAGCCAACGTTACAGGATTGCAATGGTCACAGGTCGACCTGATTCGGCGCGTCGCTTGGATTCACGCGGATCAGGCGAAAGCTCGGAAGGCAATTACTGTTCCGCTATCGGATACAGCGGTGGCTGTGCTGCGACGACAGCTCCCGAAGCAACGGCACCCGGCGCATCTGGAAAGCGTGTTTGTTTATAAAGGAAAGCCGGTTTATCAAACAACAACGGCTGCATGGAAAAAAGCGCTGCAACGCGCTGATATTCATGATTTCCGATGGCATGACCTTCGTCATACATGGGCGAGCTGGCATGTGCAGCGCGGCACGCCACTGCAAGTACTGATGGAGCTCGGGGGATGGAACTCTATGGAAATGGTGTTGCGGTACGCGCACCTTGCTGCCGATCATCTGGCGCTTTGGGTCAAACCGCACACAAAAGCAACGGACATGCCGAAGCTAGCTGTACTTTAGCTACACCAGAGACAGGCCGTGTGGCGCTGTCTCTAGCTAAGTACTTGATTTAACTGGTGGGCGGTACAGGGTTTGAACCTGTGACCCCTGCCGTGTGAAGGCAGTGCTCTACCACTGAGCTAACCGCCCGAATAGTTTTCTATTATGTCAGTACAACAGCACCCGGTAAAGCATTTTTTGCACAGTAGCCTAAGTTTAAATCGCTGCGGATCAGGCTCATGTGCGGCTGTCGCTACCGGCACCACTTCAGCATCAGGCCTTAGCCGCTGCGCGCCACACACTGCTTGCCTTGAGTGCCCGGTCCAGTCCATCGAGAATTGCCTGATGCGCGGCCAGTTCTTCCTCGTCGGCGGCAAGCACCAGCAAGTCCAGCGTTTCTAGCGCCACATTGGGTACCGGTGCTGCATCGTCATGCACTGGCACATCGCTTTCCAGTTCGATCACCAGATTTTCCTGGCCCCGGGTCATGGCTAGATAAACGTCCGCGAGCAATTCAGAATCGAGCAGCGCGCCGTGCAGCGTGCGGTGTGCATTGTTGATGCCAAAGCGGTCGCACAGCGCATCCAGCGAATTGCGCTTGCCGGGGAACATGCCTTTGGCTTGCGCGAGCGTGTCGATAACGCCATCGCAATGCTGGTCGAACGGCGGCAAGTCTAGCCGGGCGAATTCAGCATTAAGAAAGCCAATGTCGAATGGTGCGTTATGAATGATGAGCTCTGCGCCCTGAACAAAGTCACGGAGCTGCTCTGCGATCTCGGCAAATTTCGGCTTGTCGCTCAGAAACTCGGTCGTTAGCCCGTGAACCGCCAGTGCGCCTGGATCGCTGTCGCGTTCCGGGTTGATGTAGAGATGCAGATTTTTGCCGGTCAGGCGGCGGTTCAGCAGCTCGACGCAGCCGATTTCGATAATGCGGTCGCCATTGCGTGGGTTCAGGCCGGTGGTTTCGGTATCGAGAATAAGTTGACGCATATCGAATGAACCTGCTTTAAGACGTGGAAAGAAGAGGGAAGGGGGCGCTTAAGACGTCGATGAATCACGCTTTTGCGAGCAGCGTAGCCACGCCCTGGTTGGCTAGCGCGTCGGCACGTTCATTTTCGGGGTGGCCAGCGTGACCTTTGACCCAGCGCCATTCGATTTCATGCTGTTGCACCAGCGCATCTAGCCGTTTCCACAAATCGGCGTTTTTCACTGGGGTTTTCGCGGCGGTCATCCAGTTTTTCTTTTTCCAGCCGTGAATCCATTCGCTAATGCCTTTCTGCACATATTGCGAATCGGTATGTACGACGGCTTTGCAAGAGCGCTTTAACGCTTCAAGTGCAGCAATCACGGCCATCAGTTCCATCCGGTTATTGGTGGTGTTGGGTTCCCCCCCGAATAGTTCTTTTTCCTGCGCGCCAAAGCGCAGTAGCGCGCCCCAGCCGCCAGGGCCAGGATTGCCCTTGCAGGCGCCGTCAGTAAAGATGTCAATGATGTCGGTCGTCATTCGGTGTGGTTGCGGGTGTTGGGTGTGGCGGCCGGCGTGAGTCCGGAGGGTAAAACGGCTTTTTTGACTTTCAGTGGCCCCACGAGGTGCATGCCGCGCACGCGTTTGACGGCCTTAATCATGTAGGCCGCACCGAAAATCGGCCACCAGCGGTCGCCAGCTGCTTCCATAAACGCATAGCGCGCGAGCCACTGGTCGCTGGCGAGGGGGGGACGATAACAGCCGAAGCGTCCGCGTTCAAGGTCGAATCCGAGCAGCTTGATCCAGTCTTTTAGGCGCGTGAAGGCAATCAGGTCGTGAGTCGCGGGGACAAATGGGCGGCTGGTTACCTTGCCAACGGATTGCCGTGCGCCCCAGAGCGAAAGTGAATTAAAGCCGAGGATGACCAGTTGGCCTTCTGGCACCAGCACACGTTCCGCCTCGCGCAGCAGGCGATGGGGGTCGCTCGTGAATTCCAGCGTATGAGGCATCACGATCAGATCAACGCTTTGGGCTTCGAACGGCAAATCGAGCAGGTCGCACCAGATGGCGCTGCGGTTGGCGGGGGCATGTTGCGCACCGGCTGTGCTGATCGTGGCGGGCGGCAGGGTATAGGGCAGGCTCGCGCCGCTAGCGGCATCCAGCACTAGACCGCGGCAGGGCATCCGGTTTTCACGCAGCGCATCGAGTTGCGGCAGGCCAAGCTGGAGCGCGTGATAGCCGAACACATCCGACACCACACGGTCGAGTTGCGCTTGCTCCCATTGAAGAACGTAGCGCCCGGGGGGCGAATTGGTCCATGCGGGCCAGTCTATAATCGGTCGGTTAGACATATCGGGAATGCGTTGCCTATGAATGCGCTTGAGTACGTACCCGTCCCGGCTTTCGAGGACAACTACATCTGGCTGGTATCAGACGGCACGTATGCGGTGGCCGTCGATCCGGGGGATGCCGCCCCGGTCCGCGCCTATCTGGCGCAACGGGGCTGGCGACTGAGCGCTATTCTACTCACGCACCATCACTTCGATCACGTCGGCGGCGTGGCTGATCTGCTGAATGGCCAGGCGGTGCCGGTGTATGGTCCGGCTGGTGAGGCCATCGAGCATGTCACGCACCGTCTGGGGGTTGCTGACCGGGTGAATCTCACGGCACCAGCGCTCGAATTTTCGGTGCTGGATGTGCCGGGTCATACGCGGGGGCATATTGCTTATTTTCAGGCTTCGGACCCGGCTGGCCAGGCGCACCTTTTTTGTGGCGACACGCTTTTTTCCTGCGGTTGCGGTCGTCTTTTCGAGGGGACGCCGGCGCAAATGCTGACTTCACTCGACGCACTCACTGCGCTGCCTGGGTCTACCCTGGTTCATTGCGCCCACGAATACACCTTGTCCAATATCCGCTTTGCGCTGGCGTGCGAGCCCGGGAATGCAGAACTTCACGCCTGGCGCGTCAAAGCTGAAACGCTGCGCGCCCAAGGTTTGCCCACTTTACCGACCACCGTTGCCCACGAGCGTGCGGTGAATCCTTTTCTGCGCACCACTAGCCCTGAAATCAGGGAGGTGCTGGCATTAGAGTTACATCAAGCAGTGCCAGACCGGCTGGCCGCATTTACTTTGATGCGTGAATGGAAAAACCGTTTTCGTTAAAACAAACCAGCCGCCCAAAAAGTTCATCTTAAAAATGTAAAAAATTCTCCAAGCCTAAGATTTGTTTGGGTTTTTCTTATTTTTCCGATTGACGTGAACGTCATGCTTTCGATACTATCGGCTGCAAATTCCAGCCCCTTTCTGAAGCACAAAACGTTCATGCGATTTATTTTCAGTGCGTTACTGGTCTTAACGCTTGCTGCTTGCGCAAGCCCAAATCCGGTAACGAAGCAGCCTTCTCCTGTCACCAGTTCCCTCAATCCAGCTAGCCAGCAAGCCGTCGCAGACGCGCTGCGCCGCACCGCTAGCGCCAAAGAAACTATTAATGTCGATCAGGGTTCCGTCACTCAGTTAACGAGCGCGGATAGCGATCTTTGGGGCCGGATCCGTCGCGGTTTCCAGATGCCTGATCTACAAAGCGATCTGGTGGATATGCAGGGTAACTGGTACGCCCAGCGTCCTGAATACGTTGAGCGCATGACTGGGCGCTCGCAAAAATACCTGTATCACATCGTCGAAGAGCTTGAGGCGCGGCATATGCCGACCGAGCTGGCATTGCTGCCGTTTATCGAGTCTGCCTATAACCCGCAGGCACTGTCTGTGGCAAAGGCGGCTGGCATGTGGCAGTTCATCCCGGGTACGGGTCGCTCGTACAACCTTAAGCAGAACATGTGGCAAGACGAGCGCCGTGATGTGCTGGCCTCGACGAGTGCGGCTCTCGATTATCTGTCGCGCCTGCATGACATGTTTGGCGACTGGTATCTCGCGCTGGCAGCTTATAACTGGGGTGAGGGCAATGTGCAGCGCGCGATAGCGCGCAATACAGCAGCGGGCTTGCCAACTGATTATCAAAGCCTGCGCATGCCTAACGAAACACGCAATTACGTGCCCAAGCTGCAGGCAGTCAAAAATATCGTGGCGAATCCCCGGGCTTTTGGTCTGACGTTACCCGAGATTCCGAACCATCCTTATTTTGTGACAGTGACCACCTCGCACGATATCGATGTCGATACAGCGGCCAGGTTGGCGAACATGACCAGCGATGAATTCCGCTCGCTCAATCCGTCGTTCAGAAAGCCCGTGATTCTCGGTGCAACGCAGCCGCAAATCTTGTTGCCGTTTGATAACGCCAGTGCGTTTGAACGTAATTTAAAAACGTATACGGGCTCATTGTCCTCGTGGACGACTTATACGGTGACAGAGCGTGCTCGCCCAGCTGCTATTGCGCAAAAGATTGGCGTAGACCCATCCACGTTAATGGCCGTCAACAAAATCCCAGCGGGGATGCGTCTGAAGCCGGGTTCTGTCATCGTCGTGCCGCGCGGTGACGATGATGAAGATATCAGTGCGGATATTGCTGAAAGCGGGATGCTGGCGATGGAGCCGGATGTGCCTGATACCCGCAAGATGTTGATCCGGGTCCGGCGCAAGCAGACTCTCGCGGCACTGGCTGTGCGCTATGGCGTTTCGGTGGCGCAACTGAAGTCATGGAACAAATCGCACGGGAACACGCTTGCTCCCGGCCAGGTGGTGGTGCTGCACGTGCCGGTGGGCCGGGCGCTGCCCAGCGAGCCAGGTCCGCAACGGATCTCGACTAATGTCCGGGGCGCTCGTGCGGAGAAAGTCGGCACGCGAGCCGTTGCTGGCAAGAATGCCTCCCGTGATAACAAGAAAACGCGCGCTGTGTCCGGCGCTGTCAATGCGTCCTCGAAGGCCGCGAAAAGCAAGCCGGCGGTGAAGGCCACACCGGTTTCGGCGAAAAAGACAGCGAAGGCTGGAGCAACGCGTAGTTAATTAGCGCATCCCGGGTTACGTCAAGGTGCTTGCGCGCCAGTAGCCAGGCGTGGCTCGTAGCGGCATCCCCTGACAGCAGAATGCGTTGCGGGGGCGTTGCCTGAAGCCACGCTGGCCATGCTGTTTCTCTAATGCCGTTATCCATGCGATGACGGCATTTTTATTTCCATTTTCAGCAAACGTTTTGTTTAAGGCCTGCTTTCTCAATGGCGCTTATTCCTTTATCGTTTGCGCTTTCGTTAGAACGGTAAGTTTCCCTCACGCTATGTCTTCAACTCAGCTCCGCGTTTTCTTGCTGTTTTCTGTTGGTTATTTCGTTTCTTATGTATTTCGTGGCATCAATCTAGGCTTCGCGCCATTTATTACGCACGATCTGGGTTTATCCGCAGTCGATCTGGGCTTGCTGACCAGTCTGTATTTTCTTGGCTTCGCCGGTGCGCAAATTCCCGCGGGTGTGTTGCTCGATCATTACGGCTCACGTCGGGTAACGGCAGCCACGCTGCTTTTCGCCGCTGCGGGGGCGTGGTTGTTTGGCGCGGCGCACAGCGTCGGGATGATGATGGCGGGGCGCCTGCTGATCGGCGTGGGTGTGTCGGTCTGCCTTGGGGCGGCATTCAAGGCGCTGGCACAGTATTTCCCTGCAGGACGTTTGCCGCTGATGAATGGCCTTGTGATGGCGCTTGGTGGGCTGGGCGGGGTCGTCGTTGGTTCGCCGTTGACCTGGGTGCTGGGCCTGACAAGCTGGCGCATGGTGTGCGTGGCGCTGGGCGTGCTGACCATTCTGGTTGCTGTGGCCATCTGGCGGCTGGTTCCTGAGACGCGTGAAAGCCATCGCCAGACGAGCCTGGGTGGCCAGTTCAAGGGCACTTTGCATATCCTGAAGAGTGGCGCGTTCTGGAAGATCGCGTCGTTTTCGGTCGTCACGCAAGGGGTGTTTTATGCCATGCAGTCGTTATGGGTTGGCGCGTGGCTGCGTGATGTTGCCGGGCTCGCCCCGGGCAAAGCGGCGGCGCTAGTTTCGGTTTTGGGTTTTGCGATGATGGCGGGCTGTGTCGGTTTCGGTGCGGCGGCGCGTAGCCTGGAGCGGCGGGGCGTGTCGCTGTACGCGTTTTGCGGCGCGGGGATGGTGCTTTTTGTGGTGGCGCAACTGTTAATTATGTTTGGCGCGCCATTGCCTGCTGGCCTGCTGTGGACTGCCTATGGGATTTTTGGCGGCACGGGAATTCTGAGCTATGCCATTCTTGCCCGGCATTTTCCGCCCCACCTGATTGGCCGGGCCAATACCACCTTCACGCTGGTGATCTTTTTGCTGATTTTCGGCTTCCAGCTTGGTGTGGGGGCCGTGTTGTCGCTGTGGCCTACCACTGGTGGCCATTACCCGGCAGCGGCGCATCTGACGGCGTGGAGTCTTTTGCTCGTGCTGCAGGTTTTGAGCGCGATCTGGTATTTCGTGCCCAGCCGGGCACTGTCCAAGTCCTCATAAGCGCGCGGAACATTGTTATCCGGATGTCGCAGAAGTCCGCTATTTGCCGCTCCTGCCTTGGCTCGCAGCGCGTCATGCCATCCTGGATTTGAAGAGCGGGGTATTTTGGCGCTATAATTCGAAGGTTTGAGCTTATCAACCCGCACCCTGGCGCCTGCTTTACCCGTTCATCCGTCGCGCATCGCTAACGTTACATTTTTCCGTCTATTACGCCTTCTGGGCTGAGTCATCGTCTTCCTGCAAGCAGGTGGGCGGCCTCTGCGGGCGGCCGGCGAGTGTAACGTCCGCTGTCTACGCGCCATGCGAGCTTGTGCGCGCATCATCTGATGCGCTTTGACGCAGCTGCATGGCCGGATAAACAGGACGGCAACAGGGTGTTCCCCCAAGGAGTTCCCCGTGTTGCCGTCCTTTTCTCCCGCTCTGCTCGCGCTTGCCGACGGCACGGTCTTTCGTGGTTACTCGATTGGCGCATCCGGTCATACGGTTGGCGAAGTCGTTTTCAATACGGCCATGTCGGGTTACCAGGAAATTCTGACCGACCCCAGCTACGCGCGCCAGATCGTCACCCTGACATACCCGCATATCGGCAATGTCGGCGTCAATGCCGAAGATGTCGAGGCTGCGAAAGTTCATGCCGCTGGCCTCATCATTCGTGACTTGCCGGTACTCGCGTCCAACTTCCGCATGGAACGTTCGCTTTCCGATTATCTGAAAGCGGAAGGCGTAGTGGCCATCGCCGGAATTGACACACGCAAGCTGACCCGGTTGCTACGCGACAAGGGTGCGCAAAATGGCGCGATTCTCGCTGGCGTGGACGACGAAGCGCAGGCGATTGAGCTCGCTCGCTCGTTCCCTGGCCTCGCCGGTATGGATCTCGCCAAGGTCGTTTCTACATCATCTTCTTTCGAGTGGACTCAGACCGAATGGCGTCTGGGCCGTGGCTACGGCGTGCAAAATGCGCCGAAGTATCGCGTGGTGGCCTTCGATTACGGCGTCAAGTACAACATCTTGCGCATGCTGGCCGAGCGTGGCTGTCATGTCACCGTGCTGCCCGCACAGGCGTCGGCGGCTGATGCGCTCGCGCTCAACCCGGACGGCATCTTCCTGTCAAACGGCCCCGGCGATCCAGAGCCTTGCGCTTACGCGATTGCTGCTGCCAAAACGCTGATCGAAAAAGGCATTCCCACTTTTGGTATTTGTCTCGGGCACCAGATCATGGGCCTCGCGCTAGGGGCTAAAACCATCAAGATGAAGACCGGCCACCATGGTGCCAACCATCCAGTGAAAGATCTTGAAGACGGCCGCGTCGTGATTACTTCGCAAAACCACGGCTTTGCCGTTGATGCCGCGACGTTGCCTGCCAATGCCCGTGTCACGCACATTTCGTTATTTGACGGCACGTTGCAGGGCTTTGCGCTGACCGACCGGCCGGCATTCTGCTTTCAGGGCCATCCGGAAGCGTCGCCAGGCCCGCATGACATCGCGTATCTGTTCGACCGTTTTACGGCATTGATGGACGCGCACAGCAAAACAGGGAAGAGCGCTGCGGCATAAATGACGCACGGTGGCAGGTAACACCTGGCGTGTGCGGCGGCATTGCCCGCGCACGCCAGCAGAAAGAATTCAGGAATACATTAGCGAGAGCGTTATGCCGAAGCGGACAGACATTAAGAGCATTCTTATCATCGGCGCTGGGCCGATCATCATCGGTCAGGCGTGCGAGTTTGATTACTCGGGCGCGCAGGCGTGCAAGGCGCTGCGCGAGGAAGGTTTCAAGGTCATTCTCGTCAACAGCAATCCCGCGACGATCATGACCGACCCGAACACGGCTGATGTCACCTACATCGAGCCGATTACATGGGAAGTGGTTGAGCGGATCATTGCCCGTGAGCGCCCGGATGCCATCTTGCCGACGATGGGTGGGCAGACCGCACTGAACTGCGCCCTTGATTTGCATCACCACGGCGTATTGGCGAAATACAACGTCGAGTTGATTGGCGCTTCGCCGGAGGCGATCGACAAAGCCGAGGACCGGCAGAAATTCAAAGATGCGATGACGAAGATTGGCCTCGGTTCGGCCAAGTCAGGCGTGGCGCACTCGATGGACGAGGCACTCAAGGTGCAAAACGAAATCGCCGCTGCTACAGGCAGTGGCGGCTATCCGGTCGTGATTCGCCCGTCGTTCACCCTTGGTGGTTCGGGTGGCGGTATTGCTTATAACCGTGACGAATTCGAAGAAATCTGCAAGCGCGGGTTGGACCTGTCGCCCACGCGCGAGCTGCTGATCGAAGAATCGCTGCTGGGCTGGAAAGAGTATGAGATGGAAGTGGTCCGTGACAAAAAGGACAACTGCATCATCGTGTGTTCGATTGAGAACCTTGATCCGATGGGTATCCATACGGGCGATTCGATCACGGTAGCACCAGCGCAAACGCTGACCGACAAGGAATACCAGATTCTGCGTAACGCTTCGCTGGCAGTGTTGCGCGAGATCGGCGTCGATACCGGCGGCTCGAATGTGCAGTTTTCGATTAATCCGGTAGATGGCCGGATGGTCGTGATCGAAATGAATCCGCGTGTCTCGCGTTCATCCGCGCTGGCGTCGAAGGCGACGGGCTTTCCGATTGCGAAGATCGCCGCGAAGCTGGCGGTTGGCTACACACTCGACGAGTTGAAAAACGAAATTACCGGTGGTCAGACTCCGGCTTCATTCGAGCCAACCATCGACTACGTGGTAACGAAAATTCCGCGTTTTGCGTTCGAAAAATTCCGTGCCGCTGATCCTCGTTTGACTACCCAGATGAAGTCTGTCGGCGAAGTCATGGCGATTGGCCGCACGTTCCAGGAATCATTCCAGAAAGCGTTGCGTGGGCTGGAAGTGGGGGTTGATGGGCTTGACGAGAAAACCGTCAACCGCGATGAAATCATCCGTGAGATCGGAGAGGCAGGGCCGGACCGGATCTGGTATGTCGGCGATGCATTCCGGATTGGCATGACCCAGCAGGAAATTTTCGAAGAAACGGCCATCGACCCATGGTTTCTCGCGCAAATCGAACAGATCGTGCTGAAGGAAAAGGCGCTCGCGGGCCGCACGCTGGCAAGTCTGTCCAGGGATGAACTGTATTTCCTGAAGCAAAGCGGTTTTTCGGACCGGCGTCTGGCGAAGCTGCTTGGCGCTACGCCTGCCGAAGTGCGCCAGTACCGTATCGAACACAAGGTGCGCCCGGTGTACAAACGGGTGGATACCTGCGCGGCAGAATTCGCTACGAAAACCGCCTATATGTATTCGACCTACGAGGAAGAATGCGAAGCCAATCCCACCAGCAACAAGAAAATCATGGTGCTGGGCGGTGGGCCTAACCGTATCGGGCAGGGTATCGAATTCGACTACTGCTGCGTCCACGCGGCGCTGGCGATGCGCGAAGACGGTTACGAAACGATCATGGTCAACTGCAATCCGGAAACGGTTTCGACTGACTACGACACATCTGATCGTTTGTACTTCGAATCGCTGACGCTCGAAGATGTGCTTGAAATCGTCGACAAAGAGCAACCGGTGGGCGTGATCGTCCAGTACGGTGGCCAGACGCCACTGAAGCTGGCGCTGGATCTCGAGGCCAATGGCGTCCCTATCATTGGCACCTCGCCAGACATGATCGACGCCGCCGAAGACCGTGAACGCTTTCAGAAGCTGCTGCAAGATTTGGGGCTGCGTCAGCCGCCTAACCGCACCGCCCGGGCGGAAGATGAAGCGCTAAAGCTGGCTGAGGAGATCGGCTATCCGCTGGTCGTGCGTCCGTCGTATGTGCTGGGTGGCCGGGCGATGGAAATCGTGCATGAGCCGCGGGATCTTGAGCGTTATATGCGTGAGGCGGTGAAGGTGTCGCACGATTCCCCCGTGCTGCTCGACCGCTTTTTGAACGATGCGATCGAGTGTGATGTGGACTGCATTTCAGATGGCGAGGCGGTGTTTATTGGCGGCGTGATGGAGCATATCGAGCAGGCTGGTGTGCACTCGGGCGACTCAGCGTGTTCGTTGCCGCCTTATTCGTTGTCGGCACCGACGATTGCTGAATTGAAGCGCCAGACGGCCGCCATGGCGCAAGCGTTGAATGTGATTGGCTTGATGAATGTGCAGTTCGCCATTCAGCAAGTGCCGCAGGCCGATGGCTCATCGCACGACGTGATTTACGTGCTTGAGGTGAATCCGCGTGCGTCGCGCACCGTGCCTTATGTGTCGAAGGCGACCAGCTTGCCGCTAGCGAAGATCGCTGCGCGGGCGATGGTAGGCCAGACGCTAGCCGCGCAAGGCGTGACCAAAGAAATTAATCCGCCGTATTTCAGCGTGAAGGAAGCGGTGTTTCCATTCGTCAAGTTCCCGAGCGTCGACCCGGTGCTCGGACCTGAAATGCGTTCGACCGGTGAAGTGATGGGAGTTGGTCAGACCTTCGGTGAAGCGCTTTTTAAGTCGCAGTTGGCGGCGGGTTCACGCTTGCCGGAGTCTGGAACGGTGCTGCTAACCGTGATGGATGCGGACAAGGCGAAAGCGGTTGAGGTGGCGCGGATGCTGCACGAGCTGGGCTACCCGATTGTGGCTACGAAGGGCACCGCGGCGGCAATCAGCGCGGCAGGTGTGCCGGTGAAGGTCGTGAACAAGGTCAAGGATGGCCGCCCGCATATCGTGGACATGATTAAAAATGGCGAAATCGCACTGGTTTTCACCACAGTCGATGAAACCCGTGCGGCGATTGCCGATTCACGCTCAATTCGCATGAGCGCCCAGGCAAACAAGGTCACGTATTACACGACGATGTCGGGTGCGCGTGCGGCAGTTGAAGGCCTGCGTTATCTGAGAAACCTCGAAGTCTATGATTTACAAGGGCTTCACGCTCGCCTACACTGAAGCATCAGATTTGTGTCACAGATGTAAGTGCCGCGGTTAAGCGGTGTTTCGCAGGGTCTGGCTTAGGTTCTCGCCAGATTTTTGTGAGATGCACTTAACCGCGGTGATTTTTTTATGGTCGTTTTTGCCACATGAACGGTTTATGAGCACTACTCCATTGACGAAGCGTGGCGCAGAGCAACTGCGCGACGAGTTGCAGCGCCTGAAGTCGGTTGAGCGCCCCTCTGTAATCAGAATGATTGCTGAGGCGCGTGCCCAGGGTGATCTGTCAGAAAACGCCGAGTACGACGCGGCTAAAGAAAAGCAGGGCTTTATCGAGGGCCGTATTGCGGAAATCGAATCGAAGCTCGCTGGAGCCCAGGTGATTGATCCATCGTTAGTGGATGCTGACGGCCGGGTGGTCTTCGGCGCGACGATCGAGCTGGAAGACCTGGCTTCGGGCGCGCCGGTTACGTATCAGATCGTCGGTGATGACGAAGCGGATCTCGAACATGGCCTGATTTCGATCAGTTCGCCTGTCGCCCGTGCGCTGATTGGCAAGACAGAGGGCGATGTGGCGTCGGTCCAGGCACCGAGTGGCGTGCGCGAGTACGAAATCATTTCGGTGCGTTACGTCTGATGCGCAAGGTGATGACGGGAATGCCGCAGCGTCTCTTTCAACTGCTTACTGTGGTTTGGGTCGGTAGTTTGCTGACGCTGGGGTATGCGGTAGCGCCTGTGCTGTTTACTTCGCTGGACCGGATGATGGCGGGGATGGTCGCAGCCAGGCTGTTTCATTTCGAAGCGATTGCCGGGGTGGTGTGTGGTGTGGCGCTACTGGGGCTGGCGAACCTGCTGGTTCGTCGCGGCTGGCACGGCTATCGCCGCCTGCGCTGGCTGATTGTTGGTATGTTGCTCTGCGTACTGGTGGGCTATTTCGCGCTTCAGCCTTTTATGAATGCCTTGCGGGTCGCGGCATTCAATGCGGGTAGCGATGTGAGCCATTCAGCTTATGCAAGCCGGTTTGGCATGCTGCATGGTGTGTCGAGCGTGTTTTATCTGCTCGAGAGCTTGCTGGGGCTTGCGCTGTTATGGCTGTTGCCAGCAGCGCAGCGCGAGGCACCTGCTCTAACCGAGGTGGCTGGAGATCGGGGCGCTTAAGTTTCTGCGCATGATGGTGTATCGGCAGAGTTTTATCCGGGCGTCTGCTGACGCCCGATGCTGACTGATACCTGCCGGATATCTGATACCTACTTCGAAGACTGATGCTGGCGTTTGGCGCTGGGCAGACGTTTTTTGGCCCGTTTGATATTGCCGCCAGCCGTCACACGTTCATTACCCCGCACCAGCATCTTTTTTGGCTTGGGCTTGCGCATGGGGTTATCCGCGGGCTTGACGACTTTCACCACGCGTGGCGGTGCCCGGCCTTTGTCCAGCTTGCCTTCTTTCGCTGCTTCACGGGCACTGGGAAGCACACCGCGTTTGAGCTTGACGGGATCTGGCTGGGCCGCCTCGGGCTTCCAGATCACCAGCAGCTTGCCAATGTGCTGAATGGGCGCAGCGTTCAACTGGTCGCAGATTTGCTCATAAATGGCGATCCGTGCTTCACGCTCATCACCAAATACGCGGATCTTGATCAACTGATGCACGTTGAGGTGGACGCGGATTTCTGCCAGTACCGCGTCGGTCAGGCCTTCAGCGCCGATGAGCACAACCGGTTTGAGCGCATGTGCCTGGGAGCGCAATTCAGCGCGCTGGTCGGAAGATACTTTAAGAACTGGCATGGAAAGTGAAAGACTCGACTAAAATGGCGGCACCTTGAGTCCAGACGGATCAGTGATTGATGCGTTGCAAGACCGTGGGGCGCGTCAGAACGACAGAAGGATCGCGGTTGCGGGCCAGATGAAAGGCCAAGCATGGCAGCCGCGCGATATAAACGCGTATTATCCGCTAAAAGCACGGCGTCACGCAGAAGAGTTCATCGCTTAATGGCAAAAAATCGCTTCAACCACTCGTGGCTCCACGATCATATCAACGACCCGTACGTAAAACTGGCGCAACGCGAGGGCTATCGGGCCCGCGCAGCCTACAAACTCAAGGAAATTGACGAGCAGGACAAACTGATCCGCCCAGGTCAGGTCATTGTCGATCTGGGCTCGACGCCAGGTAGCTGGAGCCAGTATGTGCGCAACAAGCTGTCGCAGGGGACACGGCGCGGCACCGCTGAGCGCGAAGGCGGAATCGACGGCATGATTATCGCCCTTGATCTTTTGCCGATGGAGCCGATTGCCGATGTGCACTTCATCCAGGGCGATTTCCGTGAAGATAGCGTGCTGATCCAGCTGGAAGAGATTCTAGGGGAACGCGAAGTTGATCTTGTAATTTCCGATATGGCGCCCAACCTGTCGGGAGTAGCGCTGGCAGATGCTGCACGGATTGAGCATGTTTGTGACTTGGCGCTCGAATTCTCGCAAAAGCATTTGAAGCCAGATGGTGCTCTTTTAGTTAAGTGTTTTCATGGCAGTGGTTACAGCCAGATTGTCGAAAAATTCAAGCGTCAGTTTCGGACTGTGGCACCGCGCAAGCCCAAAGCATCACGAGATAAATCGGCAGAAACATTTATTTTGGGCAAGCATTTGAAACAAGCCCGTTAATCGGGAAGTCATGCGCCGTCCTGCATACCTGCTGGGCCAGAAAATAACGTAGCTACTGTGTGGGGCGGCTATGTTTAGTGAATGGCAGGGGTCTGCGGAGTGGATTAGAATGCCTGAGGGTATGCCGCAAGGAAAATGTAGGCGCCCGTTCTATGAGTGAAGGAGTGGTGCTTTGAACAACAATATGTTTTCGAAGGCGGCAGTGTGGGCGGTGATTGCACTGGTGCTATTTACTGTGTTCAAGCAGTTCGACAAGCCGCATGTCCAGGAAAGCGTTTCCTATTCCAAGTTCATGGACGATGCCAAGAATGGCAAAGTCAAGGACGTTGTGGTGCAGGGCCGCAATCTGATTGTGACGCCGCAGGATGGCCAGAAATACCAGATTGTCTCGCCGGGCGATATCTGGATGGTGGGCGATCTGCTGAAGTACAACGTTCAGGTTAGCGGCAAGGCAGATGAAGAACCCAGCATGCTGGTGTCAGCGTTGACCTATCTTGGTCCGACCATTCTGATCATCGTTTTCTGGTTTTATATGATGCGGCAGATGCAGGGCGGGGGCAAAGGCGGGGCCTTCTCGTTCGGAAAATCACGTGCGCGTCTGCTGGACGAAAACAATAACGCGATTAATTTCACCGATGTCGCGGGTTGTGACGAAGCCAAGGAAGAAGTCTCTGAACTGGTTGATTTTCTGCGTGATCCACAAAAATTCCAGAAGCTCGGTGGCAGGATTCCGCGCGGTGTACTGCTGGTGGGGCCGCCGGGAACGGGTAAGACCTTGCTGGCCCGGGCGATTGCCGGTGAAGCAAAAGTGCCGTTCTTCAGCATTTCAGGTTCAGATTTCGTTGAAATGTTTGTCGGTGTGGGCGCAGCCCGTGTGCGCGATATGTTTGAGCAGGCCAAAAAACACGCGCCGTGTATTGTGTTTATCGACGAAATCGACGCAGTAGGCCGTCATCGTGGCGCTGGCACAGGCGGTGGTAACGACGAGCGCGAGCAGACGCTGAACCAGATGCTGGTTGAGATGGATGGCTTTGAAGCGAACTCAGGTGTGATTGTCATTGCCGCAACCAACCGCTCGGACGTGCTCGACAAGGCCTTGTTACGACCGGGACGTTTCGACCGCCAGGTTTATGTCGGGCTGCCTGATATTCGTGGCCGCGAGCACATCATGAAGGTTCACCTGCGCAAGGTGCCGATTTCAAATGACGTGGATGCCGCTGTTATTGCACGTGGCACACCAGGTTTTTCGGGTGCTGACCTGGCTAATCTCGTCAATGAAGCCGCGCTTTTTGCTGCACGCCGGGGTAAGCGGATTGTCGAAATGGCCGACTTCGAAGATGCGAAAGACAAAATCTTCATGGGTCCTGAGCGCAAGTCTGCGGTGATCCGTGAGGAATCGAAGCGAGCGACGGCCTATCACGAGTCCGGGCATGCGGTGATCGCCAAGCTTTTGCCGAAAGCGGATCCGGTGCACAAGGTGACGATTATTCCGCGTGGCCGCGCGCTAGGTGTCACGTGGCAGTTGCCGGAACACGATAACGAAACTTATTCGAAAGACTATTTGTTGGACCGTCTGGCCATTCTGTTCGGTGGCCGGGTAGCTGAAGAGCTGTTTCTTAATCTCATCAGCACGGGTGCATCAGATGACTTCAATAAGGCGACGTCGACGGCCCGGGCCATGGTGGCACGCTTTGGGATGACGGATGCACTTGGGCCAATGGTCTATGTCGACGACGAAAATGACGCGACGCCATTTGGCCGTGGTTTCACACGGACCATCTCCGAGGCGACCCAGCAAAAGGTGGATGCTGAAATACGCCGGGTGCTTGATGAGCAGTACAACCTGGCCAAGCGTCTGCTGGACGAAAACCGCGACAAGGTTGAAGCCATGACTGCGGCACTGATGGAGTGGGAAACCATCGACGCCGATCAGATCAACGACATCATGGCGGGCCGCCCGCCGCGTTCACCTAAAAACGCACCTCCTCCCACAGGTGGTGCCGCTCCCGGTGGCAGTACAGGCACCGAGGTGAAGCCTGGTAATGCGACTGCCCCTGCCTGATCGTTAATCGGTTTGAAGTACGGGCCGGTGTGATTTCACACCGGCCCGTTTTGCATTCTTCCCTGATCTGTCCAAAACTTTCCTGTGTTCAATTCCGCTAGCGTGTCCCGCGCCGTTCCCGAGCCGTTGCAATGTGGCCGTTTTACGCTGACGTTCGAGCGGCCATTAGTGATGGGAATTTTGAATGTCACGCCGGATTCGTTTTCCGATGGCGGTCAATTTGCCGCGCGAGATGATGCGTTGCGTCAGGCCGAGCAGATGCTGCGCGCTGGCGTGGACATCATTGATATCGGCGGCGAGTCATCGCGTCCCGGTGCGCCGCCGGTGCCACTTGAAGTCGAGCTTGAGCGGGTGATGCCGCTGCTGGAGCAATTGCGTGATGCGCAGGTGCCGTTGTCAGTCGATACCTATAAGCCAGAGGTCATGCGTGCGGCACTCGCGGCAGGGGCGGACCTGATTAACGATATCTGGGGTTTTCGCTTGCCTGGCGCGCTCGAGGCTGTGCGTGACAGTACCTGCGGCTTGTGTGTGATGCATATGCAGGGCGAGCCGCAGACCATGCAGCTTGGCGCAACGGTTTATCAGGATGTCGTGGCCGAGGTGCGTGAATTTCTGCAAAGCCGTGCCGATGCGCTTATCCATGCAGGAATTGCGAAGGCACGGATTTGTGTCGATCCAGGGTTTGGTTTCGGTAAAGGCGTGGTTGAGCACAATTACGCGTTGCTTGCGCAGTTGCAAGCTACCGCGCCACAGGGTGCGCGGCCGTTTCCGATTCTCGCGGGAATCTCACGCAAGTCGATGCTGGGTGCGGTCACGGGGCGGGCTGCCTCTGAGCGGCTCGCAGCGAGCCTTGCCGCAGCGGTCTGTGCAGTCGAGCGGGGAGCGGCAATTGTGCGTGTGCACGATGTGGCACCAACGGTCGATGCACTCAAAATCTGGGTAGCCGTGCGCGATGCCGCGCTTGGCGGCTGAACCTGTAAGCAAAGCAATCAAGGATATTTCAACGATGGCACGTCGCTATTTTGGTACTGATGGGATTCGCGGGAAGGTAGGAGCAGCGCCCATTACCCCTGATTTCGTCTTGCGCCTGGGTTATGCCGCGGGCAAGGTGCTGGCGGGAGGCGAGCACTGGGTTGGCACCGCGCAGCGGCCTACGGTGCTAATTGGCAAGGACACCAGAGTGTCGGGCTATATGCTCGAAGCGGCGTTGGAGGCAGGGTTTTCGGCCGCTGGGGTTGACGTAATGCTGGCAGGGCCGATGCCTACCCCTGGCATTGCTTACCTGACGCGCGCATTGCGGCTTGCAGCAGGCGTCGTGATAAGCGCTTCGCATAATCCCTACGATGACAACGGCATCAAATTTTTCTCCGCCGATGGCAACAAGCTGCCGGATGAGGTTGAAGCCAGAATCGAAGCGCAGCTTGAGCAGCCATTGGCGTGTGCGTCGGCTGAACAGCTTGGCAAGGCGCGTCGTCTCGATGACGCCCCAGGGCGTTATATCGAGTTTTGCAAGAGCACCTTTCCCGCCGCTTTCGATCTGCGTGGCATGAAGCTCGTGGTGGATTGTGCGCACGGTGCGGCGTATCACATCGCTCCCCATGTTTTTCATGAGCTAGGCGCGGATGTGATTCCGATTGGCGTTGCACCCAATGGTTTCAACATCAACGATGGCGTGGGTGCGACTGCGCCGGATGCCCTGGTGCGCGCGGTGCGGGCCAATCACGCGGATCTCGGGATTGCGCTGGATGGTGACGCCGACCGCCTGCAGGTGGTGGATGCAGCCGGGCGGCTCTACAACGGCGACGAGTTGCTGTACGTGCTGGTCAAGGACCGGATAGCGACTGACGGCGAAGTCCGGGGGGCGGTTGGCACGCTGATGACCAATCTGGCGATCGAAGTCGCGTTGCAGCGCCTCGGCGTGCCATTCGTGCGGGCGGCGGTGGGTGACCGTTATGTGCTTGAACAATTACGGGAACATGGCTGGCAACTGGGCGCTGAAGGCTCGGGGCATATTTTGTCTCTCGACCGGCATTCGACGGGCGATGGCATTGTTTCGTCGCTGCTCGTGCTGGCGGCGATCAAGCGCAGTGGCCAGACGTTGGCGCAATTGCTCGATGGTGTGACGTTGTTCCCGCAAAAGCTGGTGAATGTGCGCATGCAGCCGGGTATGGACTGGCAGGGAAATGCGGCGATCCAGCGGGCGATTAGCGCGGCAGAGCAGGCGCTGCATGGTCATGGCCGCGTGCTGATTCGCGCGTCGGGCACTGAGCCGCTGCTGCGCGTGATGGTTGAGGCCGAAGCGCGGACCGATGCGGAGCGTCATGCCGAGGCGATTGCTGCGGTGGTGCGTGAGGCGAGTGTTTAAGGCGCCGTGGTGAAACGGGTTAAACCGGTTTCACCGAGGGGGCGGGCGGACGTGCCCAGACAATCAAGGCACGAAGCTGATTGCTTGTCAAAGATGGCCGTTTCAAGCGCCAGGTGCTGCGCCGACTAATTTGGCGGTACCGGGTGCCGCAGGCCATTGACGTTCTCGTTGCTGCCGCGTTGCCAACGGTCAGGTAGGTTAGTAAATCCGGCACTGGGATTCAAGCCTTCCAAGCCTTCGTCATGGCCGGTCGTTTGGTGTCGCATTCACTTTTTATCTGCCGCGTGAAGCCTGGGCGGTACTGCCGTCCAGGTGACACGACATTTAATTAGAGCTGACTCGGCCAAGGCCATGTCTTAAAACCTTCGGAAGGGGGCATTTCCCCAATTTAATGCTTCTTTTAAAGTCCACTGCGGAGTATCTGGCACAGCTTCGATTTTTTCGAATTGTGGCACGTTAAACACAGGTTCAATGTGGTGTTTTAATCTGATTGCATGCTCTGCTGCAGCAAAAAACTGGAGAAGTTATAGAGGGGATCTTTTAATATATTCTTCGTGAAATGCGGCAATTCCATAATTAAAAGTCAATTTTTTATTTTTGGAAAAATTTTTATATTCGATACATATCTATCAAGAAAGTCATACAGATATCCCAGTGAAATAATATTTGATCCGGATAAATCTAGAGTCTCCAGAGACGGAAGTTTCGTGCCGGAAGGTAGATTATTTAAATCAAAATAATCCTCGTCTGAGACTAAATTTAAATGTTTTGCTGACTCATTGTTGATGGCGGCAATAGGGCATTTTCACTTGAATTTTATCTCCATGGTTTCTAATCTATTGAATTGGCTTATATCCGGAATGGAGGTTTTTAGCGCTATCTGTTCTTTTAATTCTTTGCACTGATAGGCCGCATAATTTGTTTTTTCAACACTTGGATGCCGTTGATACCAGGCAGGTTTGCTGATTTTTTCCTGCAGAGAAAGGTCGTGGTGTAGTTTAGACAAAATGCTTTCGTATTGCTGTCTACGTTTAAAAATCAAATCTGCCTTGGAAATTGTGTTCGTATTCGAGGTGGGTGCGCAAAGCGAGGGGTCATTTTCAAAACCGTCTGTGCGGGTGGCGCATGTATCGAGATCGTGAGTCTTGTATTTGATTAAAATTGCCGTGTCAGGCGGTGCTATTTTGCTATCAATAAGTCGAAATGAAAAATATAAAGAAGAAATGAAATATTTCCCCTCTGAGGTATCGGTTTCTTCGAGTGCTTCATATACCCACTGCCGAAAATCAGTGCTATATAAACCTTTCGATCCCGAGATTTTTATTTTATAAAAACCGATGCCGCCATTTTCCCCAAATAAAAATCCGGTAATTTTTTTCTTTGCCAGGACCTTTCTGTTCTCGTCACTCATGCGATGACATATTGAGAATTTCATTTTGAATCGATAAAAGGCCTTCTTCGCATGAATTTTTATCATTGACAAGGTGCCACAATATTTCCTTTTTAAGGACTAAATTGTTCCAGACTTTAGCGACGGAGATTTCTGTCAGCGGCGTAGAATCTGGAATGTCTGGCGCAGCATTCATGGAAATGCTGCTCAGGCTGCCCTCCCTGCGCAGGAGAGATGCCCTTCCTGAACTTCCAGTACCGCTCTCGTCCTGGACAGAGTTACTGCCATGTATGGATTTTGTATTCTGAATTTTTTGCATGGGCCCACGGGACTCATTCGGTTCGACCTGTTGGATCGTATCCTTGAAAGATGACTGCAAATCATTGTCTGAGGCGCAGCTGTGCAAAAAAGTTTGATGGGTTTCAGTACGCATTCAGTCAATTTAAAATTAATCAGTTTCATAACTCGTATTTTGTTTGTGCCTGCATTAAATAACAGCGACTGTTTGCCACGATGTAGCTCTTACAGCCAGGGTGCCTTGGGATACAAGGCCCAAGGTGACAACCCGCAACCCTGACAAATTGGCTTGGCTAAACTGTCGGTTTTAGCCACTCGGCCGACCTGGCCAGCACGGCTGCCAGCATATTGCGTCACTTACCGGCCTGAAACGTTCCATTAGAAGGCCACTTATGGCTGATTTTCCAGGATGCCATTAATCCATGCCGCATAGATACAAGAAGTTCTGGCTAAATTAACTAAGGAATGTCTGCAAAAATTCTGCTATCAAGGTTCTGATGAACTATCCTGGGATAGCAGAAAAATTAACTGGGGGAGAGGCGTGATGATGTGCTGGTTAAAACATCCGAACTTCGAAAATCAGGTTGTGCAGGTATTTCATGCAAATCGGCAGTTTAATTTTCCACTGACCTTTAAAGCGTGGAGCGAACTGACAGCACCCAGTTGGTTCATCAGATACCCCCCACTGGGCTTCCTTCCGGCTTTTTCCCGAGGGTATATCGGTTCGCATGACCTAGACTTATTTCTTCCCGATGGCAGTCCGGTGACTGTCACATTCGTTTCATCATTCGTCACGGTACTGTCATAAAGCAACGTTAGTCTGCGTGGTGTTGTGTTTCCGCTCATCCCACTGGAGGTCTTATGAAGCTGATGTATACCGCGTTCGCTGGTCTGGCTGGCATGTGCTTCGCGCTGGCCGCGCAGGCCGCCGATATCACTGGTGCTGGCAGCACCTTCGCCGCGCCGATCTACACCAAATGGGCCGATGCCTATCAAAAGTCCGGTGGCGGCAAGGTGAACTATCAGGGCATTGGTTCGTCAGGCGGGATCAAACAGATCATTGCCAAAACAGTCGATTTCGCCGGTTCCGATGCGCCGCTCAAGGATGATGCACTCGCTAAAGATGGTTTGTTCCAGTTTCCAACGGTGGTCGGCGGGGTAGTGCCCGTGGTGAATGTGGCGGGTATCAAGCCGGGTGAACTGGTGCTGTCTGGTGAGTTGCTGGGCGAGATCTATCTGGGCAAGGTCACTAAATGGAATGATCCGGCGATTGTCGCGCTGAATCCGAAACTGAAGCTGCCTGACACCGATATCGCGGTGGTTCGCCGTGCCGATGGTTCGGGCACCAGTTTTATCTGGACTAACTATCTGTCGAAGGTGAATCCGGAATGGAAGTCGAAGGTCGGCGAGGGCTCGACCGTCAACTGGCCAACGGGCACGGGCGGTAAGGGCAATGATGGCGTCGCCGCTTTTGTGCAGCGTCTGCCGGGCGCAATTGGCTATGTTGAATGGGCCTACGCGAAGCAAAACCGCATGGCCTATGCCGGCCTGAAGAACGCAGCGGGTGCGCTGGTCGAACCAAAAATCGAAACTTTTAAAGCGGCTGCGGCGGGTGCTGAATGGTCGAAGTCGTTCTATCAGATCCTGACCAATGAGCCCGGCAAGAACGCCTGGCCGATCGTCGGTGCGACATTCGTGTTGTTGCACACCACCCAGGACAAGGCTGCGCAAGGTGCCGAAACGCTCAAGTTCTTTGACTGGGCATTCAAGAATGGTGCCCAGGCAGCGAGCGATCTGGACTACATCACGTTGCCTGATTCGGTGGTGGCAGAGATTCGTTCGCAGTGGAAAGCAAAGGTTAAAGACGCAACAGGTAAAGCGCTGGCTGAGTAAGCGGCGCGGCAGTCTGTGCTGTGGTTTTTAAGCAGCTCTTGTCTGGCGCGGTGGTAGTGCGTTAAACCACCGCGCCAGGTGCTCTCCGAAGCATCACGTGAGGTGGTGCGCCTTTTCTGGAATGGGTTCTCATGTCCGATGTCCATCCTGTGCCGAACCAGCCTCGCGTGTCTGCTGCGCCCAGAGCTCCGGGCCGTTTCGGGGACCTGATTTTTGCCTCGCTGACCCGTGCATGCGCTGCCATTACGCTGCTGCTACTGGGCGGCATCGTGGTGTCGTTAGTGATTGCGTCGCTGCCGTCGATTCAGCAGTTTGGCTGGAATTTCCTGTGGAATGCCGATTGGGACCCTCCTGCCGATCAGTTCGGTGCGCTGGTTCCGATTTACGGCACGCTAGCCACATCAGTCATTGCCTTGCTGATCGCTGTGCCTGTCAGCTTTGGCATTGCGCTGTTTCTGACCGAACTCTCTCCGGCCTGGCTGCGTCGTCCGCTGGGTATTGCCATTGAACTGCTCGCCGCGATTCCGTCGATTGTGTACGGCATGTGGGGGCTGTTAGTGTTTGCGCCGATTTTTGCTTCCTGGTTTCAAAAGCCGCTAGGCCATGTGCTGGGCGGCATACCGTTTGTGGGTGCGTTATTTCGCGGCGCGCCGATTGGCATTGGCATCCTGTGCGCAGGGGTGATTCTGGCGATCATGATTATTCCGTACATCGCTTCGGTGATGCGCGATGTGTTTGAGGTCACGCCGGTGCTGCTGAAAGAATCGGCGTATGGCGTGGGTTGCACCACGTGGGAAGTCATGTGGAAGATCGTGCTGCCGTTCACGCGCACCGGGGTGATCGGCGGCATCATGCTGGGCCTTGGCCGGGCGCTGGGCGAGACCATGGCGGTGACCTTCGTGATCGGTAACACCAACTTGCTGGATAACGTGTCGCTGTTTTCGCCGGGCAATAGCATCACGTCGGCGCTGGCCAATGAGTTTGCCGAAGCGAGCCCGGGCTTGCATACCGCGGCCTTGATGGAGTTGGGCCTGATTCTCTTTGTCATTACTTTTATCGTGCTGTCGGTGTCGAAGCTGATGCTGCTGCGCCTTGAACGCAAGGAGGGGGCGAAATGAGCCAGCCAATGTCCGACATGCCCGCGTCAAGCGGTGGGGCCGCACTCGAAGCCATGCGGGTGCGTTTGCAGCGCCGTCGCCGGGTGACCAATGCCGTGGCGTTGACCTTGTCGCTGGCAGCCATGGTGTTTGGCTTGATCTGGTTGATCTGGATTTTGTTCACCACGTTGCGGCTCGGTGTGGGCGGGCTGTCGCTGGCGTTGTTTACTGAGTCGACGCCGCCGCCTAATACCGATGGCGGTGGGCTCGCCAATGCGATTGTCGGCAGCCTGATGATGGTTGGCCTGGCGACCTTTGCGGGCACGCCGATCGGTATTCTGGCTGGGGTGTTTCTGGCCGAGTACGGACAAAAAAGCTGGCTGGCGAGCATCACGCGTTTCGTCAACGATATCTTGCTGTCCGCGCCGTCAATCATCGTGGGCTTGTTTGTGTATGCGCTGGTGGTGCTCAAGATGGGCCATTTCAGTGGCTGGGCTGGGGTGATCGCGCTGGCGCTGTTGCAGATTCCGATTGTGATCCGCACGACGGAAAACATGCTCAAGCTCGTGCCGAATGCGCTGCGTGAAGCGGCTTTTGCGCTGGGCACGCCGAAATGGAAGATGGTGCTGTCAATCACGCTTAAGGCTTCTACGGCGGGCATCGTGACCGGTGTGCTGCTGGGCGTGGCCCGTATCGCGGGTGAAACCGCGCCGCTTCTGTTCACTGCGCTGTCGAATCAGTTCTTCACATGGGACATGAGCCAGCCAGTTGCCAATCTTCCCGTGACTATCTTCAAGTTTGCGATGAGCCCGTTTGCCCAGTGGCAGTCGTTGGCATGGGCCGGAGTCTTTCTGATTACGCTTTGCGTGCTGGGGCTGAATATCCTCGCACGCACGATCTTCTCGAAACGCTAAGGAAAACCAGGTGATGAATCTGAGCGAACTCTCTCCCAATAAACCAGCGCGCGGGTTTGAGCGCGCGGGTGCAAGCCTGAGGCCCGTGCCGCACGCGGCCGCGAAGATCTCGGTCAATCATTTGAATTTCTTTTATGGCAAGTTTCATGCGCTGAAAGATGTCAACTTGCGGATTCCCGAGCACAAGGTCACGGCTTTTATCGGTCCGTCAGGTTGTGGCAAATCCACGTTGCTGCGCACTTTTAACCAGATGTATGCGCTTTATCCCGAGCAGCGTGCCGAAGGCGAGATCCTGATGGATGGCGAAAACCTGCTGACTTCCCGGCGCGATATTTCGTTGCTGCGCGCGCGGGTGGGCATGGTGTTTCAGAAGCCAACGCCGTTTCCAATGTCGATCTACGACAACATTGCGTTTGGCGTGAAGATGTTTGAAACGCTGTCGCGCTCCGAAATGGAGGATCGCGTGGAGTGGGCGCTGACCAAGGCCGCGCTCTGGAATGAAGTGAAAGACAAGCTGGGACAAAACGGCTATGGGCTTTCTGGCGGCCAGCAGCAGCGTCTGTGTATCGCACGCGCGATTGCGGTGCGCCCGGATGTGTTGTTGCTCGACGAGCCGTGTTCCGCGCTGGACCCCATTTCGACTGGCCGGATTGAAGAGTTGATCGCCGAGCTGAAAGACGATTACACGGTCGTGATTGTCACTCACAACATGCAGCAGGCCGCACGCTGCTCGGACTACACCGCTTATATGTACCTGGGCGAATTAATCGAGTTTGGCGAAACTGAAAAAATCTTTATCAAGCCGCTCCGCAAGGAAACCGAAGACTACATTACCGGCCGTTTTGGCTGACTGGGCTGAGCGCATCTCAGGCTGCCGTTTTTGCCCGCTATTTTTTGCCTGCCACTGGCCTGACCACGGAGCACGATATGTCCGATAAACACCTTTCCAGCCAGTTCGATGCTGACCTGAATCTCGTATCTTCGAAGGTGCTCGAAATGGGTGGCCTCGTTGAATCACAAATTGTGAATGCGATGCACGCGCTGAATCATTTCGATGCCGACATGGCCGATCAGGTGATCGCGGCCGAGGCTCGGCTGAATGCGATGGAAATCGAAATTGACGAAGAGTGCAGCAACATCATCGCGCGCCGTCAGCCAGCGGCCCGCGATCTGCGTTTGCTGATTGCGATTTCAAAGACCATCACCAACCTTGAACGCGCGGGCGACGAAGCCGAAAAAATTGCCAAGCGCACCCGGCGTCTGATGGAAGACGGTGCCGCGCGCACGATCAATATCGCGGAGATCAAGCTCTCGGGCGAACTGGCGGTGTCGATCCTGCGGCGTGCGCTGGATGCCTTCGCCCGGCTGGATACGGTGGCGGCCGCGCAGATCGTGCGCGACGACAAAGCCATCGACGAAGAATTCCGTGCGTTCGTGCGCAAGCTGATCTCTTACATGACAGAAGACCCGCGCTCAATCTCGGTTGGGCTCGATTTCCTGTTTATCGCCAAGGCGATTGAGCGCATTGGCGATCACGCGAAGAACATCGCCGAATTCATCATCTACATCGTCAAGGGCAAGGATGTGCGGCATCAGTCGCCCGATGAGCTCGAACGTGAGGCCTTGAGCTAACTTCAACTGGTTTCAATCAAGAGGTGACGATGCCTGGCAGCATTCTGGTGGTCGAAGACGAACCCGCGATCGCTGAGTTGATCGCGGTCAATCTGCAGCATTCAGGTTACTTTGCGATTCGTGCGTATAACGCAGAACAGGCGGCGCATCTGATCGGTGATGTGCTGCCGGATCTGGTGCTGCTCGACTGGATGTTGCCGGGCAAGTCAGGGGTTGCGTTTGCTCGTGAACTGCGTGGCAGCGAGCGCACGAAGCATATTCCGATCATCATGCTGACCGCGCGCGGTGACGAGCAGGACAAAGTGCTTGGCCTCGAAATTGGCGCAGATGATTACGTGACGAAGCCGTTCTCGCCTAAAGAACTGATGGCGCGGATCAAGGCGGTGTTGCGCCGCCGTGCGCCGCAACTGACGGAGGATGTCGTGTCGATCGACGGCTTGCGGCTTGATCCCGTCACGCACCGGGTGGCGGCGCATGCGCCCGCAGGCGAGATCAAGCTTGATCTGGGACCCACCGAATTCCGCCTGCTGCACTTTTTCATGACCCATCCCGAGCGCGTGCATAGCCGCACGCAATTGCTCGATCAGGTGTGGGGCGATCATGTTTTTGTCGAAGAGCGCACGGTGGATGTGCATATCAAGCGTCTGCGCGCGGCGCTTAAGCCTGCTGGTTGCGATGCGATGATCGAAACCGTGCGCGGCAGCGGTTACCGCCTCGCCAAGGCATCCTGAGCATGCGTGCCTGGCTGGAACGAGCATCCCGTAGTGCGTGCTTCATGATTTGTGGCACGCTCCCGTTTTTTCCTGCTGTGTTCTCGCTGAGCGCTCGCTCATGAATCCGATCTGGACGCGCTCTCTCATCGCCATCGTTTTGCTGGGCTTGCTGTGCTTCGTCGCTGGCGCGCTGGCAGGCGTGACGGCGGCGCTGGTGCTGGCGGTGGTGGTGCTGCTGGCACAAAGTCTGTCCGGGACGTTTCACAAGCAACGGCTGTGGCGTTTGCTCGACGCGCCCGCGTATGGCGAAGTGCCCAGCGCGTCGGGTGTCTGGGGCGAAATTTATTACCGCCTGTACAAGCTCGCCAAACGCTGGCACGGCCAGGTGCGGCAGATTGAGCAGCAGCATGCGCGGTTTATTCAGGCGATTCAGGCTTCGCCCAACGGTGTGGTGCTGCTCGATCAACATGACCGGATTGAGTGGTGCAACGCGATTTCGCAGACGCATTTTGGTCTCGATGCACAGCGTGACCTGCACCAGCACATCACGCATCTGGTGCGCCAGCCTACGTTCGTGCGCTATCTGAACGCGCATCAGTACGACGGCACGCTGGTGATGTCGGGGATGGGTGAAGCGCGCTACAACGTGTTGTCCGTGCAGGTGTTTCCGTATGGCGAGCGCCGCAAGCTGGTGCTGTCGCAAGACATTACCGAGCTGGAGCGCACGGATGCGATGCGGCGTGATTTTGTCGCTAACGTGTCGCATGAGCTGAAGACGCCATTGACGGTGTTGTCAGGGTTTCTCGAAACCATGCGCGAGTTGCCGCTGGGCGAGGCCGAGCGGCAGCGCTATCTGGAGCTGATGGCGCAACAGGCTGCACGGATGCAGCACATCGTGAGTGATTTGCTGGTGCTGGCGAAGCTCGAAGGCGATAGCCGCCCGCCTGGCGAGCACATCGTCGATATGCGCGCAGTGCTGCGGCATCTGCGCGACGATGCGGAGAATTTATCGGGTGGGCGGCATCGCCTCACGTTTGCTAGCGACCTGGGCTTGAGCGTGGCGGGGGTGGAGAGCGAGATTCTGAGTGCGCTTGGCAATCTGGTGACGAATGCCATTCGCTACACCCCTGATGGCGGCACGATTCATGTGGTCTGGCATGACGTGATGGGCTGTGCTGTGTTCGCGGTGAGCGATAGCGGGTTGGGTATTCCTGCTGCTGATATGTCACGGCTCACGGAGCGTTTTTACCGGGTGGACCGCAGCCGTTCGCGCGATACCGGTGGCACGGGGCTGGGGCTGGCGATCGTCAAGCATGTGCTGCAACGGCACGATGCACGGCTCGAGATCAAGAGCGAAGAAGGGCGCGGTAGCACTTTCTCAGTGCAGTTTCCGGTGTCGCGCACGGTGTGGTGCGAGGCGTCTTCCGAAGATTGATGCCGCGCTTGATACCGTGCGCCTGGGGTACGTCTGGTGTGCGCTGGCATCGGCGTAAATCGTGTGGGCCGTGCGGCCACACTGGTTTATTCCGTTCATCGAGTTCATCAAACCTGGTCGGGTGTCAGTGCGGCGTGCAGAAGTGCCGTGCTCGCGCCCTGATCTGTGCCAGCCATGTGGTGTTGCAACCACCACAGGCCAGCTTTCTGCAGCGGCCAACTGCGGCGCTCGCCTGCCAGCAAATGAGCGGCGACATGCCCGAGCGTTGGTTGATGGCCGACGATCACTACCGTATTGGCCACGCTGCCATCCGCCCAGCCTGCCGCGCTGAGTACTTCTGCAACGCTCGCATCCGGCGCGAGCAGTGGCACCACGCGATAGTGCTCGCTGAGTGCCTGAGCCGTCTGGCGCGTGCGCAGCGCTGGACTGGCGAGCACCACGGCATCGGGATCGAGGCGGGCCTGCAGCCATTGCGCGACGGCTTGAGCCTGTTGCTGGCCACGGGGCGTCAAGGGCCGGGCGAGATCGCTGGCAGCGTAGTCTTCGGCTTCGGCATGACGCCAGAGAATGAGGTTCATTGACGTGGTTCCTGATGAGGGGGCAAGGGGCATCACGTTACGCCAGGCCATGGGAAGGTGCAATTTTGTGCCGCTGCAGCGTATGTGGGCAAATGGTGTGAGCACCAGTTGAACAGGGCTGATTGGCTATAATGCGGGCCTTGTGGTTTGGGCATGACGGTGCAGGTTTTGGCACTGCTTCGCCGCTACCTTCCGAATTCCTTCCGATTAGAGAGTGCTCATGAGTTTCAATCACGTCCCCGCAGGCAAAGACCTTCCGCATGACTTCAACGTCATCATCGAAATTCCCGCGCAAAGCGAGCCGGTAAAGTACGAAGCCGATAAAGAAATGGGCCTGCTCGTCGTCGATCGGTTTATTAGCACCGGTATGCGTTATCCAGCGAATTACGGCTTTATTCCACAAACGCTGTCAGGTGATGGCGATCCCGTCGACGTGCTGGTAATCACCCCGTTCCCGCTGCTGGCTGGCTCGGTGGTGCGGGCCCGGGCGCTGGGCATGCTGCAAATGACCGACGAAGCAGGTGTCGACGCCAAGCTGATCGCCGTGCCACATGACAAGGTGTGCCCGATGACCGCCAGCCTGAAATCAGTGGATGACGTGCCGGCGTATCTGAAAGACCAGATCAAGCATTTCTTCGAGCAATACAAGGCGCTTGAGAAAAACAAGTGGGTGAAGGTTGAAGGCTGGGCGGGGGTGGATGCCGCGCATAAGGAAATCGCCGATGGCGTGGCGAATTTCGGCAAGTCTGTTTGAATGGCTGGGTTGAGGGTTGGCCAGAGGGTGCCAGGGCGGGTTTAGCGGTTCGGGTTTGATTTCTGGCTAAAGCAGGTCTGGAAAAACCGCGTGTGCTCATTAAGAGCCACGCGGTTTTTTTGTTGCTGTCTGGATGCCGGATATTTCGGTTTCGTGCGCGCGCTTCCAGTCAAAGTTCAATCAAAGTTCAACCAGGCGGCCAGATCAGTGCAGTGGCCCGAGCATTCTGGCAAACCGCTTCGCTGCCTCCAGGCCAAAGCCGCTCGGCAGCAATTTCACATCGCGGTCGCGTAAAACATCGAAGCCCATGCGCCATGCCGCAATGCGCTTGCCATAACAAATCAGCGTATCGAGCGACTGCATCACGAAGACGATAGTGGGCAGTACCTGTTGGTACAGCACTTCCGCTTGCTCGATGTCACCTCTTTTGAACGCCTCATAGATATGGTGTTGCCAGTCGAAGCAGTCGGGCGCGACGATCATGCCCGAGCAACCGGCGCGCAGATTGTCGATCAGTTCCAGGCCGCCGCGGCCATTGAAAACGGGCATCAGATGCCCGACGCGGGCAACGGCTTCGGCTAATACGATCGACGGGCCTTCGCCTTTGAGCACGCGAAAGTTGGGGCACTGCGCGGCGAGCTGCTCAAGACTTGCCGGTGTGAGGCCGACGCCCAGGTATTCAGGTGCGTTTTGAATCCCGACCGTGATGTCGAGCCCATCCATCACGGCGGCGAAGAAATCGAAGTAAAACGATTCCGCTTGTGGCGCGGCACCCGCCACGAGGGGCGGCGGTTGCAGGATGAGCCAGCTCGCGCCTTGTGCTATCGCGTATTGCGCGAGTTCGCGCTGCGCCTCAACCGAGCTGCCGGTGATGGTGACCGCGAGCGGCACCGCGCCTGCGCTATCTTCGCGGGCCCATTGAATGATTTGTTGCCGTTCGGTTTGCGACAGCTTGTTGACTTCGGTCGCCAGCCCGAGCACGGCGACGCCGGGCGCTCCCGCCTGTATCGTGGCTTCCATCTGCCGCCGCATCGCAGCGCGATCAAGCCGGTTGGCGCGATCGAAGAACGCGTAAAGGATCGGATAGATGCCAGCGATATCAGCCGGGCGGACGGCAGGGTAGTTCATCACGTGTAAGTCCAGTACAGAGGGTTTGTCAGAGAGTTCGTGGTTAGTGAAGATGCTCGCGCTGAAGCTGAGCCGAAGCAGGCTGCATGGCGGCATCGCGCTGTTCTGAGCGGCGAATGACCGCTTGCATCACAAAGGTCATCAGCGCACCGAACGTGAGACAGGCAGACAGAAACAGCATGGGAGCGATCACGCTGCCGGTGTGCTCCTTGATGATCGGCACGACGTTCTGCGAAATGAAACCGCCGAGGTTGCCGATCGAGTTGATCGCGGCGAGGCCTGCGGCGGCATTCGCACCGGTCAGAAAGCGGCTGGGCAGCGACCACAGCACGGGCTGGCCAGCGAACATGCCCGCTGCAGCGAAACACAGACAGATGAACTGCAACGTGTGGCCGGGCACGAAGACGCTCAGCAGCAGGCACAACGCGCCGAAGAGTGTTGGCACCACGATATGCCAGGTCTGCTCGTTCTTTGCGACGGAGCGGCGCGGCACCCACCACAGCGCAATGCCGACCATCACCCACGGGATGATATTCAGCAGGCCATTGATCGTATTGCTGACACCGAACCCCTGGACGACCGTTGGCAACCAGTAGCTGAGGCCATACGCGGACAGTGGAAAAAACAGGAAGTAAAACGCCATCAGCAACACGCGCCGGTCAAGCAAGACCGCGAATGGGTTGCTATGGCCGGTTGGCGCAATGCGTGCGGCTTCAGCCTGTAGCGTCGAGAGCAGCCAGTTTTTCTCGGGCTCGCTAAGAAAGCGTGCTGTGCGTGGCGTTTCGGGCAGGATCTTGAGCACCACGCCGCTCATCAGCACCGCAGCCATGCCGGTGACGAGAAACACCCACTGCCAGCCGCGCAAGCCGAGCAAACCGTCGAAGTCGAGCAGCACGCCGCTGATCGGCGCGGTGATCGCGTTCGCTACTGCGCTGCCGATCATGAAATAGCCGACAAGGCGCGCGCGATAGCGCGCTGGAAACCATAGCGTCAGGTAATACATCACGCCAGGATAGAAACCCGCCTCGCATGCGCCGAGCAGAAAGCGCAGCAGGTAAAACATTGTCGTGTTGTGCGTATACGCGAGTGCAACGGTTACGGCACCCCACGACAGCATGATGCGGGCGAACCATCGGCGTGCGCCGATCTTGTCGAGCATGAGATTGCTCGGGATCTCAAATAGCAGATAGCCGATAAAAAATAGCGACGAGCCCAAGCCATAGGCGGCCTCGCTGATGCCTAGATCGGCAACCATTTGCAGCTTTGCAAAGCCGATATTTTGCCGGTCAATGTAAGCGATCAGATACAGCAAACCCAGCAACGGCATGAGCTTGAGTGTGGCGCGCCGGATAATCAGCTCGCCTTCAACGGCTGGCGTGTTCAGCGACATGTAGGGTTCTCCTGTTCGGCCAGTTAATCCTGGCTAATCCTGATTAATACCTGGCCTGGTTAATGCGAGTCGCGCGGGACGGCCGCGCCGCTCGCACCGACGAGGAAATCAAGGTCTGCGCCGAGATTGGCTTGCTGGACGCTAGTGACATACAACTTGCTCCAGCCGCGGCTGGGCACATCGGGTGCTTGCCACGCGGCACGGCGGCGTGCGAGTTCTGCGTCGTCGACGTCGAGATGCAGGCGCCGGCCTGCTACGTCGAGTTCGATCATGTCGCCGTTTTGTACCAGCGCGAGCGTGCCACCAGCAGCGGCTTCTGGTGCGACATGCAAGACGACGGCACCGTAGGCAGTGCCACTCATGCGGCCATCAGAAATCCGCACCATATCGGTAATGCCTTGCTTGAGTACCTTGGCGGGCAGCGGCATGTTGCCGACTTCGGCAAACCCCGGGTAGCCCTTGGGGCCCGCGCCTTTGAGCACCATCACGCAACTGGCATCGATATCCAGACTGTCGTCATTGATGCGCGCGTGCAGGTCTTCGACACTGTCGAAGACCACCGCCCGGCCGCGATGCTGCAACAGTCCTGGCGTTGCCGCGGATGGTTTGATGACTGCGCCATCGGGTGCCAGGTTGCCTTTCAGCACAGCAATGCCGGCCTTGGGCTTGAATGGTGCCGTTACCGGAAATATCACTTTGCGGTCGTAGCATTCGGCTGTGCCGACGTTGTCCCAGATGGTCTGGCCATTGACCGTCAGCGCCTCACGATGCAGCAGGCCAGCTTCGCCTAGCTCACGGAGCACAGCGGGCAGGCCGCCCGCATAGTAGAAGTCCTCCATGAGGAATTCACCGGAGGGCTGCAGGTTCAAGAGGCATGGCACATCAGAGCCGTGCTCCCAGTCTTCGAGTTTCAGCTTGATGCCGATGCGGCCGGCAATGGCCAGCAGATGCACGACGGCATTGGTTGAGCCGCCGATTGCAGCGTTGGCGCGAATCGCATTCTCGAACGCTGCGCGGGTCAGGATCTTGTCCATCGTCAGATCCTCCCTGACCATCTCCACGATGCGGCGTCCGGCCATATGCGCCAGCACCTGACGGCGCGCATCGACGGCGGGAATCGCAGCGTTGTGCGGCAGTCCCATCCCGAGCGCTTCGACCATGCTGGCCATGGTCGAAGCCGTGCCCATGGTCATGCAGTGGCCGCGCGAGCGGTTCATGCCGCTTTCAGCTTCGATGAATTGATCGAGGCCGAGCGTGCCTGCACGAACCTGTTCGGACATTTGCCACACGCCCGTGCCAGAGCCGATGGTTTGGCCGCGATAGCGGCCGTTCAGCATTGGCCCGCCTGACACCGCCAGGCTTGGAAGATTGCACGACGCGGCACCCATCAGCAGCGCAGGCGTGGTCTTGTCGCAACCACACAGCAAGATCACGCCATCAATGGGATTGCCGCGAATCGACTCTTCCACATCCATGGAAGCCAGATTGCGAAACAGCATGGCGGTAGGGCGCAAATTCGATTCGCCTAGCGACATCACGGGAAACTCCACCGGAAACCCGCCCGCTTCGTACACGCCTTTTTTCACGTATTCGGCAAGCTCGCGGAAATGCGCGTTGCACGGCGTCAGCTCAGACCATGTATTACAGATGCCGATGACCGGCCGGCCGTCGAACAGGTGATGTGGCAGCCCCTGGTTTTTCATCCAGGAGCGGTGAATAAAGCCGTCCTTGTCGGCCTTGCCGAACCAGGCCTGGCTGCGGAGGGGTTTCTTGGTGATGTTGTCCATGACTCATCCGTGAGGTAAGAGGAGGCGAAAATTTTTTGTCGGGGTGTGCAAGGTTTAAGCGTTTGAAGCGCTTTAGAAGCGGTGGCGCAGGCCGAGTGAGAAGCTGAACTGATTGTTTTTGCCGTAAAAGGGCGTGACAAACGAGGGCTGCGCTGCAAACGTGACCCATGCGCCGCCTAGCCGGGAGTAATCGGCTTCGACGTAAATATCAGTGGCTTTGCTCAAGTTGTAGTCGAGCATCACGGCACTGGTCAGCCGGTTGCCGGAAGTGCCAGCGTGCTGGAGATGGTCCCCGGTAATGGCCGTGATGAATTGCGTGAAGGGTGTGATGAAGTATTTGACGCCGACGTTGACCGCCTGGTTACGGTAGTCGGCGTTATCAATCCAGCTATGGGTATAGCCTAGAAACAACGTGCCGGACGGGATCGCATAGCTGCCGCCGACGCTCCAGATGCGCTGCAGGCTCGATGGCACGGTCAAATCATAAAAACGTGTCAGGTCGTGGATGACCTGATAGGCCCCGCCTACCTGCCAGCCATCTTTGGCATAAGCCAGCGAGATGCCATCCGTCGCGTTGCGCGAGAAGCTGCCGGCCACATTGCCAAAGGAGTGCTGAGTTTTGAGTGTCACGCCACCGTAGGTAAAGGTGTACTTCACCATGTTGTCCTGCCTGTCGCCGGTGTAGTTGCCGCCCTGGAACCCCACCACTGCATAGTTGGACAAGCCCATTGCGTCATAGGTGGGGATCATCTCGTGCATGGTGGTGTACTGGCGGCCCAGCGTCAGCGTGCCAGCCGTACCCTGGATGCCGACGTAGGAGGACCGGCCAAAGAGCCGCCTACCCTGCAAGCTGTGGCCGTTAGGCAGGAAGTAGCCGGATTCGAGAACCAGCAGGATTTTGGTGCCGCCGCCGAGATCCTCCACGCCCCGGATACCCCAGCGGCTACCCGTCAGCGGGCCGTCAGCCATGCGCAGATTGCTTTTGCCGTCTGTGGTCTGGTTGGTGGTGTAGCGCATCGTTACGTCGAGCAAGCCGTACAAGGTGACTGAGCTTTGTGCCAGTGCAGTACAGCTAAGTAATGTCATCGAACTGCCAAAAATAAGTGAATCTCGTAAAGCCATGCTGCTGTCTCCATGTCTCCAGAATCTTGTTTTCTCAAGTTCTGGGTTTGACCGTCTGGTTCGGTGCCAGGTGTGCTGGGGCATGCCTTACGGCTAGCCCGCTAGTGTTGCTAATGCGGCTAGTGCTGTTGCGCTGCTAACGGGCCGCCTGCGAGCCCGCCTGCGAGCCCGCCTGAGCGCGCTGCCATGCGGCGACGAAATCACGCGCCTGCAGTGCAACTTCCGCGGCACTCTGGCCAGGTTTGTACAGCGCACTGCCCAGACCGAAGCCGTTTGCGCCTGCGGCTACAAAAGTGGCGAGACTGGCTGGCGTGATGCCACCCACCGGCAGCAACGCAAGTTTTTGCGGTAATACCGCACGCCAGGCTTTTAGTACGGCTGGGCCAAGCTGTTCAGCCGGAAACAGCTTGAGTGCATCAGCACCTGCCGCGAGCGCGGCAAATGCTTCAGTCGGCGTTGCCACGCCAGGCATGGCGATCAGCCCGGCTTCCCTGGCGCAGCGAATCACGCTTGGATCGCTGTGCGGCATGACGATCAACTCGCCGCCGGCAGCGCGTACCGAAGTGACTTGTTCAGGGGTGAGCACCGTGCCTGCGCCAATCAGGCAATCTGCGGGCAAACGCTGGCGCAAGGCGTTGATGCTCTGCAATGGCTCGGGTGAATTGAGCGGCACTTCGATGATGCGCAAGCCCGCCTCGTAAAGCACGCTGCCAATCGCTTCGACCTCAGTTGGCGTGACACCACGCAGAATCGCCACCAGGCCACATTGGCTTAACGTTTGTTCGATCATTGCCCGTTCCTTCAATGGTTTGGTTTGTCAGATCACGCGGGGCCGATGAGCCCGGCCTGTCGCGCGAGTTGCCAGAGCCCATGCTCGGTGGCGTGTTCGATGATCTCGACGCGTGAGTGCCCGTAGAAGGACAGTGCGCGGGTGTAGCGCTGACAGAGCGCGGCGTCGCCGACTAGCACGATATGCGGCGTGTCAGGCCCGGTTCTGGCAGGCAAGCCTGAGCTGGCGTGAAGCCCCGCCAGTTCATGGCCGATCAGCAAGCCAGAGAGATAGTCCGCTTGCGCGCCAGGCCGCAAGGCACCGGTTAGCCCCAGCGTGCGGCAACTGAAGATCGTTGACAGCACGCCAATTGAGGCTTCGCTGGAGAGCGTTACCCGCAGGCCTCGTTCAAAGGCCTCATCGTCAGCGGGTATCGAGCTTTGTATCGTGCGGCTCAGGATCGTATGGTCGCGGAGCGCGGCATACACCTCACCGGTCATGAACGTATCGAAGTGTTCGATGCGCGTGCCGTTCACGCGGACCCACTTGGAATGCGTGCCGGGCAGGCCGACCAGGACATTCGTCTGGCTGGATGGCGGGTGCATGTGCAGTGCGCCAATGACTTGGGTTTCCTCACCGCGAATCACGTTAGGCAATGACGAATGCTCGATCAGACCCGGGACGACGTGAATGACGTTCCCTCGCTGGGTTTCGATGCGCGTCAGTTGCTCACCGACCCGGGTGAGATCGACCGGCAGCGCGAGATAGGGCGTTTCGCGCCAGCCTTGCGCACTGCCAATCATGCCGGCGGCGATCACCGGCAGCGTGGGGGCTGCGTCTAGCCAGGTGCCGCAGATTTCATCGAAAGCCTGGGCAAAGGCTGCGGCAGTTCCGCCATTGGGAAGCTGCATCAGGCCCCACGGCCGATGGCGCTGCTCCAGGACAGTCGCTTGTGCGCTGAGCAGATAGGCCCTTAACGAAGAGGTTCCCCAGTCCAGTGCAATGAGTTGCGCTTGAGGCGCGTGCATGCAGTCACCTTGTTTATGGTTGTTGGGTGGATGGCAGGTATTGGCTATTGGCTCTCGCGGGTTCAGGGCACCGGTGTTGGCAGGGGCCGCCCCGAAAAATGCGCGTCCAGGTTGTCGAACGTGAGATCGGCCATAGCCTGGCGGGTCGATGCTGTACCGCTGGCCATGTGAGGTGTCAGCACCACGTTGTCGAGATCAAACAGCGCGGCGGGTACTTGTGGTTCATGGCAAAAGACATCAAGCCCGGCACCACCAATTGTGTTCTCGCGCAGCGCATTGACCAGCGCTGTTTCATCAATGACAGACCCACGTGCCACGTTGATGAGCAAGCCGTTGGGCCCGAGCGCCTGGAGTACCCGGGCATCAATGAGCGCACGTGTGGTCGGCCCGCCATAGGCGCACACCACCAGAAAATCAACGTTGGCAGCGAGTGTTTGAGGATCGGGGAACCATGCGTAACTGACATCCGTTTTACGGCTGCGGCCGGTATAGGCGAGGTGCATGCCGAAGGCGGCCGCGCGTTGTGCGATGGCCTGGCCGATGCGGCCCAGGCCGACGATGCCGAGGCGCTTGCCGGAAACCCGCGTGCTTAACGGATATTGCCCCGCTGGCCATTGTCCGCGCCGGACAAAACGGTCGGCGGACACTACCCGGCGCGCGGTGGCGAGCAGCAGCGCGATGGCGAAATCGGCGACGTCGTCGGTCAGGACGTCCGGCGTGTGGGTGACATGCACCGCGTGCTCACGCGCTGCCTCGACATCAATGCCGTCGTAGCCAACACCAAACACGGCGATGATTTCGAGGGCCGGTAAGCGCGCGATCAGCGCGCGCGTCACGCTTGATTCGCCGTTGGCGGCAATCCCGCGCAGCCTGGGCGCGAGTGCTGCCAGGCTGGCTTCGTCGAGTTGCGTGGCGTGGTGGCAATCGAAATGCGTATTCAGTTGGTGCTGTAGGGCATCGGGCAACCTGGCAACAACGAGCAGACTGGGTTTCATAGCTTTTCCGGCCGAAAAGTGAGGAACGTGATGAACGTGAGGAAAACGAAGAGATGACCCGCAGGGCTAGGCATGGCGCTGCACCTGCTTGGCCCGCTGACTCCGGGATGCGATGCGCAAGCCGAGTGCGCCGCCAATGAGCAGTGCAGCGGCAACCAGCAACAGCGCCAGATCGTAGGAGTGGGTGACGTCCTTGATACGCCCCATCACGGGGGGCAGGGCAAGACCCGCGATATTGGCGACCGCATTGATTAACGCAATCGCCGCCGCCGCAGTCATGCCGGAGACGTACTCGGTGGTTACCGCCCAGAACACGGGTGTGACAGCCCAGTTCAAGCCAACTGCCAGCACCAGCATGGCGTAGGCAACGGGGAGGTAGCCCAGATGCGCGACATAGATGCAGCCTGCCAGCAAGGTGCCACTGAGCAGGAGCGGCAGGCCAAGGTGCAACGCGCGCTCACGGGTGAGGTCGGAATGGCGGCCGTTGCAATACATGAAGATGCAGGCGAACAGGAACGGCAAGGCCGATAGCGCGCTGACGACGAAGTTGGACTGGCCTGAAATGTTTTTGACCAGCAGCGGCAGAAACAAGGTGATGCCGATCGTGCCGAAGGCCTGCAACAGCCAGAACGCGGCGAGCGCCCAGACCTGACCATTGCCAAAAGCCGCCTTCAGTGCTGCTACGCCATGCTCTTCAGCATTGCGTGGCGCTTCTTGAGCGAGGGCGCGCTTGAGCCATCCGAGTTGATCCGCAGAAAGCCAGGTGGCCTGTTCAGGGTGATCGGGCAGCTTGCGCAGCACGACGAAACCAAGCAGCACAGCGGGGAGGCCTTCGAGGAAGAACATCCAGCGCCATCCTTCCAGGCCAAAAATGCCATGCATGTTCAGCAATGCACCTGATAACGGCAAGCCGATCAGGGAAGCCAGCGCCGCCGCGATATAGAAGAACGACATCGCCCGGGCCCGGCCGTTTGATGGATACCAGCGTGAAATGTAGTAAATGATGCCTGGCGTGAACCCGGCTTCTGCCGCGCCTAGCAGCACCCGCATGCCATAGAACTGTGCGGGCGTCTGGATGAAAGCCATGCCGGTGGCGATGATGCCCCAGGTAATCATGATGCGGGCGATCCAGCGGCGCGCACCGACACGGGCGAGGATCAGGTTGCTTGGGACTTCAAGCAGGATGTAGGTGATGTAGAAGAGGCCGGCTCCGAGCCCATACATTTCTGCGCTCAACTGGAGATCGGCGTTCATTTGTAATGCAGCGACCGAGATGTTGGCGCGGTCGATATAGGCCACTAGATACAGCAGCATTAGAAAAGGCATCAGGCGGAGATTCAGCCGTCCGATGGTCGCGGCATCCAGCCCGTTTGCTTGACGATTCATTGATTGGTCTCCATCAGGGCGAGCGTTGTAATTCGCTCGTCGTTACTTCTATGTGTATGTCTACGGCAATTCGATCGATGCTTTGGGAGTGCGAAGCAGGTGATTGGCGAACTCTACTGATAGATAAAAATCTCGTCAATATGTGAGCTTGTATCCCAATATATGGAATTTATTCTGGCTGATGCATCAACTGACAGATGTGGATCTATCGCGGGTTTCTACTAGTTCCTGCCGCTGTGGCTCGCATAGAATGCCTTCCGTGCCAACACAACCACGAGACTCGAGCGACATGACACAGGACATCAGCGCGCCCACAGGGGTGCAGACGCTATTGCGTGGTTTAGCGGTAGTGCAGGCAGTGGCGGCTGGCGCACGGGATTTGAAGGAAATCGGGCACATGGTTGGCACGACCCGCAGCACGACGCACCGTCTTGCTGCGTGCCTGGTTCAGGAGCGATATCTGTGTAACCTGCCCGGAATCGGTTACACGCTGGGTTCCCGCCTGATCGAACTGGGTTTTCAGGCGCGCGATGAAATCTCGCTGGCCACCATCGCCAAACCTTTCGTTGCAGCGCTGGCTCAGGCTACGGGCTGCACCATTCATCTGGCGGTGCGAGAGGGCGATGAGGTGCTGTATATGGACAAGATCGCCGGCAAATTCGGCCTTGAGATGCGCTCAAGGATTGGCCACCGGATGCCGGTTGCGCGCACGGGGGTAGGCAAAGCGTTGATGCTCGACCTCAATGAGGCGGAGTGGAAAAAGCTCTTTGATGCTTCGGCGGGCGGATCAGGGGCTGCGGCCTACGCGCTGGCACCGAAGATGCACTGGAAGGCGTTTCAGCAGCGAATGCAGGAATATGCGGCTGGTGGCTATGCGCTCGACCTGGAAGATAACGAGCCGTCGATTCGCTGTGTGGCTGCACCTATCCGTGATGCTTCCGGCGAAATCGTCGCGGCCGTCAGTGTCTCCAGCACGCTCCCTTACATGTCGACCGAGCGGATGCAGGAGCTGATTCCGGTGGTGGTGAACGCCGCCGCAGGAATTTCACATGAACTGGGCGGCACAAGAGCGGATCGCATGAAATAAATCCTGCAGGAGCAGGAGCAGGAGCAGGAGCAGGAGCAGGAGCAGGAGCAGGAGCGAGAGCGAGAGCGAGAGCAGGAGCGAGAGCGAGAGTTGATTTGAGGCCGCTCCGAACCAGCGGGGCGGAGAGCCTGGCGAGATGCTTGCTGCATTGGCTGAACCGGCGAGGTGCGGCAAGTTACATGGGACGCGGCACAGCGGCATCGCCGCGTTGCATGGGCCAAAGGCCGTTAAGTGATCTTCTGCACGTCGTCGTCTGGCGGCGCTGCATGCTCTTCCATCACAACCGGCAGTACCGATTCAAGCGTGCGCTGGCCCGCTGCCAGTGCGCGCTTCTCGCTGGCGCTAAGCCGTTTGATCCAGTATTCGGCGCGCGAGGCGCTGGCGCGATCAGCGCATTCGAATGACGCCAGCAAGCGCACCGGCTTGCGTGAACGCGTATAGCGCGCACCGGTGCCGTTCAGGTGTTTGTGAAAACGCGCGTCGACATCGGTGGTGATGCCGGTGTAGATGCTGTTATCGACGCATTCGATCAGATAGACAAACCAGGACATGAGGGCGGCGCGATAAAAAGCGGAATCAGCGAAGCATTAAGTGGCAGCAAATGAAAGTAAGCCAGGCAGGTGAGCGCTGACAGGTTCGCACAATGCCGTTCCCGGCGGCCCGCTGCAAGTGATTTTCCGTTCAGTTTCCCTTCAGTTCCCGTTGGGTTTTCGTTTAGTTTCCGCTCAGTTCCCCTTCAGGCGGTGCACCAGCCGCGCTGCAGTGCAATGCCGGGCCACAGGAATCAGCGCATGGCGCGGGCATCATCTATAACCCAAGCTGTATCACGCACTAACAACAAAGGAGACGCTCGTGAAGCGAAGACAGCAGAAGAGGCAACAGCGGTGCACGTTTCGGTTCGTGCTGCGGGTGTGGTTTGCGCTGAGCGTGCTGGGCATGACGGGGCTTTCCGGCGTGAGCACGATGGCGTTTGCCAGCGATGAGCGCACCAGTCAAACCGTCGAAGTAGCAGGTGAGCGAGCGCATTTCGCGCAGGAGTTTTGCGGCTTTGCGCCGGAGCAGGTGGCCAGCTACCGTGAGCGGCTGAAAACGGCGCTGACAGGGGTCGACGATTTTGACGAGCGCTGGCAAGTGGGCTGGCGTCGTGAAGAAGATGGCGCAATCCAGATGCAGGCGCTGCGCTTGAGCGATCCGGAGGATTTCGCCGCGCGGCTCAAGGGCGATTGCCGCCGGGTTAAATGGCAAGCGGACAATCTGCTGCGGACTCATCAGGCGAAGTAACCGAGACCGAGGTGAAATAACCGGGCCGATATTTTCAGGCGGCCTGGTGCCAGGTTCGAGGCCAGGGAGGGAGAGCCACCGGCGCTTCCGGATGCCTGGTATTCCAGCGACAATGCCGCTTTGCCGCTGGTCAGCGGTAGTTAGTGGTAGTCAGCGGCAATCAGCGGCAGCCGGCCGCTAGCGGTTAGCGGCCAGTAGCCAGTAGCCAGCAGGTTCAGGAGTGAAGTCACGGTGAGCAGTCAGGTTGAAATTCATGTGGTCGATTCCGTTTCAGACATCCCAGCGGTGCAATGGGATGCCCTCACGCAAGGCAATCCATTTGTCGCGCATGCGTTTGTCAGTGCCTTGCATGACAGCCAGTGCGCTTCGGCGCAGACCGGCTGGCAACCGCGCTATCTGCTGTTGCGCGAGGATGGCGCACTGACGGGAGCCATGCCGCTTTATCTGAAAACGCACTCACGCGGCGAATACGTGTTTGACCATGCGTGGGCGGATGCTTTCCAGCGTCATGGTTTGCGCTATTACCCCAAGCTGGTGTCGGCGGTGCCGTTTTCGCCGGTCACGGGGCCGCGCTTGCTGGCCGCGACGCATACGGCACGGGTGTTGCTGGCCCGTGGCGCGATTGCGCTGGCGCAGCAGCTTGAGGTGTCGTCAATTCACGTGCTGTTTTCTCATGAGGCCGATTTGCAGGCGCTGACCGAAGCCGGTTACATGCTGCGCGAGGGCGTGCAGTTTCATTGGGAAAACGCCGCTTACACCAGCTTCGATACGTTTCTCGCGCTGATGAACCACGACAAGCGCAAGAAGATCCGGCAAGACCGGCGCCGGGTGGCAGACGCCGGCGTGAGCTTTCGCTGGTTGCGTGGCGCTGAGATTGACGCCGGGACGCTCGGGTTTTTCTACGAGTGCTATGCCAACACCTATCGTGAGCACTGGAATCCGCCGTATCTGAGTGAGGCGTTTTTCTTCCAGCTGCATGCCACGATGCCTGACGCAATCATGCTGGTGCTGGCCGAGCGCGATGGTGAGCGGCTCGCGTGTGCGCTCAATGTGATTGCGGGCGACACCATGTATGGCCGTTACTGGGGCACCCGGGCGTTTATTTCGGGGCTGCACTTCGAGACTTGCTATATGCAGGGCATCGAATACTGCATCGAGAATCAACTCGCTAGTTTCGAGGGCGGCGCGCAGGGCGTGCACAAGATGTCGCGCGGCTTGCTGCCAACCGCCACCTGGTCGGCGCACTGGATTGCCGAGCCGCAGTTTGCCGAGGCGATCGCCCGGTTCCTGGGCCGCGAGACCGCAGTGATGGAGCAGCACATGGGTGAGCTGGAAGCGCATACGCCATTCAAGCGTGCTCAAGGTTTGCCGGAGTGAGCTGAGTAACTTGGCTTCAGGGTGGGAAGGGCTGGAAGAGCTGGGAGACCCAAGGCGCGCCTGGCTCCGTGTGCCGCGAAGTTATCGCGTAGTTCGGGCATCCCCATTGCTTTGCCCCAAAGCCCCAAAGCCCCAAAGCCCAAAGCCCAAAGCCCAAAGCCCAAAGCCCAAAGCCCAAAGCCCAAAGCCCAAAGCCCAAAGCCCGGAGCCCCAAAGCCCCAGAGCCCCAGAGCCCCAGAGCCCGGAGCCCGGAGCCCAAGGTCCAAGGTCCAAGGTCCAAGGTCCAAGGTCCAAGGTCCAAGGTCCAAGGTCCAAACCCCAAACCCCAAACCCCAAACCCCAAACCCCAAACCCCAAACCCCAAGGCCATGGCGAGCACCGGCCAGCGCAAAAGGCCCGTGCGATAATCGCGCGTTTACGCATGCGGGTGGTGCGTCGTCCTGAATCCTTCCGCGCTGCATCCGGTAGCGCGTCATCTGTCTTATCTGTCTGCGCCATGCTCGCGGCCCGTTTTTGATCCAGCCATGAAGACCCAGATCGCTCTTGCTCAACTGAATGTGACCGTCGGCGATTTCGCTGGCAATGTCGCGCGCCTTGTTGCCGCCGCCCATGCCGCTTACCGCGAGGGCGCACAACTGCTGATCGCACCTGAATTGGCGCTGTCCGGTTATCCCCCTGAAGACCTGCTGCTGCGTCCCGCGTTTTACGCGGCCAGCGCCGCCGCTTTGGCGGACCTCGCCACCCAGCTCAAAGCCCTGCCAGGCCTGCATGTGATCGTCGGCCATCCGCACCGGGTGCGGCCAGAGGAGCAGTCGGGGCAATCAGCGCAAGCAGCACCGTCTGCACCGCCGGCACAGGCACCGATTGCACGGGCTGTGCCACCCGTCGATACGTTTAACGCGGCGTCGTTGCTGCGGGATGGCGAGATCGTCGGCACCTATCTGAAACACGATTTGCCGAACGCCGAAGTCTTCGATGAAAAGCGCTATTTCGCCTCGGGCTCGGAGCCGTTTGTGTTCGATCTGAATGGCGTGCGCTATGGCGTGGTGATCTGCGAAGACGTGTGGCACGCGTCAGCGGCGCAGCAGGCGAAGGCCGCGGGCGCACAAGTGCTGCTGATCCCCAATGGCTCGCCTTTTCATCTGGATAAAAGTGCCGTGCGCGCCGGAATCTTGCGCGCGCGCATCCGCGAAACCGGCTTGCCGATGGTCTACGTGAATATGGTGGGCGGCCAGGATGAGCTGATTTTTGATGGCGGTTCATTTGTGCTCAATGCCCAGGGTGAACTAGTGGCGCGCATGGCGCAGTTTGAAGAAGGCTGCGCGCTGGTCGAGTTCGATGGCGCGACGCCAGTGCCAGGTGCGATTGCGCCTGAGCAGTCACTGGAAGCGCAGGTCTATGCCGCGCTCGTGCTGGGCGTGCGCGATTACATCGGCAAGAACGGTTTTCCGGGGGCGTTGATCGGTTTGTCGGGCGGAGTGGATTCCGCGCTGGTGCTGGCCGTGGCCTGCGATGCGCTAGGCCCGGAGTGTGTGCGTGCCGTGATGATGCCGTCGCGCTATACCGCTGGTATCTCCACCACCGATGCCGCCGAGATGGCGCGCCGCACCGGGGTGCGTTATGACGAGATCGCTATTGCACCGATGTTCGACGCGTTCGGCGCGGCGCTGGCGGGTGAGTTCGCGGGCCGTGAGCCGGACGCCACCGAAGAAAACATCCAGGCACGAATTCGCGGCACGCTGCTGATGGCGCTCTCCAACAAGTTCGGCTCAATCGTGCTGACCACCGGCAACAAGAGCGAGATGGCGGTGGGGTATTGCACGCTGTATGGCGATATGGCGGGTGGCTTCGCGGTGCTCAAGGATATTGCCAAGACGCTGGTGTACCGGCTGTGCCGGTATCGCAATGCGGCGAGCTGCTTTGCGCTGCGCGACATCATTCCGGAGCGGATTTTGACGCGTGCGCCATCGGCGGAGCTGCGTGAGAACCAGACCGATCAGGACAGCCTGCCACCTTACGAGGTGCTGGACGCGATCATGCGCATGTACATGGAAGAAGACCGCTCGCTGGCCGAGATCGTCGCGGCGGGCTATGCGGCGCAGGATGTGCAGCGCGTCACTCGCCTGATACGGCTCAACGAATACAAACGCCGTCAGGCCCCCATCGGCATCCGCGTGACGCATCGGGCGTTTGGCCGCGACTGGCGTTATCCGGTTACTTCCCGCTATGCCGAGCCGCTGGCCTGACGCGCCGCATTCATCCGGCGCACTAGACTGGCTATTGGTTCCTGGCTTCTGGCTGCGCGATTTTTTTGTATGACTACAACACGAGACGAGGTTTTTCATGAAACGCATCACCGCCATCATCAAACCGTTCAAGCTCGACGAAGTGCGCGAGGCGCTCGCGGAAGTCGGTCTCACAGGCCTGACCGTGACCGAAGTGAAAGGCTTTGGACGGCAAAAAGGGCATACCGAGCTGTATCGCGGCGCGGAATACGTGGTCGATTTTCTGCCGAAGGTGAAGATCGAAGTGGTGGTTGCCAATGAGCAGTGCGATCAGGTGATCGACGCGATCATCGGCGCGGCGCGCACGGGCAAGATCGGTGACGGCAAGATTTTTGTGGCGGAAGTGGAGCGGGTGATCCGCATTCGCACAGGCGAAGAAAATGAAGCAGCGGTTTAATCCGCCAGGCGGATGCAGTCGTAGCGCTGCCAGCTATCAATCAAGCAGACATAAAAAAAGTGCGATGCCCGAAGGGGACATCGCACTGGTACGCGCCTCTCATAGCAGCGTGAAAACCGTTTCAAGCGTGTGTTGTTGTGGCCCGGGGGCGAGGAGAGCGCAAGCCTCCTATGCCCCTTGCGCTTTCTGTATCAGCCAGTGCGTGCTTTAGAACACGTGCTGGATGCCTGCATACACTCCCGACTGGCTGTGGCCAACCAACGGATTGTCGGTCGCTGAGGTGACGCCAGCGCCATTCGCATTCAAGCCGAAATTCGCGGTGCTGCTGTTACGCACCGTCGCCACCTGGATATCCAGCAGCGTGCGCTTGGACAAATTGTACGAGCCGCCCACGGTGTAGATCGTCGCGTTGCCGCCACCCTTGTTCGCATTCACGTGATACACCGCCGCGATCAACGCTGCGACTGGCGTTGCTTGCCAGGTGACGCCGCCCCATTCGTGGTCGATTGAAGTTGGAATCAGGCCCGATGCCGCAGTGGCTACGCCGCTGGTGCGGATGGCCTGGTAAGCCGCCTGAATCTTGAACTGGCCGAGGAACACATTGACGGCCGCGGTGTACTCGCGTGAGTACTGGAACGCGTCGGTGAACTGGCCGTTATTCGGGTTGCGGATTTCGTCGTAGATGCCGCGCAACTGGAACACGGGCGCGGTATAGGTGATTTGCAGGCCAGCCTGACGCCCCTGGCCGGTTGGGTTGCCATTGGCATCCAGCGGCGAGTTGCCATTCCAGTTGGTGGTATTGGACAGCGAATACTGGCCGTACATATCAAAGCCAGCGATTTTGGGTGACTGATACGAGATGTTGTTGCTCGATTGCGTCCAGTTGCGTCCACGCACCAGCGAGGCTGACGACCAGTTGGACTGGCCAAACGGATCGAAGTCCCACACGCCATTGGCGATAAACAGCTCACGGCCCATCAGCAACGTGCCGTAGTTGTCATTGCTGACACCGATCGTGGCCCACCGGTTGAAGATCCCGCCGCCGCCAGGGCCGGCACCCGTCATCGTATTGAAGCTGCCTTCAAGGTGGAACAGCACTTTGTTGCCGCCGCCGATATCTTCCACACCCTTCATCCCCCACAGGCTGGTGCCCCAGTCGCCGCTTTCGGCGCGGAAACGGCTGCCACTGCCCGTTGCCTGGCCGTTCGGACCGGCGCCTGTCGGTACGCCCGACATATATTCGAGCCCGGCGTCAAGACGTCCGTAGAGCGTGACGCTGCTTTGCGCATGAGCGGCTGCGCCCATGGTCAGCAACGATGCGGCGAGCAAAGCTTTCTTCATTGTTTCCTCCATACCCTGTCAAAAAAGTAAACCCAGTACTGCGAACGTGCCCACGCGCTGAAGACACGGGGCATAAATTCTGGAACTGGAGAGATATACGGGTAGCCGGAGCGGGTGGGCTGGATGGCGCAGTCTGGATCAGGCCAACTGGCGCTTGGGTCTTGGCGCTTCGCTCTCAGCTAGTCTCCTCGTGCTTTGAAGTAAAACTACTTTTAATTAACTGCATTTTGCTACTCTGGTTACTAATTTAGCAAAATTAATTATCACGCGGGCGAAGAAAAATAGCGCATGCGTGTTATTTGTCTCGAAATTGCACGGATGAAGGCGGGGATAGAAGCGGCTGGAATGCTGTCGCAGCGTTATTTGGTATGGGAATCACGTGATATGGCGCTGTTGCGCCAAGGATTTCCACTATTGACCTGTTTTGCTGGCGAGAGTAAAGCGGCGCGGAGAGACGTGAGTCTCGGGCTGAACCAGCCCAGCCCAGTGTGTGCGGATGGGCTGGTTCAGCGCAGGAGCGTTAATAAAGCCGGGAAGGGCTTCAGAATATGTAACGAGGATCAGTCAGGAAGCGTAGGGTATCGGTTTCTTGTTCTGGCGTAACTGGATCCTTGGCTTGTGTGAGGCGATAGTTGTCAGCGATTGCTTTGAAAAGCTGTTCAACATACTGGGGCTTCAACCGGGCCGTGGTTTCTGACGACGGGAATGCTGTTTGCTTTTTCACGAATTCAGAAAAATTCGTGACTGGGGGTTTCTGCTTCAGACCATCAAGCAGGATTCCGGACTGAATGGCAAACCAGATGGCTGAGCGAGTGCGGTGAAATAATGCCAGTTGGCCAGCGTTGAAGCCTTTGTTGATTAAGCAGGCATTGATATGCTCTTCGACTTTAGCTTTATCGCATGCCTCGATTTTGGATGAGTTAATAACTCTGTCGTCAAGATAAAATTTGGATTCGGAATCTGAATTTTTCGGCAGATATATATCCTGCGCAAAAGATGAGCGGGTGAGATTATTGCTTATTGATTCGACGCCATGATTTTTGTGATCTTCAGTAATATTTATAATAATTTTATCGTGAAAATCACTTAATTCTTTCTGGTCGACTGGGAGGGTTTGATATTTTTTATTTATGATCGACAAAGTGTTATTGATCAAGTTCTGGATATAGATATCTTTGTCGCCCTCCGTGCCAAAGAAAATTAATGTCTCTGGCAGAAAACTTGGGAGCGAGCAATTTTCCAGGTTGGTGTTTGAAAAGTCGGCATGGGACAATTTCGTGCGTGCCAGATCGGCGTTGCGGAAAATTGCTGAGCGGCAGATAGCGCCTGTGAGATTGGCTCCCGTGAGTTTCGCTCCTGTGAGATTTGCCCCTGTAAGATCAGCTCCCGTAAGGTCAGCCCCCGTGAGATTGGCCCCCGTGAGATCCACCCCTGAGAGATCCACCCCGGACAAAATCAGATTGCTCAGATTGGCGTTTTTTAAATCTTTTGGGAATTGTGTTTTGGTTAGATTGATATCTTTCAGATAATAGTCACCAGGAAAATCCCATGACATCCGGGATAAATCAATTTTTTGATTGGGCGCAAGATTATATCGCTTAATATTTATATAAGTGATGAGGCAATCTTCTTTGACCTTGAAAAAATTGATTCCGTGAGTGTGCCTCTCGAAATCAGTGGAGTTTTTGCTTTTTATGATAATTGTATTATCTAATGGATTTTTATGGTTGGATATGTCAACGGTGAATTTTTCGCCGTGGCATTCGAATTCCGAGTGATGCAGGCTGGAACCTTCAGGTGCCTTGCTTTCCAGAATTTTCTCGATAAAAGAGGCGCAGGCCGTATGAATTTCGTTTTTTAATTCTGTGGCTTTCTCAATTTTCTGGTTGCTATATTTTATGTTGAAAAAATCGAACATGGAAATTAAGAATAGATCTATAGTCGAAACGCCCGTATTTTTGTGGATAAATTCCTCTGTTCTTTGGTCAATTTCGATGGGGCGGCTGAATATTGGCGTGGCATTAGTTATTGCAATTTTAGACATAAAAAATCTCCAGAATAGATATTTAATGCATTAACTTCAGAATATTAAATTAAAGATAAAAAACACAATTTTCTTACACTTGTTATCCCAATCCCGTTGCGTACACCGCCATGCCGTCCTGGCTGGTTTGGGATGCTGGCCGTTGATTGGTAATACTTTGTAACATTCCTGCTTGAGCCGTTCCATCTGGACGTGATTTATAGCGGGTTGCTAAGGGGGATATGCGTAATGAATGGCCATGTCTTTGTCGGATATGGCCAGGGCGATTTATTCACGCAGATATGATTTCGGCCGGATAACAGAAAGTCTGTTATCCGGCCGAAGGGGTGATGCAGCGTAGCGAAACCTTTATTGAATATCGAACCGCTCGGCAACCGCTCGGCAACCGCTTGATGCGTTACTTCAGGCTGCCTGACAGGAACTGCTTGAGCCGCTCGCTTTTGGTGTGCTGAAACACTTCCTCGGGATGGCCTTGTTCTTCAACCAGGCCCTGATGCAAGAACATCACCTGATTTGACACGCTGCGGGCGAAGGCCATTTCGTGCGTGACGACGATCATCGTGCGGCCTTCTTCCGCGAGCTTTTGCATCACTTTGAGCACTTCGCCGACTAGCTCTGGATCAAGCGCTGAAGTTGGCTCGTCAAACAGCATCACGTCAGGATTCATCGCCAGTGCGCGGGCAATCGCCACACGCTGTTGCTGGCCACCCGACAGGTGTGATGGGTATTGTTTTTCGAGGCGCGGCGCGAGGCCCACTTTCTCCAGATAAATCCGGGCGCGTTCTTCGGCCTCACGGCGCGACAGGCCCAGCACATGCACGGGCGCTTCGATGATGTTCTCCAGCACGCTCATGTGCGACCACAAGTTGAAATGCTGGAACACCATCGCCAGTTTGGTGCGTACGAGTTGCAGCTGCTTGTGATTGGACACGCGCAGCGCACCGTTTTTGTCTTTTTGCGTGCGCACTTCTTCACCGTCGACGACGATGCGGCCCGCGTTGGGCTGCTCAAGGAAGTTGATACAGCGCAGCATCGTGCTTTTGCCCGAACCAGACGAGCCAATCACGCTGATAACGTCGCCACGGTTCGCTTTGAGCGAAACACCTTTCAGGACTTCGTTGTCGCCGTACTGCTTGTGGAGGTTATCGACAAAGAGTTTTTGCATCGGGGAATTCATCGGGATCCTTGACAGGCTTATTTGCCCTGCGGCCGCAGATAGGCGAGCCAGCGGTGTTCGGCTGCACGGAACAGCCAGACGAGCGCGAATGAAATGACGAGATAGATCAGAGCGGCAATGCCAAAAGCGCCGAACGACTGATACGTGGCGGAGTTCACATCGCGGGCGATTTTGAGGATATCTGGCACGGTTGCGGTGAAGGCGACCGTGGTGGCATGCAGCATCAGGATCACTTCATTGCTGTAGTAGGGCAATGCGCGCCGCAGCGCCGACGGCAAAATGATGCGCCGGTACAGCGTGAAGGGCGACATGCCATAGGCGCGAGCCGCTTCAATTTCGCCATACGGCGTGGCCCGGATCGCACCGGCGAAGATCTCGGTGGTGTAGGCGCAGGTATTGAGCGTGAACGCCAGCAGCGTGCAGTGCATGCCATCGCGGAAAAAAGCGTCGGTGAGGGGATGAGCGCGGATGACTTCGAGGCTATAGAGCCCGGTGTAGCACAGCAGTAACTGCACATAGAGCGGTGTGCCGCGGAAGACATACGTATAAAGCCACACGCTGCCCGAGAGCCATTTGCGCTTTGACACCCGCGCCACCGACAGCGGGATTGACAGGCAAAAGCCCAGCCCGATCGACACCACCAGCAGCCACATCGTGATGGCCAAGCCCGTGAAGCGATAGCCGTCGGTATAGAGATAGTTGCGCCAGTACTCTTGAATCAGCTCGATCATAGGTCCGCCTTTCGCACGCCAGTCGAGTAGCGCTTTTCGAGGTACATCAGCACGAAGTTCGACACCGTGGTGATGGCGAGATAGATCGCCCCGGCCAGCAAGGTGAAGAAGAAGAACCGCAGCGTGCCTTTACCGGCATCCTGCGAGGCCTTCACCACATCGGCGAGGCCAATGATGGACACCAGCGCGGTGGCCTTGACCATCACTTGCCAGTTGTTGCCGATGCCAGGCAACGCAAAACGCATCATCTGCGGAAACATGATGCGCGAGAACACTTGCCAGCCGCTCATGCCGTAGGCCGAGCCCGCTTCAAGCTGGCCGCGCGGCACTGCGAGAAACGCGCCGCGAAAGGTTTCCGTGAAATACGCGCCATAAATAAAACCGAGCACGATCACACCCGCGACGAACGGGTCGATGTTGATCTGGTCCCAGCCGATCAGGTCAGTGAGATGGTTAAGCCAGATCTGGATGCCGTAGAACAGCAGCAGCATCAGCACGAGGTCAGGAACGCCGCGCACGAGCGTGGTGTAGAGCGTGCCGACGCTGGAAGAGATCCGGTTTTTTGACAGCTTGGCGGCTGCGCCGAGCAGGCCCAGCACGAAGGCGAAGGCCAGCGATAAAAGCGCGAGCTCGATGGTTTGCCAGGTACCGGCGAGGATCAGCGGGCCGTAGCCTTGAAGAAGCATATGAGGGTCCTTGGCGGCGCTGACGTAGACAGCGCGTTTTCCGACGATACAGCGTGTGTGGCTGGCAATGCACTACGCACGCGATGGCCTGCGGCCAGCCACGACGAACATCAGGCTAGCGGTTGCGAAAGATATCGAAGTCGAAATACGGTTTGGCGAGTTTGTCGAAGGTTCCGTCCTGATGGATTTCCTTCATCGCCTGGTTGAAGCGGGCTTTCAGCTCGCCATCTTCCTTGCGCAGGCCAATGGCAGTGCCTTCGCCTAGCGTTTTTGGATCGCTCAGGGCCGCGCCTGCCCAGGTGAAGTCTTTGCCGCGCGGGGTTTTCAGAAAGCCGACTGAGGCTTGCACTTCGTCTTGCAGGCTTGCATCGAGACGGCCCGAGAGCAGATCGGTATAGACCTGATCCTGGTTTTGGTAGGGCACGACGGTCACGCCTTTGGATTCCCAATAGGTCTTGGCGTAGGTTTCCTGGGTGGTGCCCTGTTCGACGCCGACGCGGCGGCCCTTGAGCGACTGCGCGTTGGGTTGCAGCGGCGAGCCTGCATGCACGACCATCCGGGTGCCCGCGTCAAACAGCTTGTCGGAGAAATCAATTTGCTGGCGGCGTTTGTCGGTGACCGTCATGGACGACACGATGGCATCGAATTTTTTGGCCTTGAGCGCGGGGATCATGCTGTCGAAATCCTGTTCGACCCACACGCACTTGACGTTCATCCGGGTGCATAGTGCGCGGGTCAAATCGACCGCGAAGCCGACTATCTTGCCATCAGGGCTTTTGGATTCGAAGGGCGGGTAGCTGGCGTCCACGCCGATCCGCACGGTTTTCCACTCTTTGGCGCCCGCGCTGGCGGCCATCAAGGCTAGCGCGAGGCACAGTGCAAACTTCTTCATGTTTCTCCTGAATTTGCTGACGGGTTGCCGCGCATGGCGCGGCCAGAATATTCCCCGGCGTGATGGCTGGCCGCCATCATGCCAGAGGTCAAAATTGTGTGGCCAAGGTATTACAGGCTAGTGCCGCCGGGAACCGTCCAGGCTAGCTGAGGCGGCTAACTGCGGCGGCTGTTATAGCGCTGGTTGCAGCGGATTAGCCGCTGGCACAACACCGCTTGCCGCAACGTCATGCCTATCCAGTGGACATATTCGAGGCGCGCGGCATTCTACCCGAACCCACGCTATGCGCCAGCGCTGCAAAGCTGGTGATTACGCTGATTTATGGAACAAAGCGGTGATTTTAATGAGATTGTGCCGGGGGCTTCACGCCCCTACATTGACTGGGCTTGTTTCTTCACTACCAGGGAACCCATCATGACTGAAATCCGCCGCTCCGCTGAACGGGGTCATGCCAATCATGGCTGGCTCGATTCGTATCACAGCTTTTCGTTTGCTGATTACCACGACCCGGAGCATATGCATTTTGGGCCGTTGCGCGTGATTAATGAGGATCGTATCGAGGCGGGGCAAGGCTTCGGCACGCATGGCCACCGCGACATGGAGATCATCACCTACATGCTGAGCGGCGCGCTGGCGCACCGCGACAGCATGGGCAATGGCTCGACGATCGGCCCGGGGGACGTGCAGCGGATGAGCGCTGGAACCGGCGTGATGCATAGCGAATTCAATGCATCGAAAGAAGCACCGGCGCATCTGCTGCAAATCTGGATCGTGCCGCGGCGCACGGGAGACCAGCCGGGTTATGAAGAAAAACGCTTTGATGAAGCGCAAAAACGCGGGCGCTTGCTGGTGCTTGCCACCCCGGATGGGCGCGATGGTTCGGTGACGATTCACGCTGATGCCACGCTTTATGGCGGGTTGTTTGATGGCGCTGAGCGCGCGGTCTGGTCGCTGCTGCCGGGGCGGCGTGCCTATGTGCATGTGGTGCGTGGCGCGCTGACGGTGAATGGCGCGGTGCTGTTAGCCGGGGATGCTGCGAAGATCAGCGGCGTGGAGACGGTGACGCTGGAGCAGGGCAAGGATGCCGAGGTGTTGCTGTTTGATCTCGCCTGACTGGCGTGAGAGCGTGGCTGACTGAGCGTGAAAGTGGGCGTGGGTTTCTGACCTCAGGCCTAGGGCCCCAGACGCGCGTTGCCTGAGGCTTTTGCTTCCCGGCGTTTTCAAACATCGCCCCGGCAAGCTTGCGTTGCCGGGGCGATGTTTTTATGGCTGAGCTACTGGCGCTGAAGCCGCTGCCGCTGCCGCGCCTGAGCCTTGCGCCTGATGGTGTTGCATGCGCTCACGCATCTTCTCGTGACGCGTTTCCATCCTGGCAAAGTGCTGCTTGAGCGCGGTGCTGACGAGTGTTTTCTGCTGCTCGTTCAAGCTGTTGTAGAGCGCCAGCCAAGCCCCGGTAGTTTGTTCACGACGTTGCGCGGCTTGCTGCTGCGCTTGTTGATGAACCGCGTGCAGCGCATTCAGGTCAAGAATCGCTGGTTGCTGCAACGCCTTGAATTGCTGGCGCATCTGTTCGCGGCTCGCACGTGCAGCAGCGCGGTTTTGCTGCGAGATATCGAGTGCCGCCTGCCACTGCTTTTCCTGATCGGCGTTCAGATTGAGCTGGCCATGCAATTTGCTGATCTGTTGCAGCATGGAATGGCCGGGCATGCCCATACCCATCATGCCCATGTCCTGCGTGCCGTCAGACGGCGCGGCATGAGCGGAGCCGACGGCCAGGGCCCATGCCGTGGCGGTGAGCGCAAGCAGACGTGCCGAACGGATGGAAATTCGATCAAACATGGCATCACTCCTTGAGTTGAAAAATCAGCCGGGACGTCAACAGTGCAACCAGAAAATGGCCGCGTTGGGCTGTTGGTCCGTTGAGCTGCTGCAGTGGCCATGGCTGACTGGCCAGGCCCGTTACCACTGCGCCGTTTTGCTGACACCGGACAAGACGCAGCGTAAGAGCTGCCGCGTCGTGCTGTGTTACACCACCTGAGCGGGCGATTACGTCTGATTACAAGTGCCTTTCGTGGTAACCACTAGTAACCCTTTGGTCGCTACTTCTTCCTGAAAATGCTGCTTGAGCGGTTTACACTCCGGCCCATGACTATTTACATCGGCCCATGACTACTCAAATTCTTGTCGTCGATGACGACGCCGAATTGCGCGACTTGTTGCGCGTTTACCTGGTCCGGCAGGGCATCGAAGTTTCGGTGCTGCACGATGCCGCTTCGCTCGAACGTCGGCTAGAGCGTGAACGTCCCGATCTGATCGTGCTTGATCTGATGATGCCAGGGGTCGATGGCCTGACCGCCTTGCGGCGGCTGCGTGCGTCAGGCGACGACATTCCCGTGATCATGCTGACGGCTCGCGCCGATGATGTTGACCGGATCGTCGGGCTTGAGCTGGGTGCGGATGACTACCTGGGCAAGCCGTTTAATCCACGCGAGCTGCTGGCGCGGGTGCAAGCGGTATTGCGCCGCAGACGCACTTCACCGTCGGCTGCGGCCCCCGAGCAACGCGAACCATTTGCGTTCGGCCGCTTCTCGCTTGACTTCCATGCGCGCACGCTCGATTTCGAGGGCAAGCCCATCACACTCTCTGGCAGCGAATTCGCGCTGCTGAAAATCTTCGTCAACCACGCCATGCGCACGCTGACCCGTGAGCGCCTGCTGGAGTTGCTGCACGGGCCTGAATATGACGGCACTGATCGCGGCATCGACGTACAGGTCTGGCGGCTGCGGCGCATTCTCGAAACCGATCCTTCTGTGCCGCGTTTTATCCAGACGGTGCGTGGGCGCGGCTATGTCTTTGTGCCGAATGGCGAGCAGCATGCGACGCCCGGTTGATTCGCTGTTTGGGCGGCTCGCGCTGCTGGTCGTAGGGGTGCTGTTGCTGTCGCATTTCGCCTGGTACGCGCTGATGCGGCTTGAGCGCAATCAGCAGCAAACCCGCTATGCGGTTGAAGAGGCTGTGTTTGTCGTCGATGCTGTGCGCCAGCACGTCGCGCATTCGCCCGGTCAGCCGCTGCCGTCGCGTGTGCAACTGGTCAATCCGCAAGACGCGGGGGTGCCAGAAGACCGTCCTGATGCGCCATTGCCGCTGAAGCATTTTCTCGATGAGGTGCGCGAGCGGTTACCAGCCAGCACGCAAGCACGTGTTGGCTCGCCGGGCAGGCCGCCGACACTTTGGGTGCGGGCGGCCGCCGACCGCAACTGGATCGTCGTGCCAGTGCAGGCGTTGCGGCCACCGCGCTCACTGGACCGCATGGTGTCGTGGCTGGCCATTATTTTTGCGGCGGCGGTGATGGCCGCGCTCTTTGCCGCGTGGCAGTTGCAGCAGCCGTTGCGCTCGCTGGCCCAGGCGGTGGCGCGTTTTGGCCGTAATTTACCGGTGCCGCCAGTGCCGGAGCGCGGGCCGCGCGAGCTGCGTCAGCTCACCCATGGTTTCAACCAGATGGTGCAGGCTGTGGCGCGCACGGAGAACGACCGCGCTGTGATGCTGGCCGGTGTCGCGCATGACCTGAAAACCCCGCTGGCGCGGCTGCGCTTGCGGGCCGAAATGATGGACGATCTGAAAATGCGTGATGGTGTGGTGCGCGATGTGGATTCAATGACGCATATCGTCGAGCAGTTTCTGGTGTTTGCCCATGATGGGGTGGACCGCAGCGAAGTGGTCGAAGTCGATGCGCAGTGCGAGCGTGTGGTGCGTCATTACCGCGCGGCAGCGACCCGCGCGGTGGAGATGCAGACTGAACTAACGGCGGGTTCGGCGTTTCGCCTGCCTGCCGCCACGCTTGACCGGATTCTCTCGAACCTGCTGGATAACGCTCAGGCCTATGGCGCACCACCGATCGTGGTAGCGACGGCACGCACGGCGACGGGTTTTGTGCTTGAGGTGAGTGACCACGGCAGCGGCATTGCCGCACACGATCTGCTCAATGCCAGCAGGCCGTTCGTGCGGCTCGATCCGGCGCGCGGCGGCAATGGCCATAGCGGTTTGGGGCTGGCGATTGTCGAGCGTCTGGTGCGGCGTGAGGGCGGGGAGTGCGAGATTGATAACCATCTGGCAGGCCACGGCTTGAGGGTGCGAATGCAGTTCCCGCTGGAAGCGTTGCCAGTTGTAGCGGACACCAGTCTGGGCGAGCGATAGCGGGCAGGGTGCGGCAAGGGTGAGGCAGGCGCGCGCCGCGCGATGGCGGGTGGCTAAAACGAACAGTGCGGCGAACCGTGCGCGGCGCGTTGAGCTGCCTGAGAGTAAAAAGTGAGAGCGAGGTTGTGTTGCCCTTGAATCAAGCGGCGAGCCCTGTGTGAACAGGCATGCGCTTATTCGGCAAACAAAGTGTTGAGTGCGGTGGCGGCGTCGCTATCGACGGTATTCCACGTAACGGTTTCGGCTTCGAAAATGTAGTGCGTGGTGTACTTGCCGAGTCGCTCAAGAATTTCTTCCTGAATGATCTCCGGCGCTATCTCCAGTTTCAGATACCACGTGGTGGACGATAGACGTATCTGGAATGCGCCATAGTCAGCCAGTAGCTGGTCGAACGCGCTGGCGTCCTGATCGCGGCAGACAATCACCAGATTTCCCTTCATGCAAACCTCCCTGTTATGCAGTAGGTGACGAGGGCTGATGATACTCGCCTTCGGTTTGCACTCTGATGCGGCCATCTTGCGCAGTGGCCCTTCCGGATTTGGCGAGTGGCTCAGACGGCGCTGAAGGGGCTCACGGGAGGCGGTGCTGCTGCGCTGCGGTCGCGCCCACCTGATTTCGCCACATAGAGCGCGGCATCGGCGCGTTGCAATAGTTGTTCCGCGGGTTCATCCGGGGCGAGTTGCGCGACGCCGAAACTCGCGCTGACGCAGGCCAGTGTCGGTAGCGCCGCAGGGGGCTGCTGTTTGAGCCGCAGGCGCAGGCGCTCAGCGATCTCAATGCCGGCGAGGACCGGTGTGGTGGGCAGCAAGATGGCGAATTCTTCGCCACCAAGACGGCCGACGGCATCCCGGCTCCGCAAGCTGGTTTTGCAACTGGCGACGAAATGTTCAAGCGCGCGGTCGCCTGCCGCGTGGCCAAAATCATCATTGATCTGCTTGAAGTGATCGAGATCGGCGCTAATCACGCACAGCGGCGTGCCGGTGACGCGGGCGCGTTCGACTTCATGCCGCAGCAGCGCCAGAAAGTAACGCCGCGATAGTGCGCCCGTCAGCGCATCTTGCCGCGCCTCGGCGGACAGCATCGAGTTTGCGGTTTGCAGTTGCTGCGCCATCTGGCGCGCGGCCTGGTGATGCCGCCGCTCCCGCAGGTAGGTCCAGCTCACGACCCATGTGAGTGTCACCGCACCGGCCAATGCGAGAAACAGTAGCCAGCGGTCGCGTTGATGGTTGCGCAGCAGGTTGGGCCAGATGGTGATGGGGTCGATCAGATGGGCGGAGAGGGCGGAGTTCAGCCCTTCGCGGTTCTGGTAGAGCGCGGGCAGAGGCCGGCTAGGCATTTCATGAAGCTGGGCGGCCAGTGCACCCGTGAGCCACTGCGCCTGAAGGTGCATGCGCGGTAGCGCTGGGTTGAGCGTGAGAGTGGGAAATGCGTCGCGGTGATACAGGCTGATGCGCGTGGCGGCAGGCATCTGGATGACTGGACTGCGCGGCAATGCCCAGCCTTCGAGCGCGCGGTCATACGCCATGATGACGACCCCGTTGGCATCCGCGACGAATGCGCCAGGCCGCGCCACCCAGTGACGCAGGCGCGCCAGGCCGAGTTTCGCGCCGAGCGCGCCGACCAGCACGCCGTGGTCATACACCGGTGCCGCAATGAAAATGCCGGACTCTGCGCTGGCGAGGTTGTCTGGGCCGCGCTGGCTCGCGGATGCGGTGGCGTCATCATCCAGGCCGTAAGTCTCGTTGAAGGCCCCCAGCAGGGCCTGGGCCATACAGGGCTGCTGCCGCAAGCTGAGCCCGTTGAGCGAGGTGGGACTGTGCCGGCTGCTGGTGGCAATGCCGCGGCCGTTGTCGTCGATGAGCCAGATCGCATCGAGCCCGGAGAAGCCCTGGGCGTCTTGCAGCAAATGGCCGACTAGTGCCAGCTGAGAAGTTTTTAATGTTTTGTTGCGCCAGGCGGGTTCCGTGGCGGAAGGCTTCACGGCATAATTCCGGGATTGCGCCAGTACGCGCTGGATGGTGTCGAGTTCGGCCAGCGTCGCGGGGATGGCGCGCGACATCGCCAGATCGTTGGCGATCACCTCGGCCATGTTGTCTACTGCTGCGGCAGTAATCCGGCTCTGGGTCTGGACTGCGGTGTTCAGCTCTTGCTGTACCATCCGGTCCGCAATGAGGCTGGCTGCAAACCAGCATGCCGCCAGCGCCAGCACAAAGCTGGCTGGCCCAGACACCCGGCGCATCAGGCTTGTGTTCATCGACTGGTCCCATCGTCTGAGGTTCGCTTGAGCCTGTGGGGGCGCGTGTTGTGCCGCTATGCCGCTATGCCGCTGTGATGCTTTTGTAGTGCCCTGGGTGCGGCAAACATGCGCCGGACTAGTGTGCCTGATGCCTGATGCTTGCGATGGTCTGCAGATGGCCTGCCGGCGACGCCACGCTCTGATGTCCGGCTTGGGCTTTCGGCGTTTTGGAGCGTTCGGAGCGCTTTGATCCCGTGCCTGCCCGTCTGACCATGGGCGATTCTATCCGCTTGCGCTAAATGCCAGCCCGACGCCGCGATGGCGGCGTTTGAAATAAAGATTGAGTAGTGTCGTGCCGGCCTGGTTGTGATTCGCACCTTTGCCGGTCCACGCGTTGTCCACGCCAACGAATCATCGCGCCCAAGCGTTTGCCATGTCTGATTTCCACCGTTCGGAACGTGTTTTTAACCGTCATGCCTGGCCTTTGCTCCATGGCATCAAACCAGCGTCTTTACCTCAGGAGGGCCTGTGATGGATTTCGATCCGGGCCGGACCGCCAATGCTTCCGCGTGGCGGGTGCTGCCTAACCGCTGGGACTTCGTTGCATTTCCGCTGATTATCTGCGTGATTGCGATGGCGGCCATCGGCTTTCATGAAACGATGGCGCCCATCTCGACGCTCAAAACCCAGACGATCTCGCTTGACCCGGCCAACTTGCCTGAATACGCGATGCGCACCACGCTGCGCATGCTCGCGGCAATGGTCGCTTCGCTGGTGTTCACGCTGGTGTACGGCACGCTGGCGGCCAAGAGCCGCCGGGCCGGGCAGGTGCTGGTACCGATTCTCGACATCCTGCAATCGGTACCGGTGCTGGGCTATATCTCGTTCACCGTGACGTTCTTTCTCGCGCTGTTTCCGGCGCGCGTGCTGGGTGCCGAGCTGGCGGCGATCTTCGCCATTTTCACCGCCCAGGCGTGGAACATGACGTTCAGTTTTTATCAGTCGCTGCGCACGGTGCCGCGCGATCTCGATGAAGTCTCGCGCGGCTTTCATCTGACTGCCTGGCAGCGTTTCTGGAAGCTCGAGGTGCCGTTCTCGATGCCCGGGCTGATCTGGAACATGATGATGTCGATGTCAGGCGGCTGGTTTTTCGTCGTCGCGTCCGAGGCCATCACGGTTGGCAACAACACCATCACCTTGCCTGGTATCGGTGCCTATCTGGCGCAGGCGATTGCAGGCAAAAACCTGCATGCGGTTGGCTGGGTCATTCTGACGATGACCATCGTGATCCTGATCTACGACCAGTTCCTGTTTCGTCCGCTGGTCGCGTGGGCCGACAAGTTCCGCATGGAAACCACCAGCTCAGGCAATGCGCCGGAGTCCTGGCTGCTCGATCTGGTCCGTCGCACGCGTTTGATCCATCGTTTGCTAGTGCCGCTGGGCTGGCTTCTGGCCAAGGCCGCGCGGGTGCCGCTGCGCTTGCCGGTATGGCGTCGCGCGAAGTTTGCGGCGCTGGCCTCGCGCGCCCGGCCGCAGTCATCGCGCCGCGGCGATATCGTCTGGGCAGCGCTTGTGCTGGCTGCGACGGTGTATGTCGTGTACTACGTGGTGACGTATGTGCGCACGGGTGTCTCGCTCGATGAAGTGGGTCACGTGTTTTTACTGGGGCTGGCTACGCTGTTGCGCGTGATGTTGCTGATCGCGCTGGCCTCGGTGGTGTGGGTGCCGATTGGCGTGATGATCGGCTTGCGTCCCACGCTGGCGGAAAAAATCCAGCCCGTGGCGCAGTTTCTCGCGGCGTTTCCGGCCAATTTGTTGTTTCCGGTATTCGTGCTGTTGATCGTGCGCTTTCACCTGAACCCGGATATCTGGCTGTCGCCGCTGATCGTGCTGGGCACCCAGTGGTACATCCTGTTCAACGTGATCGCTGGAGCGAGTGCGTATCCGAACGATTACCGTGAAGCCGCCGCCAACTTCCAGATACGCGGCTGGCAATGGTGGCGTCAGGTGATGCTGCCGGGTATTTTTCCGTACTACGTCACCGGCGCGATTACCGCTTCGGGTGGCGCGTGGAACGCCAGCATCGTCGCTGAATACGTGCAGTGGGGTGACACCCAGGTCGTCGCGCATGGCCTGGGTGCCTATATCGCCCAGACCACCGAGGCGGGCGATTATCCGAAGATCATCATGGGAATTGCCGTGATGTCACTGTTCGTGACCCTGTTCAACCGTTTGCTATGGCGTCCGCTGTACGCGTATGCCGAAGCCAGGCTGCGACTCGACTGAGCAACATTGAGGCAAAACGTGATGCAAAACCCTAAAACTGTCACCGCTCCCACTGGGTCGGCACCGCCTGCAGCGATGTCCCCGCACACTGGCGTAGAGATTCTGCGGGTTAAAGATGTGTGCCGTGGATTCAATAAAACCCAAGGCGAGCTGCTGGTGCTCGACGACGTCAACCTGACGCTGCGTGAGGGCGAAATCGTTGGCTTGCTGGGCCGTTCTGGCTCGGGCAAATCCACTTTGCTGCGCATCATCGCCGGGCTGATTGAGCCGACCGACGGCGAAGTCACGTATATGGGCGAGCCGATTGATGGCCCGGCCAAAGGCGTGGCGATGGTGTTTCAAACCTTCGCGCTGTTTCCGTGGCTCACGGTGCTGCAAAACGTTGAGGCTGGGTTGGAGGCGCAAGGCGTGGGAGCACGGGCGCGGCGCGAACGCGCGCTGGCGGCGATCGACCTGATTGGTCTCGATGGCTTTGAAAATGCTTATCCGCGTGAGCTTTCGGGCGGAATGCGGCAGCGCGTGGGCTTTGCCCGGGCGCTGGTGGTCGATCCGACGTTGCTGCTGATGGATGAGCCGTTTTCCGCGCTGGATGTGTTGACCGCCGAGACGTTGCGGACCGATTTGCTTGATTTGTGGACGCAGGGCCGGATGCCGATTAAATCGGTGCTGATCGTCACGCACAACATTGAAGAAGCGGTGTTTATGTGCGACCGGATCCTGGTGCTGTCGTCCAATCCGGGGCGCGTCATTGCTGAAATCAAGGTGCCGTTCAAGCATCCGCGCAACCGTCTGGACCCGGCGTTCCGCCGTCTGGTGGACGACATCTACGCGAAGATGACCGCGCGCCAGATTGGCGAAGCGACGCGCAAGGGGCTCGATCTCGGCAGCTGGTTGCCACATGTGTCCACCAACCTGATGGCGGGCCTGATCGAGATGCTGGCTGCCGCGCCTTATCACGGCCGCGCGGATATGCCGGAGATTGCCCGTTCGCTGCACCTCGAAGTGGATGATCTTTTCCCGGTGGCGGAAGTGCTGCAACACCTCGGTTTTGCCGATGTGCGCGAAGGCGATATTTTCCTGACGCCACCGGCCCGGGTGTTCGCGGAGTTCGGCACCCAGGAGCGCAAGCTGATGTTCGCTGAACATTTGCTGCGCCATGTGCCGCTCGCCGCGCGGATCAAGAAAGTGTTGAATGAGCGGCCCGGACATCGCGCGCCACGCGTGCGCTTCGAGCAGGAACTGGAAGACTTTTTGTCGGATAGCGCCGCAGAAGAAACGCTCGACGCCGTGATCAACTGGGGCCGTTACGGCGAGATTTTTTCGTACAACGACCAGACTGAAATTTTCAGCCTGGAAGATGTCGAAACTTGAAGCACGATGCTTTTTAAGCCGCGATCCTCTCGCGGCTATTTGTTATTGCAGGCGGCTTATTGCAAACCGCTTATTGCAGGTTGCCCCAGCGCAGCACGGCGGGCTCGGCGGAGGCCCATTTCCAGCCATTACCCCCTTGCTGGCGGCAGGCGCTGGCGGTGTACCACGCCTCGGGCGCATCCGGTTTGGCGCTCTGCGCGACTGAAAACACGAACTCTTTGCAGAGCGCGAGTGCTGAGCTAAAGGCGCGGGTCACGCGGACCTGACCGCGGCCATTTTCAATTGGCAACGTGTGCTTGACCTGCCACGGCTTTGCCTGGCCTACCGCCAGGCTGCCAGCCAGCGTGGCGATCACCGCTTGCTGGTCGCTGTGCATCATCTTCATATAGCGGTTGACGGCTTCGTCGGTGACGGCCTGCACCGCAATCCCCACGCCAATGCCGACCGCCGGGTTGGCGCTCGCCAGACCCGATAGCATGCCCGCTGCTGCACCACTGGCCGCACCCACCGAGGCGCAGCCACTGCCCAGCACGCTCAGGCTGAGGCCTAAGGTCCATCCCGCCAGTTTCAGTCGCAGTGTCATTGCAGGGCACCCCAGCGTTCGGTGGCGGGTTCGGCTGAGGCCCATTTCCATGTGCTGCCATCGCGGCAGATCGCCGCGACGTAAAACACGCTGCTGGCGTTCTGGTCGACCGAAAACACAATCTCTTTGCAATCGAGCGCGCCGCTGCTGATCGTGCGGCTGACGGTGACACTGCCGTGTTCGTTGCTTTCGATGGGGATCGGATGTTTGACGCGCCACGTGGCGATGGTGCCTGGCTCAAGCGCGCCTGCGGCGTTGGCGATCTGGTTTTGTGTTTCGCGGTGAATCGCGCGTTGCGAATACTGCACCCCAGCCCGGGCAGCAGCGACTGCGCCGAGGCCAATGCCTGATGCAACAGCGGCATTCTGGGTGATTTTGGCGGCGAGCGCGGCACCTGCGATGCCGGCGCCTGTTGTCGCGGATTCGCTATAGAGCGAGCTGCAGCCGCTCAGGCCGATGGTCGCGCCCGCAGCAGCGAACAGCAGGGCGCTGCGAGCCCGGACGTGGAGAGGGTCAATCCTGTTTTGCATAGTGCATTCCTTGCTGCCGGATGGTTCTCGAACACAGCCAATCGCACTGCTGTGTAAATTCCGACGGGCATTGTGCAGGATACCTTTGGAAAATGGCACAAGAAAAATGCAGGAAAAGTGAAATTTAAATCTGCGCTGTGGGGCAGAAAAGTACGGAAAAATCCCGAGTTTTTTCGCATGATTTCAGCGGGATTTATTTGGGGATAAAGAGGGGGTGTTGCCTGCAATCAGATAAAAGGATCGGCAGTGCTTTTCAAGATTAATGAAGGGCGCTGCGGCGTGGCCGTGCAGCGCCGTGTAGCAATGTCTAGTACTGGCCGTGATAGTCGTCGTCGAGGCCGATCACGCTGTTTTTGTCGGCAGCGTCGTAGACGCTCAGGCGGTTGTAGAGCGTTTTCAGGCTGATGCCGAGTGCTTTGGCGGCGCGCCGCTTGTCGTCGTCGCAGTATTTGAGGGTGGCGAGGATGATTTGCCGTTGCGCATCGGCCAGCGGAGTGCCGACCCAGACGTTCATCGCGTCACCAAGCGTGACGGGTTTTTTGACTCGGGATGTTTGATGCGGGTGCGGTAGCTCAAGGATTTTTTCAGCGAGGATGAAGGCGCGGTAGACCGTGTTTTTCAGCTCGCGCACATTGCCAGGCCAGGTCCAGCCACGCAGGGTGTCGAACGCGCGTTTGCTAAACGTCTTGCAGGTGTTTTCCTGGCGGTTGAGTTCGCCCAGAAAATATTGCGCGAGCAGCTCCCGGTCGTTTTCCCGCTCTCGCAGCGGTGGAGCCCGCAGCGGGAACACGGCGAGCCGGTACAGCAAATCTTCGCGCAAGCCGTTTTCCTTGACCGCCAGCGAGGGATCACGGTTGGTCGCGGCGATCACCCGGACGTCGCTATGCACCAGATCGCTGCCGCCTACCCGGTAGAAGCTGCCGGTCTCTAGTGCGCGTAATAGTTTGACTTGGCGCATCGGGGTCATTTCGGTGACTTCGTCGAGAAACAGCGTGCCGCCGCTGGCGTGTTCGAAATAACCGATGCGTCCTTGCACCGCTCCGGTGAAGCTGCCTTTTTCGTGGCCAAACAATTCGGCTTCGATTAGTTCGTCAGGAATGGCGCCGCAGTTCACCGTGATGAACGGCGCGCTGCGGCGTGCGCTGTGCAGGTGAATCGTGCGGGCGATCAGCTCCTTGCCAGTGCCTGATTCGCCGACGATCAGCGCGGTGGCGTCGGTGGCGGCGACCTGCTCGATCTGTGCATATAACTCGAGCATCACGGGCGAGGTGCCATAGAGCAGGCCGTAGGCTTGCAAGCCATCGACGTGAGGGACCGCGCGTGGCTTCGAAGAGGCGGTATTCGCGGCAGCGGCCAGTGTGGCCGGATCGATTGACGCCATAAACAGGTGTCCTATGCGCAAAGCGTGGTGTGAAAGGGTCGAGGGCAGCTCAGGGTTGCGGTTGCAAGCATCTCAGCGTGCTGGCTAGTTTGCTGGCCTGGTTCGCTGTGCCAGTCAGATGATTCAGTCAACTACGTAACTTTGGCGTGTGCGGCGGACAATTTAACCACTTGCATGCATCACACAGCAAGGCGCACTTGCGTGAGCGGAGCTCGCCGTGATGCGTCGTGCTTGAGCGCTGAGCCTTGGTTTCAAGCGCGGCTGGCATGTCAGGCACGCGTGGCATGAGAGTGGCAGGCCAGCGATTGGCGCAAGCAGGTACGATGCTTGCGAGCCGCTAGCGCAATCCCGGCGGATTCATCTGGTTTGCCGTAGCGCTTTGCTGCCTGGATGGCAACCTGGGTGCAGCGTCCGGCAAGATCCTTTCAATGCTTGATTTGCTTAAGGGAGTTCGAGATGGCACGACCCAAAATTGGCTTACTCGGTGCGTTGGTTGCGGTGGGTGGAATCCTGGTGTGGAACTGGTCGCAAAAACGTCAAGCGTCCCAGGTGCGTCTCGTGCGCGAATTGAACCGCTGGGAGGGCGAGGGTGGCTCACTGGCACCGGGCGTGCGAACGCTGCGTGAACCTGACGTGGCCGCTGGCCAGCGTGAGCGCCGCCGTGCGGGTGCCAGGTCGTGATTGTTGTGGCCGTGGTGAGCGTTGCTGTGCTGCTTTGCGCGTAGCAGAAGCAGAAGCAGAAGCAGAAGCAGAAGCAGAAGCAGAAGCAGAAGCAGAAGCAGAAGCAGAAGCAGAAGCAGAAGCAGAAGCAGAAGCAGGGTGAGGCTGGCGCGCATACGCGTTTTGGTTTCTCGTCATGAGCCTTGCTGGCCGCATGGCTAGCAAGGCGAAACGCTGAGCTGAACCCTTATTGAGGCTTGAAAAAAAGGGGCATCAGCAGGTGCTCAAACTTATCCCAATAATCCGTATAATGAACAAATTGACAACAATCGAATGATTTTTATCGAGTTTTAGTTAGTATTGTTGTCTGTTTGATGCAAATTGGATGGTTTTACGTTGGCGGCATGGCATTGGCGCAGCGCTTGAATGGGCGCGCTTTTGTAGCGTGCCGTTACTGTCTGGCGTGGCCTTGTCACGCCATTTCCTCTTTTTGCCTATGGGCTTTCCGGGACGCGATGCCACACGTACTGATTGTCGATGACGACCTTGCCACTCGAGAAGCGCTCGCCGCGATCATCGCGGAAGACGGCCTGACCACTGCGATGGCAGCGGACTTGCGCGAGGCGCGAATTCAACTGACGCGGCAGATGCCCGATGTGGTGTTCACCGATCTGAAGCTGCCCGATGGCAGCGGTGTCGAATTGCTGGAAGAGCTCGATCTGCGCACGGGCATCGAAATTATCGTGATTACCGGCCATGCGACGGTCGAATCCGCCGTGAATGCGCTGAAAATGGGCGCGGCCGATTATCTGGTGAAACCCATCAATATGCAGCGGCTGAAGGCGATTTTGTCGCGCGTGCCGCGCACGGGCGACCTCAAAGCCGAAATTGGCACGCTGCGCGGCGAGTTGCGGCGGATGGGGCGTTTTGGCTTGATGCTGGGTCATTCGAAGCCGATGCAGGCGGTGTATGACCAGATCAGCCGGGTCGCGCCGACGGCTGCTTCCGTGATGCTGTCCGGCGAATCAGGCACCGGCAAGGAAGTGGCGGCACAGACCATTCACCAGTTGAGCCTGCGCCGCAAGCACGCGTTTCTGGCAGTGAACTGCGGTGCGATTTCGCCAAATCTGATTGAGTCCGAAATGTTTGGCCACGAACGTGGCGCTTTCACGGGTGCGGACCGGCAGCACAAAGGTTATTTCGAGCGGGCGGATGGCGGCACGCTGTTTCTCGATGAAATCACCGAGATGCCCGCTGAGCTGCAAGTCAAGCTGTTGCGGGTGCTGGAGACCGGCATGTTCATGCGGGTCGGCACCACGCGTGAGATCGAAACCGATGTGCGCTTGATCGCCGCCACCAATTGCGACCCGGAGCAGGCGGTGCTGGAGGGCCGCTTGAGGCTGGATTTGTACCACCGGCTCAACGTGTTCCCGATTGGCCTGCCGCCGTTGCGTGAGCGGGGCAAGGATGTGGAGTTGCTGGCGCAGGCTTTTCTCGATGAACTCAACGAACAGCACAGCACGCGCAAGCATTTGCCCGAGACGTTGCGGGAGATGCTGCTGGGCTACGCTTGGCCGGGCAATGTGCGTGAGCTGAAAAATTATCTGCAACGCGCTTACATCATGTCGAGCGTGGATTCCACTGAAGTGGCCATGGTGCCGCTGCAGATTTCGCTGGCGCGTCCTGCGGCGGGCACGGCCGTGACGATTGCGTTTGGCACGTCGCTGGCACAGGCCGACCGGCAACTGATTCTCGCCACGCTGGAACAGTGCGGTGGCGTGAAAACCCGCGCTGCCGAGGTGTTGGGGATCAGCCTGAAAACCTTGTACAACCGCCTTGTCGAATACAACCAGGAAGCGCAGGCTGATGAGTCGGCGAGGGCTTGATGCGCGTTGGGCAGGGTTTTGGCAGTTGCGGTAGCGCGCCAGCAGGGTCAGGTCTGCTGGCGGGTACGGCACACGGCACACGGCACAAGACTTGCATTGCCACCGTTACCGCCCAGCCGGACTGGTTTGGGTGACTAAACGAGGAGCCTGCCATGCGAGTGTTTCACGAGTTTCCCCGCAACTTTCCTACCAGGCATTCCGCCGTTTTCTCCATCGGGTTTGCCCCGCTTCAGTGCCATCGTCCTGAGCCGACCGATCCCCCGTTACCGGATGAGCCCGATCCGCTCCCTGATCCTACGCGGGAGCCTCCTGAGCCAGCCGCTCCCCCCATTGGCGATCCGCCACCGCAGCCGCGCGAAATTCCACGCATCCTCAACGGCTGGCACTGAATTTCATTCAATTCCCCACTCAATCTGCCGCTGTAGTTGTTACAAAAAAATTGCGGTTTTTACTCGTCTGTACCTGTCTTTACCTTCTTCCCAGCCGAAACGCAGCCGCTTCCTGATAACGGCGGCTGCCTCCTTCGCGCTCCGGGTTTTGCCGCCCCTTTGCAGCTTGGTCTGGCTCGCCGGAATGCTCAAGGCACGAGACTTGCGTGTCTGTGTCCGGAACATCCCCACCCGCAACCTCAACCATGGATGAGATGGAGTCGTAATGAGCCGATTAATCGTGGTATCGAACCGAGTGGCATCAACCCAGAAAGGGAATCCTGCAGCCGGGGGCCTCGCCATTGGCGTGCTGGACGCGCTGAAGGAAACCGGTGGCGTGTGGTTTGGCTGGAGCGGCGAAATTACCGGTGAAGCCGCTGGGCAGACGCAAGCGCCTGTCATCGAGCGTCAAGGCAATGTGACCTACGCCACCGTCGGCTTGAGCCGGCGCGATTACGACCAGTATTACCGGGGCTTTTCGAATGCGACGCTGTGGCCAACTTTCCATTACCGCAACGATCTGTCGCGCTATGACCGTCAGGAATACGCCGGGTATCGGCGGGTCAATGCGATGCTCGCCCGGCAGCTCCAGGCGCTGCTGGAGCCGGACGACATCATCTGGGTCCACGATTACCATTTGCTGCCGTTTGCCCAGTGCCTGCGCGAACTCGGGGTGAAAAATCCAGTGGGATTTTTTCTGCACATTCCGTTTCCGGCACCCGAGGTGCTGCGTTCCGTGCCACCGCATGAGGAACTGGTGAAAACCATGTGCAGCTATGACGTGGTGGGTTTTCAGACAGAGGCGGACCGCCAGGCGTTTGTCGATTACGTTGAGCGCGGCCATTGCCATGGCAGCGTCGATGACGCCGGTGTGCTGCATGCGTGGAGCCGGTTTTTAAAGGTCGCGGCTTATCCGATCGGGATCTATCCCGATGCGATTGCGCAAGTCGCAGAGCAATACACCGACCGCAAACCCGTGCGCAGCCTGCGCGACGGCATGCACGGCCGCAAGCTCATCATGAGCGTGGACCGGCTGGATTATTCGAAGGGGCTGGTGGAGCGGTTTCAGGCGTTCGAGCGTTTGTTGCTGAACGCGCCAGACTGGCATGGACGCGTGTCGCTGGTGCAGGTCGCGCCCCCGACGCGCTCAGACGTGCAGACCTACCAGCGGATTCGCCAAACGCTTGAAGGCGAGGCGGGCCGGATCAATGGCCGTTTTGCGCAATTGAACTGGACGCCGATCCAGTATCTGAACCGCAAATACGAACGCAACTTGCTGATGGCCTTGTTCCGCCAGGCGCATGTGGGTTATGTGACACCACTGCGCGATGGGATGAACCTCGTGGCCAAGGAGTACGTCGCGGCGCAAAACCCGCAGGACCCGGGCGTGCTGGTGCTGTCGCAGTTCGCGGGAGCCGCCGGGCAACTGCCGGGCGCGCTGGTGGTGAATCCGTTTGATCTGGCGCAGATGGCGGAAGCGCTGGAGCGTGCGTTGTCGATGCCACTGGCTGAGCGCCAGGCGCGTTACACCGACATGATGGCGTTGCTGCGCGAGAACAATCTGTCGGTGTGGCGCGATACCTTTCTGGCGGATCTGCGCCACGTCGCCACCGCTTCGTCGGCCACGGAAAAAGCGGTCAGACGGGTTGACGCGCAGATGTTGCGGTCTTCGCTGGAGCGTTAGGGCATTAATGCGCTAGTGAACTCGCGGGCGTGGGTTAGCTGGCTACGCGGTATCGCGCTCGTGCTTGCGTACCGTAGCGGGGCATAGCACTGCATCCTGCCGCGTAGCGCTACGCAAGTCATGCAAGCGACGCAAGTCATGCACGGCACGCAAGCGACACAAACGACGCAAGCGACGCAAGCGACGCAAGCGACGCAAGCGACACAAGCGACACAAGCGACACAAGCGACACAAGCGACACAAGCGACACAAGCGACACAAGCGACACAAGCGACACAAGCGACACAAGCGACACAAGCGACACAAGCGACACAAGCGACACAAGCGACACAAGCGACACAAGCGACACAAGCGACACAAGCGACACAAGCGACACAAGCGACACAAACGACACAAACGACACAAACGACACAAACGACACAAACGACACAAACGACACAAACGACACAAACGACACAAACGACGCAAACGACGCAAGCGTCACATCCCCCGTGCCTGCCAGACAAAAGGCACTAGCCATGAAGCGGTGCTGCCTAGCGCACCAGCCCGGTGCTGCCGCGTGGCGTCACCCGCAAGGTGCTGACCAGCGCGGCCACGAGGGCAAACCCGGCGGCTACATAAAGCGCAACAGTGGGCCCATGCAGCGGCGCGACGCCGAAAATCAGTGCGGCCAGCGCTGCCCCCAGCGTTTGCCCGGTTAGGCGTGCGGTGCTCAGCATGCCGCTTGCGCCACCGCTGCGCTCGCGTGGCGCAGCCGCCAGCATCGCCCGGTTATTGGGTGCCTGAAACAGGCCAAATCCTGCGCCACACAGCGCCATGCGCCACGTGATGTCCATGGGCTCCGGGTGCGCGCCGAGAGTAGCGAGCAGCAGCAACCCCGCGCTTAGCAGCAACAAGCCAGCGCCACCAAGCCAGCCCGCCGAGATCCGGTCTGACAAGACTCCGGCTAGCGGCGCGGTCACGACGATCGCTAGCGGCCAAGGCGTAATCAGCAAGCCGGTTTGCACTTGTGATAGCCCCAGGGTGTCTTGCAGCCAGAACGGCAGCGAAACGAAGGCCAGCATCTGTGCCGCAAACGAGCACACCGAGGTGCCAATCGAGAGCGCGAACAGCGGGATTTTCAGCAGATCGACGGGCAGTAGCGGGGCCGGCTGAGACAGTTGCCGCCGCACGAAAAAATAACCAATCAGCAACGCGCCCAGCACTTCAGCCGTGAGTTGCGGCCACGCCTGCCCTTGGCCGAGACCATCGACGGCAAAAATCAGCAGGCCGAAGACAAAAGCGTTCATCAGTGCGCTGAGGTAGTCGTAAGGCGCGTCGTTGCGGCTCAGGTTGGCGGGCAACGCCTTGAGGCCGATCACGATGGCGGCGAGGCCGATCGGCACGTTGACGGCAAAGAGCCACGGCCACGAGGCAATGGCGAGCATGGCGGAAGCAACCGAAGGCCCGAGCGCTGAGGCAATCGCTACCACCATTGTATTGAGCGCGATGCCGCGCCCTAGATGCGCGGAGGGATAAATCATCCGCACCAGCGCGGTGTTGACGCTGACAATGCCCGCCGCGCCGAAACCCTGTATCACTCGCGCTAGCGCGAGTGTCGGCAGGGACTGCGCCAGGGTGCAGCCGAGCGAGGCGATGGTGAAGAGCATGAGACCGGCGAGGTAGACCCGTCGATAGCCGATCCGGTCGCCGAGCGCGGCCAGCGGCAGCAACGAGATCGTGACTGCGAGCTGATAGGCGTTGACGACCCAGATCGAGCTGGCGGCGCTGGCCTGCAATTGGCGCGCGATAGTGGGCAACGCAACGTTGGCGATAGCACCATCGAGTACGGCCAGCGTGACGCCCAGCGCCACCACGAGAATTGCCCAGTAGCGTTGCGGCACGGCGAGGCCGGGTTCAGTGGCTGAGGTGGGCGCGGACGGGGGCGATGCACGTGATACCCGCGGCGACGCGCGGGGCGAACTGGCTGCATCGGGTGAGCCGGTTGCATCAGTTGAATCAGGAGGCAGGGCGGACATGTGGGCTGGGTGGCGTGGTTTTGCGTTGCGTTGCGTGTGAGGCTTGAGCGGGGCAGCCGCGCTGGCAGGGGGGATGCGTGATGCGGGCGGCTAGCCTGATTCGCTAGCCTGGTTCAACGGATTAAGGGTGTTTAAGAGTGTTTAAGGGCGAATCAGGATGACTGTATGGACGCTCTAACTGATGCGGTGCTGCTTGAACCAGCTGCATGAGTGCACCACCCGAGCAAACCACCCGCGGCCCCAACAGACTTTTTGCTCGCCATCCGCAGGCTGTTGCTGCGCGGGTTCGCCCGGCACCGTTACGGGTTATCTACTTCAACTCGTACAGCCCCGTATAGGTAGCCGAATCAATCTGGTTCAGATGAATCATGAAGCGAGCGATGGCATTGGTGGTCTGGGCCTCGAGCGGCAATTGGGCGACTTTCATCGCATGCAGCTGGAAGATGTAGCGATGCGGTTTGTCGCCACGCGGTGGTGCGGCACCGCCAAAGCCCGGCAAGCCGTAATCGTTGCGCAACTGCAATGCTTCTGGCGGCAGTAGCGAGCCATCGGCACTGCCCGCGCCAGTTGGCAGAGCTCGTAGATCAGCCGGCAGATTGACCATCACCCAATGCCAAAAGCCGCTGCCGGTAGGCGCATCCGGGTCGTAGACCGTTAGCGCGAAACTTTGCGTGCCAGGCGGCGGCGCTTCCCATTGCAAATCAGGCGAACAATTGCCGCCATCCACACCGAAAGCCTTGCTATCGAATTCCTGAGCTTTGCTCATGAAGCCGTTCGCGGCGAAAGCGTCAGACCAGAGGCGGAACGCAGTCATGTGGGGTGTCTCCTTGCAGAAATGAGGGGAACGCAGGCCCGGGGTGAAGCTCGATGCGAGACCCAGCGTGAGGTTTAGCGGGGAGGGGGCTGCGTGAGGCGCACGAGTGTATCACCGGCTTTTTCAGCCTTGAGCGGCATTGGGCGGGTGGTGATGGGGGAGGGGCGAGGGTGGGTTACGAAGCCAGATTTTCGTTTTGCTGATTTTGTCGTGGCTTCTTGCTGCCATGGTGGGCTGGATGGATCTCGGAACAGGCCCGGACCCATCATCCTCAGGCCATGGCATCACCCTGTGCAATCAGGTCTTGAGGTATGTCAATTGAGCCACGCCATCTTCATCATTAAATTCGATGCTGAATTGATGGCGGAGTCTATTCACGCATTGCGTAATTATATTTTTCATTTGATCCTTATGCGTCTGGCTGGATTTTTCCGTGCCATACATTATGGAGTAATTTGGAATTGGCGCGCGATTCACGATTTTTATATCTATTCCATCGGCATGTTTTCCGAGCGCGATTGCAATATTTGTTTCGGCAGTGGAGTAATTGTCGAAGCGAACGTCAGCGTAGACATTTTTAGTTAGATCTTTTTTTGCATCGTTTTCATTGTAGCTGATTGCCCCGACAAGATTTAATCTCCATGTTGGGTCGCATATGTCTGAAATATTTTTCGGCAATAATTTTGGATTTATTTTTTTAATTAAAGCTTGAATAAATTCGATGCCTGGCAAGGTATGTTCTTTGGCAAATTTATTGCTGAGAAAAGTATCCATATTTTGAATGGAAAGTTTCAAAAGGGATTTTAATTCATCTTCGCTTGCATCGCTCTCGGGGAGGATGGAAATTAATTCTCCAAGCCTGGTGAGTAGTTTATTAAGATAAAAGGAAGGTTCTTTTCTGGAAAAACCTTCCACAAAACGTTTGAATGTTTCAAGGTGTCGCAGTTGGCCGAAGCGGAGTTTTTGCGAGGCCAGATTAAATAAATCATCCATGTTTTCATGGGAAAACACATCGGGAGGGCTGGGGCGCTTGATTGAAGGAGTTGGCAAATGGCGCAGGCTCTTGATAACACGCGCAGTATGATTGTGTCCCCAATGATCACGGTCATTGAAAACTAGCATCAATTTTGTGCGTAAACGCTGAGCTGCCGGATGATCTCCCGTCTCCGTCAGGCCAGACATGGATTCAATGAAGTTGTCGGTTTTAAATTCCTGCCTCATATTGTATTTGCAAATTTTATCTATCAAATTGCTGCATAGATTCATTATGTCGATCATGGCGGGAGTAGCTTTGGATTTTCTTGAACTGCTAAGAATGCATGATATGCCACGGCTAATAGATGAAGCCTCATTCCGGTTGGTGCATGGTAAGTCGATGGAGGTGAGCAATCTGGCAATGGCGGAACGCAATTGTTCGCTTTCTACCGTGTTGCTGGCATGTCTCAGGCTATCGGCAGCCATGCTGATTCTCTGGAAATTCCAGTCATTGGCATTTTTTAACAGAGGTGCCAGCGTGGAATATAGCTTGCTGGTGTTGCTGGTGATTCCCATTAAACGCACCCCATTTAATATGCGGGCCAGTATAATCGAATCAGAACATTTAATTTTTGCAATAACTGGAATGAGCGCTGAGAGAAAATTCTCGGTTTGGGTTTGGCTAATCATGTTTCTGGTCGAATAGCCCAGAAATGAAAGTTCCGAGCTGTTGAAGTAATCGTCTGAATGTGGGGAAAGTGCCTCGGTCAGTCTGTCAAGCAACAATGCAACCTGATAGTGCTCATGAAGTTGTGGTAATAACTGAGACAGGCGTAGAAAAAAATCAGGAACAAAGGTGTTGCTGTGTTTTTTTAGTAAACCATCTATCTGCTGGAAGGCAGCAGAGAGATTTTTTTCTGGATCGTAAAAACAGGTTAGCCCCGCGACAATTTGCAGAATGGTATGTTCGAGATTTTTAATTTCTAGAAAAGATGAGGCTTTTATTTTGCTACTGATAATGACGCGTTCCAGGGCAAAGCCAAGCTGGTTTGCATCACCTTGCGAAATTTTGATGGTTGGATAAGTTGGGACAGGATTTTTCCTGGAGTATGCAGAGTTGATGGCCGCCGCAATTTGCCCCAGTGTTTCTGCTGTATCAAGACGCTGAAAATTCCATTCAGGTATGGGTTCTTGAGCGTTATTGTCGCTCAGTCTTATATGCTTTGGTCTGGTTGACTGGGCATTGACCGAAGTGGCAAATATTTTTACTGAAACATCCGAATTATTGCGAGTCTGCGTTTCATAACGTGGCCTGTTATTATCCGTGGACACTTGAATCGAGCGAAAACTTGATGATGAATAATTTGTTGATGAATTATTTCTTGAGGAATCTTCAGGGGCTTTTCTTTTATGTTGGTTTACGTTGTACATATAAATTATTTATATTGATTTTACGGTTGAATATCTAATAGCTGAAAAACCGCTGGCGTACCGATGCTCTTTATCGTCATCGAGTCTGTTTAAGTGGCAATAAGCAAAAAATAGTTCCAGAGAACCAGTGGATGCATCTGTGAGTGATGTGATATAGCGATGCGGCGGGGTGCGGGCTCACTACCGGGCAGGCTCTGCCATCAGCGCCAAGCCATGCTTAAGTTTTTCTGGCCACCGGCCATCACCCCGGCCCGCGCTGCTCGAATGCGATCACATCGCTTTCCAGCCAGCTCACCAACTGCTGCAGCACGTCATCGAGATTGCGGTTGGCACCGCGCAACGCGCATTCCCACACCACCGCGACGCGCCAGCCCTGGGCGACGAGCGCGGCCTGAGCTTTCAGGTCGTGGCTGCGGTTCCGGTTGATTTTTTCGCGCCAGAATTCGGGCCGCGTCTGAGGCCATTTGAATAGCGGGCAGCGATGCCCATGCCAGAAGCAGCCATGCACGAACACCACCGCGTGATAGCGCGGCAGCACGATATCGGGCCGTCCGGGCAGCGTGCGCACGTCTAGCCGAAAGCGCAGCCCACGCCGGTGTAACAGGCTGCGGAGCAGGATTTCAGGCCGGGTATCACGGCTGCGGATGCCCGACATCATCCGGCTGCGGGTTGCGCGATCAACGACGTCCGTCATCGTCAGCCAGCGGTGCGGCCCGCCTGGGCGCGCAGCGCCTGCACGTGCGGCAGCATGATGCGAGCCACCTCGCGCATCACCGGCATGACCACGCTATTGCCGAACTGGCGATAGGCCTGGGTATCGCTGACCGGAATCCGGAAAGTATCGGGAAAGCCCATCAACCGGGCACATTCACGCGGTGTCAGGCGGCGCGGCCGCATGGCTTCGCCCTGGTACAGCAAAATTTCTGAGCCATCCTTGTGATAGCGCGCCGAAAGCGTGCGCGTGACGCTCTCGGGATAGGCCATGCCAAAACCAAAACCATTGCCCGCTGCGCGGTGTTTTTGCGCGTATTGCTGCAGGTAGTTCCAGAGTTTTTCGCTGAGCGTATAGCGCGGTTGCACCTGGCGCTGGGCATGGTCGAAAAAGCGCGTGCCGTCCCACGGCAGCACCGGCTCGCTGCCATCGGTGCGATGCAGGATCGTGGCGAGCTTCGGGCCGGTTTCGGGTAGCCGCAGGTCGTCCCACGAGAACGAGGTCTTGCCGCGAAAGCCGACGAGGATGATCCGCTCCCGGTGCTGCGGCGTGAAATGCTGGCCGTCGATCACGCGGTAATGCACTTCGTAGCCCAGTTCGTCGCGCAGGGTTTGCACGATCACGTCGAAGGTGCGGCCCTTGTCGTGCGCCAGCAAGTTCTTCACGTTTTCCAGCAGAAAGGCGGCCGGACGCCGTGCCGCGAGAATGCGCGCGACATCGAAAAACAGCGTGCCCTGAGTCGTGCATTCAAAGCCATGCGGCCGCCCCAGCGCATTTTTCTTGCTGACCCCAGCGATTGAAAACGGCTGGCACGGAAAGCCGCCCAGCAAGACATCGTGCTCTGGCACCTCGGAGGCCGGGAGCGTGACGATATCGCCCGCTAACGGATGCGTGTCGCCGTGATTCTCGCGGTAGGTTTTCTGCGAAAAGGGGTTCCATTCGCTGGTGAAGATGCATTCACCGCCGTGCGCTTCGAAGCCCAGGCGGATGCCGCCAATTCCGGCGAAGAGATCGACGAGGCGAAGTGGCGTGGCGGTGGTGGCCGCAGTAGCCGAAGCCGCGCTCGAAGCTGCGGCAAGCGAAGCGGGTGGGGTGACGCGGGGGCGGGAGGTGGGAGACATAAGAGCCAGTTCGGGGGGAGACATCACTGCGACGGTGACGGTGCTGGGCGTGGCGGATGCAGTGGATTAGCAACACGGCAGCACGGCAGCACGGCAGCACGGCAGCACGGCAGCACGGCAGCACGGCAGCACGGCAGCACGGCAGCACGGCAGCACGGCAACACGGCAGCACGGCAGCACGGCAGCACGGCAACACGGCAACACGGCAACACGGCAACACGGCAACACGGCAACACGGCAACACGGCAAAAACCTAACCGTGCGGATTCTAGAGGCCTATCGCGTAACGTGCGCGTGGACGCCCGAAAAAGTCTTCCAGCCGCAGGGGTGGCGCTTTGTCAGGCGGGCGCGAGCCCCGTCACGGCTGGGCCCTGCGCGAGCGCCGCGCGGCCGCGCGCGACGATTTGTGCCGAGAGCTTTTCCAGCCGGGGCGACTGCACCTTCCACGTGTGCCAGTACAGCTCGACATCAGTCGGCAAGGCCGGGGCGAGATCCTGCAGCAGGCCTTGCGCCAGGTCTGCGCCAAATTCGAGCTCGGGCACCATGCCATACGCCAGGCCGCGCTGGATAGCCAGATAGCGTGGCACCGCGGCGGGCACGTAATGGCTCGGATAAGCCTCTGGTGGCAAGCCCATGTGGGTTTCAAGAAAACGCGCCTGAAGCGCGTCTTTGCGCGACGAGAGCATCACCGGTGCCCGCCGTGCGGCATCACGAGTCAAACCCTCGGGAAACCAGCGGGCGATAAACCCGTTCGATGCCACCAGGCGGTAGCGCATCGCCCCAAGATGCTCAGCGGAACAGCCGCGCAATGGCGTGCTTTCGGTGGTGATGCAGCCGATCGCCAACCCTGACGCCAGCCGTGCGTGCGTGTGATCTTGGTCCTCCACGCTGAGGTCGAGCAGCACGTTCTCCTGTAGCAGCACGTCAGCCAGCGCGGGGAAAAACCAGGTGGAAAGCGTGTCGGCGTTGACCGCCACGGCGATGCTCAGCAGCGCTTCGCTGGCATGGGCGAGGTCGCTGGCGAAGTCGTCTTCGAGCAGCGCCGTGCGCCGTAGATATTGCAGCAGGCGCTGCCCGACTGGCGTCGCGCGACAGGGCCGGGTGCGCACGATGAGCGGATTGCCCAAGCGGATTTCCAGCCCGCGCACGCGCTGCGACACGGCCGAGGCGGTGAGATTGAGCCTTACGGCGGCTTGCTCGAAACTGCCGGTTTCGATCACGGCTCGCACGGCGGCGGTTTGACGGGGGTCGAGTTCCACGGTAGGCCTAGCCTGTTAATCAAGAGTTTTTAGAGCGTGTTAGGCACTTTGGATAATAGGCATGGCATGGACCAAGCATGAGCATGGCGAAGACAACGAAGTGCAGACCTGCGAGGGTTTCGGGGAGGCGCTCGTAGTCGCGGGCCAGTCGTCTGAAGCGGTTGAGCCAGCTCGACCACCCAGCGGCGGGGCAACAGAACAAAACCCTTTTTCGCCTCAGACAGCTTGATGACCTGCAGTTCGATACCTGCACCAAGAGCCGCCTGTGCAGGGGCTTCACCTGTATAACCCTGATCGGCAAACGCCACTTTCACGCTCTGCCCGGTGACATGCTGAACCTGGCTTGCCAGCTCGGCCACCTGTGCACGCTCCTGCTCATTGGCTGGCGTGATGTGCACCGCGAGCAGCAACCCCAGCGTGTCGATAGCCATGTGTACCTTGCTGCCTCGCTTGCGCTTGTAACCGTCGTAACCTGCACGCGGACTGCTTTCACACGTGGGCTGCAATGTGCGTCCATCCAGGATAATCGCACTGGGCTGGCCCTGACGCCGTTGCGCCACGCGCCGCATCGAGCGCAAATCGCTGGCCATCGCCTCGAAGCAACCCGCGTTCAACCAGCGTTGCGTTTGCTGGTAGACCAGTTCCCACGGCGCGAAGTTGGCCGGCAGCATGCGCCACGATGCACCCGCTCGCGCCATCCAGCGCAGCGCATTGAACATTTCGCGCAGTTCATTTCGGCGTTGCGGGAGCGTCTTCGTTCATCAAGCTCAGGTACGGAGCGGCAAAGCTCCATTCCTCATCCGATACATCCGCCGGGTAGGGTTTGCGTGCTGTCATTCCGCCACGTTAACAGGTCTGACCAAAAGTACCTAACACCCTCTAGATCGCCCATCAACCACAGCAGGTGCCGCTGGTTTTCCTTGCGCATCCCGTCGTCGCAGCGGCAGTTATCTGTGAATACGGTGTCGGCGGCTTGATGCAATCGTCTAGGCCGGATGGGGTGTCGTTGCAGTGCAAAGCGCGAGCGCTGCTTGGATGTTATGGCTTGGCGGAACCAGTAGGCGGGAAACGTTACTCAAGGCGGAGTAAAAAAAGTAAAAGCCAGTTAATTTTGATTAAGTGTGAATGTATATATGACTATAAAATATTCAGGCCGAGTCGGAAATTATGTAATTCGAATGCGGGACGAATTAATTTGGGAGGCGAAAACAGTTGGCTGGAACCATAATTTGGTTGGCTTGGGGCGGCGGCAATGCGAGATTGGTGTGTTATTGGAATTTAGGCGTTATTCAAATCAGGGCAGGATGAGTGAAAACGATTTAAAAATTTTTAAATTGCCAAAAATTATAATATGGCTCAGGAGTGAGTTGGCGGACATGCATTTGAGCAACTTTGGCGGGTCCGGGACGCGCTGCTGGATAGGTTGAAAAGGGGCAATGGCATTATTTGTTTGGACGGCCCGGGATTTGATGGTGGTAGATTAAATTCAATTTCCAGCAATTTGCCAGGGGATATTTTGAGTATTTTTGAGTATTTTTGAGAATTATTCAAAAATTTCATCTTGGTCTGCGCATTTATATCCCGGGATAACGCATCTTGATATCATTTTTTCTCAACTTGCTGAATGGCCTGGCGAATGGGGTGAGAGGCTGATTTCTCTTGATTTGAGCGAAAATCCGGGGGCGCAAATTCCATCTGGTCTGACAGTTAATTTTGTAAAACTTAATATGGCTTGTAGTTCTATTGCGAAAGCTCCGGAGAGCTGGTTCAGAAATTTTCAGCAATTAAATTTGTCCCGCAATCAATTGATTGAACTTGATTGTCGGCCGCTTCAGAAATTAACCATGCTGGATCTCAGTGATCATCTGTTGGCTAAAGTGCAAGGGTTTTTGCCGAAAAATCTGGTTGCTCTGAATTTTAATTTGACAGGAGTGAGCGAGCTGGGAGATGGGTGCTTTTCTCATCTCGTGAAGCTGAAAAATCTTGCTAAATTTTTATGGATTTCATTTTTCGGTGAATAATTTTTGCGCTGAAAAAACGTTGTGAAAATTAAAAAATGTGCTTCATTTTTAATAAAACTTAAACGAGGTTAATAAATGCAAGGAAATTTTTCTGTCAAGCATCCCGTTAATTCAGGCGATCGTAGCCTTCTTAATTTGCCTCCCCCAGGAGTGACGCCTCGGGAAGACTCTCTGGGTCGTGTGGCGAGTGTAGTGCCTCCGGCCATAGGAAGGGTCTGTCAGGATGAAATCATGCCCAAGGCTCTTGACATGACAACCCAGATTTCTCCGGCGAAGCCGAAGGTGGTGACGAATACGGACATGAAGCAGACGGAGGGACAAGACCATTCAACAAAAAATACTAGTTGGTTCTCGGTAATGTGGAGAAATAAAACATTGAGGAAGCATATTTTTGATTTCGCTGAGCGGCCAGAGCCCGATAAAAGAATAGAAATTCAGGATGAGTCAAGGAAAGAGATAGAGGAATGTGGAAATAAAGTAGTTGAGATTTTTAGAAAATACGATAAACACCGATGTCTGCCTGATTTCAAGCGGGATAATAACGAATGGCTGTCTTCCGAGAAGAAAAAGGAATTGAAAAGTGAGCTGGAAAATTTTTTACTTGGCGCAGATCAGAAAAATGTACGGAGTCGAATTAGTGTAGGTGGTTTACTGCCATATGACGCTGAGTCGTATCTGCCTGTTTTGATTGATGTTTTATTGAAAATAAAGACTGATCAAATTCACTCAGTTAGATTGCCGCACATGCGCTTTAAATCGGGTGAGATATTGAATCAAATTTTAGCGCCTGATATTGTTAAGGGAATAGTGAAAAGGCTTGGTGTTGATATTGATAGACTTAATAATGGGGGTCTCGATGTAATATCGAAAATGAGTAATTTAAAAAATTTGGATCTGACATTATCCAGTATTTGTGGTAAAATAAGCCCGGCTATTGAGAGTAAGTCGGTAACGTATTTCCTTTATGATGACGGGCGCGATCTAAAATTAGATGGAATAGGAAATTTTCCAGAGTTGCTTGAATTTGACTATTTTGGAACGGGCATCAATTTGACGTATGATTGGGAAGATCGTTTTGTCGATTTTGGTTGGGAATGTAAAAAGAAAATGCCAAAAATACAAAAGCTGAGATTTATGCATGATTATTTATTGCGTGATGTATTTCGTGATGATAATTTTAAAAAATATTTTAAGGAAGAGATGGGGTATGATATTGTGTTTGATTGCTACGTTTGATTATTGCGTTTGCAATATTAATGATATTCTTTTCAATTTATTAAAGCACGATAATGAATATGCTATTTATCCAGGGGGTGCGAGCAGATGATGGCGACGGTAAGGGAGGGCAAGACTATCTGAGCGCAGCATTGCTGTCAGTCATGATTCCCCCGATTAGCCTTATCCGGCGCAGTGGCGTTGCGCTGGATTTGTGAGTCATCCGGATCTGGCTCAGCGATGACTGGAATCCTTGGCGTAACTGAGGTTAAACGGCCACTTTCGTGAAAGCCGAAGGACGGCTCAGGGTCGGCAAGTGACATTCAAACCGGCACTGCAGAGTCATGCGTAAGGAGCGAAGCGGATGTGCGGCAGAGCGCCGATTTCCATGGGCCCGACTCGTGAAAAGTATTTTTCGTAACATCTCGGGCGCTTGCCCGGTGCTCGGAATCCCTATGTGGCTTGACGATAGTCCCTCGGCATTCAGCAATTTATGTCCTGAATGCCGAGAGGCTTTTTGGTTTGTGCTTCATGCAACGCTTATTTCAAGATGCCGTCCCATTGTTTGAAGGGTCGCAGCAATTCCATCAATGCGAGTGGTGTGCCGCAAATTTGTGAGGCGGTTCACTTCCTGAGGGGGGGCAATCTCCGCGCGAGTTCAGCGGGGCGAATGTTTTGCGTCACCATTTCGTTGAGTAACCAAATCTTGGCTGACAGGTTGGCCGGAAGCTTGATGACGGGTTGTCCACGCTTCGGCTTCGATGGCGTGGGCACAACGCGTTTGTCCTCAAAGTAGAATTCCATCGCTGTTTCAAGTGCTTCCTGAGCCATTGCAAGCGCTTCTTCGGTGGTCTCGCCTTGAGTAATAGCTTCAGGAATGTCGGAGAACGTTACAACAAAGCCGCCATCGGCTTCATCAGGGGTAAGGGTGACAGGAAATTTCATAAATACCTCGCTTATTATTTCAGGCCAAGTTGCTTTTTGATGCCCTCAACAGTGCTTTTTTGAGGTCGGTGTTGTGCATCGGTATCGCCCGACGAGTTCAAGCAGCGGCATTGTTCAACTGAAGCAACCGAGGCCGTTCTCCAAGATTGAAATGGCCCGAAGAAATCAGGCAGGTCACATCGGGAACTGAGCGTGGTTTTTTTCCCAGTTGGAACTTAATACTCGGATGGGTTACCAAGCTTCTTTATCTAATAAGATGTTCGTCATGAGTCAATCCACTCCATCAAGCTTAAATAAGTCCGGTTCATTAATAAATTACAACCCGCAAAATACTGCGCAGGTAGAGGTCACGTCCTCCCCCGGTCAGGTACTTGGATTCGTCGAGGTGGTGAATCCCGAAGATTCTCGTGTCACCATTTCGAGTTCTACTGTGTCACCGAAAAAAATAGCCGGTGCAGAATTTTTCAAGCCAAAAGACGCTGAGCATGATAATCATCGCGATGATCCAAAAATTAGTCAGGCTTCCAGCTGGAAAATGATTCAGGGGATTTTCCGTAAAGAAAAATCACGCGAAATTATTAAGAGGGAAATTGAGCTTGTCTTTGAAAAACATCCCCATATTTATGTCAACAAGGAATTTGTTCCTGAATTATTTGTCGATATTTTTATTGAATTGATTGGCGAGTCAGGCCAAGAAAATTCATGTCTGAGGTCAGATAGTCTATTGTCCGGCAAAAAGACCATTTTTATCGATGCGATGACCGCGAATATCGATTTTTGTGAAAAATTATCCCAGGCATCACGAGATGTAATTGATGTCAGAGTAAAAATCAAGCCATCGGAAAATTATTTTTCTGCTAGTCACATTCCATTTGTTGCCGATGAGCTTAGTAATTATCATGTGATTGATCAGAGTGGTAATTTGAGGGAAATTAATCTCAAATTTAATGCTGGTGACACTGAGAAGTTGACTGACTCTATTAAACACTCACCAATGCTTGAAAAGCTCGGTCTTGTTAAGCATCGGCAGGGTGGGCGAGGTCCGGTTAATCTTGGCGAAATAATTAAAAATTTGCCGGAAACTATTGCGGAGATAACTGTTGAGGATAGAAATGTTCCGTCGAGACAGTGTAGTCAGTATGACAATACTGATAGCGTGAGAGATTTAATATCCCGTTTTTCTGGTTTGAAGAGACTTAAAATTAATCTCCCGGCAATATCCGGAGAAGTTTTAAATATGGTTGGAAATTTAAATGAATTACATTCTCTATCTTTTCTCGGAATATTGCGTAAATGTCTGGGGAATTCTACAAGAGAACTTCCTCCAGAGAAGCCGGTAGTTTGTGCTATCGAGAAACTCGAGATTAATTCCACATCGATCCCATATATTGGGGATTTTCTTGAAATGCCTAACCTGAAAGAGATTGAGGTGGCATGGGGAACAATCAATAAAGAACACATTGATTGGTTAAGCAAGTGCCAATTGCTTAAAAAATTGACCTTCATTGATTGTAAAATTTCAAAAGACATTTTCGATCAATTGCGTTCGAATGTCGAGGTTTCTGAATTGTGTGTTCTTAACTCTATCGTGGATTGCTCCGATTTAATTGAGCCTGATTTAAATGCAGAAAAAACGCCTGATGCGTTGACCATTTATCTGGATCCTCTTTCGTCTGAAAATGCATTAAAACTCGACTCCGAGAAGGTGGTCAGTGTGCGCACGGCAACTCGCGATGGTGTTGATCTTAAAATTCTTGTGTACAAGGAAGTAAATAAATTATATACGATGGAAAATCTGGGGAGTATTAATGTTGTTTATCGTTGTGGCGCTTCTCTCGAGAAAATCGATAAAATAAATGCAATTAATGAACGGAGAGCCGAAGAAAAATTGCCACCCGTGATAATTCAGCATTACGACAATAATGAACAGTTAATTGAGTTGCATTAATTTCCTGCTTAAACGGTGCCCGTAGTGACGTCGTGGTTGAGAGCAGCTAACGCAACCTGGGCATGCCGCTACTGGTTCCGTATCTTGGTTGTATGTCCAGAAGAAAAATCAGCAACGAAGTATGGGTGATGCTAGAGCCACTGATCCCAGCGTTTATGCTGTCACCCAAGGGCGGCCGGCGATGCTCGGCCAGTGACCGCGAAGCACTGAACGGCATTTTGTGTATTCTGCAGGCAGGCCTCCCGTGGGAGCACTTGCCTGGTGCTCGGAATCCCTACGTGGCTTGACGATAGTCCCTCGGCATTCAGCAATTTATGTCCTGAATGCCGAGAGGCTTTTTGGTTTGTGCTTCATGCAACGCTTATTTCAAGATGCCGTCCCATTGCTTGAAGGGCCGCAGCAATTCCATCAATGCGAGTGGTGTGCCGCAAATTTGTGAGGCGGTTCACTTCCTGAGGGGGGCAATCTCCGCGCGAGTTCAGCGGGGCGAATGTTTTGCGTCACCATTTCGTTGAGTAACCAAATCTTGGCTGACAGGCTGGCAGGAAGCTTGATGACGTACTGTCCACGCTTCGGCTTCGTGCGGCTGCCACGGCGCTGGGTGGTCGAGCGCAGCTTCGGATGGCTCAACCGCTTCCGCCAACTGACACGCGACTACGAGCGCTTGCCTGAAACCCTGGCCGGCTTGCACTTCGTCGTCTTTGCCATGCTCGTTCATGCTCTGCCCATTATTCAAAGTGCCTGACACGCTCTAGCCGCTGCAAAGTGACGCGGCCGCCTCGCTCGCTATAATCCGCGAGCGCTATCTCTCTCAACGCGGTGGTCGCTAGCCCTTGCTGCCAAGCCCCTGCCGTTAAGCTCTCTTTCCCGCCCCTTATGCCCGACACCACCTCCACGCCTGTCACGCCTGCGCTCGAACTCGATGGTTCGGTCTGGTTCCAGTCCGGCTCGCATACGCTGGGCGGTGCGACGCGCATGGCGTTGCTGGGGGCGATTCACGCGACGGGCTCAATCACCGGTGCGGCAAAAGCGGTTGGCATGAGCTACAAGGGCGCGTGGGATGCCATCGACGCGATGAACAACCTCGCTGGCGAAGCGCTGGTAGTGCGGGCGGCCGGTGGCAAGGGAGGCGGGGGCACGACGCTGACCGCGCGAGCCCAGCGTCTGATCAAGACGTTTGCGCTGATTGAACAGGAGCACCGCAGGTTTCTTGAACGTGCGGGCGCAGCCATTGAAGGCTTCGCGCCTGACTGGGAATTAATCGGGAGGATGGGGATGAAAACAAGTGCGCGTAACCAGTTGTATGGCACGGTCACGGCGATCCGGCGGGGAGCGGTGAACGATGAAGTCACCTTGACGCTGCCTGGCGGGCAAACGTTAGCCGCCGTGCTGACCTGCGACAGCACGGCTGCACTGGGCCTGAGCGAAGGCGTCGCGGCCTTTGCGCTGATCAAGGCATCGTGGGTGATGCTGCTGGTGCAAGAGCCCACTGACACAGGGCTCAAACTATCGGCGCGTAACCAGTTGCACGGCACGATTGCCAGCGTGAAGCACGGCGCGGTGAACGACGACGTGACGCTAACGCTCGATGACAGCACGGTGCTTGCCGCCGTGGTGACGCATCAAAGCGCCGAGGCACTGGGCCTGAAGCCGGGCCAGCGCGCGACGGCGGTATTCAAGGCGTCGAGCGTGATTCTGGGCGTGCATGATTAATCAGCCGAAGGTTTGGCTCTCTGAGCGTTTGAGTGTCTGAGCGCCTGAAAAATTAAACCGGCCGCAGCGTGTGATACAGCCTGGTGCCACGTTTTCAAACCACGCGTAACTGGACCGGTTGCCTTGGACCCGAACCCATTGCCCGGTCGCGTACCTGACCGTTGTCCACCTGCACCACCTGATCGCCGAACAGCGCTAGATCTTCGGCATCGTGGGTAATCAACACCAGCGGAATGTCCAGCCGCGCCTGCAGCTCAGCCAGCTCATGGCGCATGCGCTGACGCAGCGCGCTATCCAGCGCTGAAAACGGCTCGTCGAGCAGCAGCAGGCGAGGTTGCGTGATGAGCGCACGCGCCAGCGCGACACGCTGCTTTTGCCCCCCTGACAACTGCGCCGGACGCAATGCCGCCAGCGCGCGCAATTCCAGCGCATCGAGCCAGTACGCCACTAGCGCCTGGTTGGGCGCATCATCCGGCTCGCCGCGCGCGGCGGGATTGCACCAGCCAGAGCTCAAGCCAAAGGCGATGTTCTGCCGCACATTCAAATGAGGAAACAGCGCGTAATCCTGAAACAGATAGGCCAGCTTGCGTTGCTGTGGTTTCAGATGAATACGTCGTGCGTGGTCAAACCAGGTTTGATGATCGAGCTCGATCACCCCTTCATCGGGCTGCACTAGCCCGGCAATGGCTTGCAGCGTCAGGCTTTTGCCCGCGCCCGATGGCCCGAACAGCACCAGCCGCCGGGCGTGCGCAGTGAACGCCACATCAAGCGTGAACACACGCCCAGCGGTATTGAAGGTTTTGCGGAAGTGAGCGGTGAGTGACATTTCAGCGAGGCATCCCAAGCGCAGATTGCGGCACCAGCCGGCCCGCCAGTAAAAGAATCACCACGCACGTCACCGACGTCACGAGCACGAGAAAGGCCGCGGTCTGGTCATCGCCTGCTTGCACGGCGGCATAGACCGCGACTGACAGCGTTTGGGTCCGTCCCGGCAGATTGCCCGCGATCATCAGCGTTGCGCCGAATTCGCCCAGCGCCCGCGCGAAGGCCAGCAGCCCGCCTGCCAGAATGCCGCGCGCGGCCAGCGGCAGGGTGACGCGAAAAAAGATCGCCGCTTCGCCGAGGCCCAGCGTGCGAGCGGCGCGCTCAAGCTGTGGATCGATGGTTTCGAACGCGGCGCGGGCGGATTTCGTGACTAGCGGAAACGCCACCACGCTGGAGGCGATCACTGCGCCTTGCCATGTAAAGACCAACTGAATCCCCCATTGCTCCAGCCATGTGCCGAGCACGCCGCGCCGCCCTAGCAGCGCCAGCAGGTAATAGCCGAGCACAGTGGGTGGGAGTACCAGCGGCAGGGTCAGCAACGCATCAAACAGATCCCGCGCGCCAGAGCGCCAGCGCGCCAGACCAAACCCGGCCGCGACACCAAACACCAGATTGAGTGCCGTCGCCCAGCCCGCGACCTTGAGAGATAGCAGCAGGGGAACCCAGGCAGATTGCATGACAGAGATATCCAGTAGTGGCGGGGTTAGCGTGTGATGGTGGTGGCAGGGGGGGGAGTGGTGGCAGTGACCGAAGCAGCTGAGTTGGCTGAATTAACCGAATTAACCGAAACAGCAGGCTTGAAGCCGTACTGGCTGAGCAACGCCTGGCCTGCGGGCGAGCGCACGAAGGCGATAAATGCCTGCGCCAGCGCGGGCTGGCGGCTGCCAGCCACTTGTGCCAGCGGATAGGTAATCGGTGTAGGGGTAGCGACCGTTAGCACGACCTTCACCCGTTGCGGCATCAACGCAGCATCGGTGCCGAAGACAAACCCAGCATCTACCTCGCCGCGAGCGACGTAGTCGAGGCTTTGCCGCACATTCGCCGCTAGCACGCCTTTGGCGCTGACTGCGGGCCATACGCCCGCTGCCATAAGTGCCCCCTGGGTGTAGCGGCCAGCTGGTACCGAAGCCGGATCGCCATAGGCCACGCGCTTGATGCTGGGTGCGTTGAGCGCCGCCAGCGAGGCCGGCGCGAAACGGCTATCGCTGGGCACGATCAAAACCAGCGAGTTCGCCGCGAAATCTGCCCGGGTGGCGCTGACGACGACGTTTTCGGCGACGGCCCGATCCATCGCTTTTTGATCCGCTGAAGCGAACACATCGACCGGCGCGCCATGGGCAATTTGCTGCATCAGCACGTCAGAGGCCCCGTAGTTGAGCAGCACCTGCGTGCCGGGATGCTGCTTCTCGAACACCGTGCCGACTGCGTTGAACGCCTGAGTCAGGCTCGCCGCAGCGGAAACCACCAACGTCTGACTGGCGTGCGCTGCATGCGGCGCGAGAAAAACCAGCACGCTGGCACTCAGCCGGACGAAGGGCAGACGCAGCAGGCGGCGGAACAGAGGCATAAGCAGCACGGCGAATCTCCGGGAAAAAGCGTGAGTGCAGCAGACGCAAGCCTGGATGCATGGATTGGGGGCGGCGGTAGGCACCCGGTAGCGCGAAGGCGTCATCGTAATATAGCTGGGGTGATAACGCTGGCTGACGAGCTGTCTTATAGGTATCGAGGTATTGGATGGATTGGATGCATTGGGCGGTGTCGGGTTACGCCCGGTGCTGCTGCCGTTGATATGACTCTATGACTCGCGTGTTGCAGCAGAAGCTGCGGCCGCAATTCCGCTAGTGAAACGGATTCGGCCGCATGGCTGGTGAAGGTGAAGGTGAAGGTGAAGGCGCAGCAGCAGGCGGCGCGGCAGGCTGTTTGCGCTGGGCTTTCCAGCGCGCCCGCACGAAAGGCCGCTCATGTCCGGAAAGGGTCAGCGCCAGGTGCGCGACCCAGCGATGGGTTGGCAGCCGCACATCGTGCAGTGCGAAGGTGAGTGCCGCCAGGCTGACAGCAATGGCGAACGGGCTGAACCGGCTTGGCCGGACGTGCCAGCTGCCCGCGATAAAAAGCAGCGCCGTTAACCCACCGAGGACGCAACCCGCGATGGCTTCGGCTGGCGAATGCGCCTCAAGCACCACACGCGACACGCCAACCAGCAAGCCCAGCGCCAGTCCAAGCAACACCCCGCCCAAGCGGGCCGGCGCGCGCAGATTGGCCAGCATCAAGCTCAGCGCAACGGGATACACCGCACTGGAGAGCATCGCGTGGCCGCTGACGCCGGTGAAATCCCACGCGCGAATGCCGAGGCCCCAGCCTAAAAAAGCAATTTTGCTCAGCGTGACCACACCAATCGCGCCTCCGAGCAGCCCCAGCCAGGCACATGCGGTGCGCCACGTGTAGCCCAGCACCAGCCAGAGCGCAATTGCCAGCGCGAGCGGCACCGTCAGGGCGACACCACCTAGGCGCGTCACGGGGTACCAGAGATAAAAAGGCAGATCGAACATGCAAAAAAGAGGGTGGAAAGCGCGGCAGGACTGGACGTTAGGGTGAAGCCGAGGCAGGGAGCGCGGAGTGGAGATGGTGCTGTCATGATCCGGCGCGGCCCGCGCACTCGAGTGCCGCCACACGCGGCCATGAGTATAGCCGGGCAGCTTGGGCTTGCTTTCCTCCCGTGATGGGCTGGCGAGGCTCGAACGAGCAAAATACGGCAACACATGGTACGGAAGCACACGGCGTTTGCCGCATCCGGCACGCTTAGCAGGAGGTCGGCTCACGGCCTGGCGGCTGCTTGCTGGTTGTTCTCGGCGCGTGTGGCCTGGGGCATATTGGCGCAGAGATGAAGCCTTGCGCGACAGGTGTAAATTGATGTTATTGTGCATTGCACCATTTGCACCATTTGCACCATTTGCACCATTTGCACCATTTGCACCATTTGCACCATTTGCACCATTTGCACCATTTGCACCATTTGCACCATTTGCACCATTCGCCCTGTTCGCGCCTGCAAGGGTGCTGCCGGATACGCTGTTGCCAGCCTGGCTGCGGAATCCGGGTTTTTTTGTGAGGTTTTCTCATGGCCAGAAGCCTGACGAAGCTATGGACCAGCGGTTTGCAACGCCTGGTCGAGATCCAGACCCGACAGTGGCACACTGCCACCCAGCAGCCTCCTCCCGCCGCCACCAAGGCGGCGAAGCGCACAGCTGGGCCACCGGCCCAGCCCACTCCACGTCAAAACAAAAATTCGAGCGGCCCCATACGCGATGTCACGCATCCCGCTACCGAAGCCCGCGAATCGCGGGTCCGGCCTCGAGCCGCTGCCTGGGCGAACGGGGAGTGGACCCGCTCATTTCATTCGGCCCCACCTGCCCCGGGGCGGCTGGTGAATCATCTGGCATACGGCTTGTATATCCCGGCGGGCCGGGCGCTGGCCCAGATGCCGCTGGTCGTGATGCTGCATGGCTGCAAGCAGTCCATCGAAGCGTTCGCTGAAGGTACCCGGATGAATCTGCTGGCGGACCGCTTTGGCTTCGCGGTGGTGTATCCCGAGCAATCGAAACATGCCCACCCCCATCGTTGCTGGCACTGGTACGACACCGGCGATCACGCGGGTGAGAACGAAGCGCGAGCGGTGGTGTCGCTGGTGGATGCACTGCTTGTCGAACATGAATTCGATGGTGAACGCGTGTATATAGCAGGCTTGTCCGCCGGGGCCGGGCTGGCCACCCAGTTAGCGTTGCGCTATCCGTGGCGCTTTGCGGCGGTGGCATTGCATTCCGGGCCGGCGTTTGGCGAGGCGCGTTCCGCTATCGCCGCGATGGACGTGATGCGCCGTGGCGTGCGGCACGACCCTGTCGCGCTGGTCGAGCAAGCGCTCGATGTCGCGGCCTATCCTGGTATGCCAGCGCTGGTGCTTCAGGGCACGGATGATCGCGTGGTGGCGGCGGTGAACGCGACGCAACTGACGGCGGCGCTGGCTCATTTAAACCGCTTTACCGCGCTAGACCCGGTGTATGAAAGCACGGCAGACGGGGTAATCCGGCGCGATTACGTGCGGGATGGACGCGCGGTGGTGCAGCTCTGCGAGGTGCCGGGTCTTGGGCATGCATGGAGCGGCGGTGACGACACGGTGCCATTCCATTCGGCTATCGGCCCCGATGCGAGCGTGCTGTTATGGGAATTCTTTAGCCAGCAACGGCGTCGCGCGGCCCGTGCGAGCACAACGCCGGCCACGCCTGGCGTACGCCCCGGGGACTTTTGGTGAGCGGGGCTGGCGGCTGATGCTGAGGCGCTGGAGGCGTTGAGGTTTAACTCCTTCTGCGAGGTATTCCGGCTTTGCTCTGCCTCTGACTTTGCCTCTGCGGCCATACACCGTCACTCGCTGGCGGCCAGGTCCTCGTGCTTGCCGCGTGGGCTGGGTGGGTGACCAAGCGACACGCCTGGTGCTGAATTCCAGTCTCAGATCTGTCCTATATCCAGACGCATGCCAGCCGGTCCAGACTTCACGCGCGCAAGTTATACCGCGCAGCCTTGTCGTCAATTGCCGGGAGCGATCACCCATGCGTATGCCGTTGTCCAGTTTCTGCCGTCCCACCCCCACGAGCCTTGCCGCAGCATCATTGCTGGCGCTAGCGCTAATGGCCTCTCCCTCTGCCCATGCGCAGAGCCTGCTGCTGAAACAAAGCAGCATTTCGCTAGACGGAGCTAATCGCCTGATTAAAGCTGCCATGGCGGAGTGCCAGGCTAAAGGACGCAATATTGTTGTTTCGGTTCTCGATCGAGGCGGCAATCTGGTTGCCATGCAGCGCGCCGATAACGTGGGTCCGCACAACACCGAAGCCAGCCGCCGTAAAGCGTTCACTGCGCTGTCCACCAAAAGTGACACGCTGCAGTTTGCAACCAGCGCTCGCAACAACCCCGATGCCAGCAACTTGACCAGCATGCCGGAGCTGCTCTTGCTGGGCGGTGGCATTCCGCTGAAAGCCCATCAGGAAGTGGTCGGTGCCATTGGCGTAGCGGGCGGTGGTGGCGCGGCGCAAGACCGCGCATGCGCGCTTGCCGCGCTGGCGGCCGTGCCTGAACTTGACCCGAACGACTGATGAATGACGGATCGTTTAGCCATCCGCATCCTTACCTTTTTGCCCACGACCTTCTAAAGGACACTGATGAAATCATTGAAACAACTCACTGCTGCACTGGCGCTTGCGGGCCTGTCGACGGTTGCCATGGCGGTGGGTAATCCGCTGAGCGTGCATATTCTCAGCTTGCAGACGGGTACACCGGTTAGCGGCGTGACGGTCACGCTGGAACAAAAAGAAGGCGATAAATGGCAA